>NZ_WJRS01000069.1:0-1320 GCF_028895205.1 Pseudomonas sp. ITEM 17296 | reverse complement strand
GCCACCGTTACCATCAAGGCTGGCGAAACCAGCGCTCCGTACACCCGCGAAGCACAGGGTGACGACGTCTACAAAGACGCTGGAGAAATCGAGCTGGGTATCAAGTCCGCCGTCGATGTTGACGGGCGTGCCTTCGAGAACCTGCAACTGGGCGATGCGGCGTCGGTCAAAGTGACTGACACCACGGATGACGTGGTGGCCAAGCTGACCGCTACCCCTTCGGTCACCGAAGGTGGTGCGATCACCTACACCATCACCCTGACCAACAAAGATGGCTTGCCGATTGATAAGCACTCGGCGCTGACCTTCACCTTGAGCGACGGCACCACCGTCATCACGGTCCCGGCCAACAGCACTACCGGCTTCACCACCGTGACTGCTCCGGATAACGTTTACGTCGGTACCAACGACGCGGTGATCAAATCGATCGCCACCGTCGATGGCGCGGATGTTGGCAAGTTCGAGAACCTGGTTCTGGACAAAACGCCGGTCAGCACTGCTGTCACCGACGAGCCAGGCTCGGGTACTCCAGGCGCTGGCAACGAAGGCGACTTGGTCAAAGTCACCATTACGGCTGACCAAGTCTCGGTTGCCGAGAACGTCAAACCGACCTTCACCGTCCACATCAACACCGCCCTGGCTCACGATCTGGTCGTGATGCTGAGCAACAACGCTACCGTTACCATCAAAGCCGGTGAAACCAGCGCGCCGTACACCCACGAAGCGCAGGGCGACGACGTCTACAAAGACGCCGGTGAAATCGAGCTGGGCGTGAAGTCGGCAGCAGACATCGATGGCCGTGCCTTCGAGAACCTGCAGCTGGGCGACGCCGCTTCGGTCAAAGTCACCGACACCACGGATGACGTCGTGGCCAAGCTGACCGCTACCCCTTCCGTTACTGAAGGCGGCGCAATCACCTACACCATTACGCTGACCAACAAAGACGGCCTGCCGATCGATAAACATTCGGCGCTGACTTTCACCTTGAGTGACGGCACCACCGTCATCACGGTTCCGGCCAACAGCACTACCGGTTTCACCACCGTGACTGCCCCGGACAACGTCTACGTCGGTACCAACGACCCAGTGATCAAATCGATCGCTTCGGTTGATGGCGCGGATGTCGGCAAGTTCGAGAATCTGGTTCTGGACAAAACTCCGGTCAGCACTGCTGTGACCGACGAACCAGGTACGCCGGGCAACGAAGGTGATCTGGTCAAAGTCACCATCACCGCTGATCAGGTTTCTGTTGCCGAGAACGTCAAACCGACCTTCACCGTCCACATCAACACCGCGCTGGCTCACGACCTGGTCGTGACG
>NZ_WJRS01000068.1:0-1357 GCF_028895205.1 Pseudomonas sp. ITEM 17296 | reverse complement strand
AACAGAGTGTCGTGATCGAGAGGAACGGGGTGGGAGTACCACTCACTACGTGTTCGAGCCGGGGACGTTCATTCCAGTGGCGCAGGCGGTGATCAACACCAGCTTGGATCTGCTGCCGCAACCGACGTATAGCGACCACTACGATATTGATCGGGATCCGGTATGGCTGCATAAGCCGACACGCAGACCTATTGATGCCTTCGCTTGGTATCAATGTGACCAGCTAGGCACCCCTATGGAGCTAACTGATGGAGGTGGGGAAATCGCCTTGAGCGGGACGTATAAGACTTGGGGCTTAGCTAAAGAGACACAGAGCGATAAGGCGAAGTGGGCAAATATCGGTAATCCACTGCGTTTTCAGGGGCAATATTTCGATGTTGAAACCAAGCTACACTACAACCGACATAGATATTACGATCCTATAACAGGACGTTATGGTACGAAAGATCCAATTGGCTTCGAAGGCGGTCACAATTTTTATCTTTACGCAAGCAATCCTGTTCAATGGACAGACCCCATGGGGCTGGCTGGAAGGAAGCAACCTAAACCGTGGATACCCGCCGGCAACTCAAAAGAAGGATGGCAACATATTGATGAAAGGCACATCAGCGGGACCAACGCTCTTAACGGAGCGGGCGATTTGTTCCCTTCTGGAACAACGCAAGACCAAATCCAAACTGCTTCTGAATGCCTAGTTAAACAAGGCACTAAAATTAGCGCCCCCGAACGAAGAATACAAACCTATGAGAAAAGAATGAAAGTCAACGGAAAAAGAGACAGAGTACGCGGCGTATTCGACTCTAGCGATAATAATCGCACTATAACTGTCTTTCCCGTTCGGAGCGAGTAATCATGATGGTTTTCACTTTAAGCCGTATCGACAACAATTGCCTTGCGGACGAATTAGATCAAGGAGTAATATCCCTCACCCTAGACAACAAGAGCATAGCGTCAGGAAAATGTATGCTTTACATCTCCATAACCTCCTTGATAGACGGGGTAATTGAGTTATCTAAAAATAATAAAAAATTTGAATTCATACCTACTGAAGCCTCCCCCTTCATAACCTTACGGAAAGACCAAAAAAATATAAGCATAATTCACAAAAATAAAATCATCCACCAGACAAAAATATCGACAATCGCTTTAGCCATAAAAAAAGTCTTGATATTTTCTTTTCTAACCCTAATAACTTTCCAAAAAAAACTGGTGCAATAATGCTTGACCTGAATGACGCACAACTGTCATTAGAAAATTTAATAATCCCTACCCCAACAACCATTTCAAAAGAACAAATATAAAATCTTTGAAAACCAAAATAGCGGCTAGGACAGGTTTCTGAAGTGACTATTGAGAC
>NZ_WJRS01000067.1:0-1453 GCF_028895205.1 Pseudomonas sp. ITEM 17296 | reverse complement strand
AAGGCTGCTCCTATGTATGGACTCGCCCACACTGTCTAGCTGCTTTTGAACTTAGGAACCCGGTTGCATCTATGTATCAGGCCTATTCGAGGAAGCTTTTTGCTTCTGGCCAACATCGTGGTGAGCTCGCAGCGTGCCGTTTACATTGAGGCCATTACATCGGGCCTGTAGGAGCAGAGGCATCTGTCTGCGACGGTCTTACCAGGGGTCAATGTTCACTAGCAGGGGTTGGAGCGCTCGGCGCCCCGGTGGCATTGCTCGGTTGATCAGAGGCTCATAGCTGCCTCCGAGTTGCTGTTCGGTTTGCGCTGGTATACCTGATCGCTCTGCAACAAGGCCCAGATAATGCGCAGATTTCGATTAGCCAGTCTGATCGCCGCCTCCTTGCGTCCAAGGCGGGATAGCCAGCGCAAAAGGCGGTGATCGTCTGGCTGATCGGAATCAGGCCTTAGCTGACTCAAGACAGCATGCGCCCCCTGAATCATCAGGCTGCGTATGTAGCCATCACCTCGCTTGCTCATCCTGCCCAGCCTGATTTTGTTTCCGCTGCTGTGCTGGTCGGGCACGATACCGAAGAAGGCGGAATACATTCGGCCACTGGCGAAGCGGCTAGGCTCGGTCTGTTTCGCCACGATCGCCGTGGCAATGATTGGGCCCACGCCACGAATGGTGATCAGCCGCTGTGCGACCTCATCCTCCTGAGCTGTCGCTTCAAGCCGCCTACTCAGCGTCGCAATGCGTTCACCCAGAGAGAGCCAGTCAGTCAGCAGTTCATCGAGCAACTCGCGCAACAAGTCCGGCAGAGGTAAAGAGGCATCTTCAAGAGCCCGTGGCACATGCGTATTGATCGCCGCATCGCCTTGAGGCATGGAGACGCCATGCTCTAGCAGCAGGCCACGCATCTGATTGCCCAGCGCTGTATGCCGCTTGATGTTGCCGCGCCGGACACGGTGCAGCGCTTGAATAGCCAGTGCTGTAATACTCTTGATCGGGATTGAGGCAATACTGGTATCGCGACCGGCACGCAAAATGGCATGGGTGTCGTTACGGTCGTTCTTCGCGCCGCTGCGGTGTTCGGCAACGCGTTGCGCAGGCAGGATCCGAACCGGATTACCCTTGGCCTGCAGTAGTCTGGCCCAGGCTTGCGCACCTGGACCGCACTCCATTAAGACAGTCACCGTCACTGGCAGCTTGATTAAAAAATCATGGAAGTTTTGACGGGATTTGATGCGATCTTCGTAGATCACCCGACCGGTAGCATCCTCGCCTGCTAACTGGAAAACCTGTTTGGCCAGGTCTACGCAGAGGGTTGTGCAAAGCGCCACATCAGTGGAAGACAGGGGATCGTGCTTCGAACTATGCTTTTTCATGGTCTCGCCCTCGCTGCCGTTGGCTTTTATGAACGCCACCGTGGCACTGTGATGCCTCGGCGGGGGCGAGTCCATCGATTACA
>NZ_WJRS01000065.1:0-1719 GCF_028895205.1 Pseudomonas sp. ITEM 17296 | reverse complement strand
TTCGTTGCGCAGACGTACGAGTTGGCCGAGCTTGTCCCAGTGGTAGGTGAGGGTGGTGTCGTTGGCGTTGTGGCGTTGATGGAGTAGGCCGGCCTCGTTGTAGTCCCAGCGGGTACGCCGATTCAGCGGGTCGGTGAAGCTGAGCAGTCGGCCTTCGGCGTCGCGCTTGAAGCGTTCCTTGGTCTTGTCCGGGTGGGCGAGCAGTACGAGCTAGCCCGGCCCGTACTGCTATTTAGTCACATCGCCGATAGCGTTGGTCAGCCTGGCCAATTGCCAAAAGTCGTTGTATTTCCATTGCGTGGACTTGACTGTGAAATAGGTGTGGCTGATCTTGCGCTCGTTTCCCGGCTAGATAGAAATTTCGATCTGTTTTTAAAGAACATGCGTTGGTACTTACTGGCTTTGATAGGGCCGATCTTGAGTAAATGTTTTTAGCTGGGTGGAGGGTGGTCGGAGTGCGCTGTTTTTGATTGTTGTTCAGACAGTGTAATCCACTCTTGCATCTTGATTAAAATTTCACTTAGGTTTGTTGTTCCTCCGAAAATAATGGTTTCTGTTCCGTGGTCTGTTTTTTTTTCAACAACTGATATATTATGCTCATTTTCTTCGATTATTATCCGAATCAGTTTTTTGGATTTTAAGTTTAATGCCGAGAAGATGGGGTTTGCATTTCTAAAGGGTTGGCCATTTTTAAAGGTTGTATTATAAAAAGGAGTTATGTAGTGCGATGTGCTGCTTGTTGTTTTTGTGTGAGCGGCAAATGCGCTTTTGAAAAGCTCCTCAAGTTTAGTGTAAGTCTCGATGTTTGAAAGGAAGTCGTCATACATTCGCATTTACTCCTCAAAGGCGCTGCCAGTGATGATTTCTATATCTACTCGCTCACCTTTAGTATTTTTTACCTTGAACGACTGGCTTACTTGCGCGCTGACTCCGCCACATTTGCATGCATCGTAAATATAGCGTTCAGCTTTTTCAAAAGCGCCGCTTCTAATATCTAGATCTCGATTGTTTAATTTGCCTTTCAATTCTCTCAACATTTTTTGACCATCAGCTCCGGTTACGGGTGTGTCTTGGTTCCAAGAAACCGACTCTTCTAGTTTAGCCCCTTGCGCCTGAATGCGCCCTCTGTTTTTTGCTAAGCCAAATGGGTCTGACCAGTAAATAGGGTTGGGCGCGTAAGCATAAAGGTTTAAGCCGCCTGCGTACTTGATTGGGTCTTTAGTGATAAAGCGGCCTAGTTGTGGGGTGTAATAACGATGGCGGTTGTAGTGCAGGCCAGTCTCTATGTCAGAATACTGCCCTTGAAAGCGCAACGTGTTGCAAATATTTTTCTGCATTGCTTTATCACTGCAATTTTGCTCTGCCATCCCCCACACTTTAAAGGTTCCACTCCAAGCAATTTCCCCATCTACATCCGTGAGCTCCATCGGCGTGCCCAGCTGATCGCACTGGTACCAGGCGAACACGTCAATCGGTTCTGGCTTGGGTTCGTGCAACCAGACCGGGTCCCGGTCAATGCTGTAATACTCGCCATAAAGGGGCTGTGGCAGAAGGTCCAAGACAGTGTTGGTCACAGCCTGGGCTACTGGTACAAACGTCCCCAGTTCGAACACGTAGTGAGTTGTACTCCCACCCCGTTCCTCTCGATCACGACACTCCGTGGCAGGCGTATCGCCATCCCACGTGAACCACGTAAAGCCACACCCCAGCTCTTCGTCT
>NZ_WJRS01000064.1:0-1752 GCF_028895205.1 Pseudomonas sp. ITEM 17296 | reverse complement strand
TTTGGTGATTGGCCTCGCTGGCCACCAACTGACTGGCCGTGGCGAAGCGGGCACTACCGTTCAGGTGCGTGATGCCGCTGGCAATGTCCTGGCCACTGGCACCGTGGGTGCAGATGGCACCTTCCTGCTGACGCTGGACCCTGCCGTCATCGACGGCAGCACCCTGCAGGTGACACTGACCGATGCGGCGGGCAACGTTTCTCAACCTGGCTCGGTCACCTCGCAAGACCTACTGCCTCCTGCGCAACCCACCGACCTTGCCCTGGCCGATGGCATCACCTTCACCGGCCGCGGCGAACCTGGCGCCACCGTACAAGTACGCGACGCTGCCGGTAGTGTGATCGGTACCGGGCTGGTCAACGCGGATGGCACGTTCAGCCTGACGCTGAGCCCTGCTCAGGCCAATGGCGAAGCCCTGGATATCCGCCTGGTCGATGCCGCTGGTAATAGCTCCGCTGCCCTGCAGTTCAATGCCCCAGACATCACCCCACCGGATGCAGTCAGTAACATCCAGGTCGGCCCTGGCGGCTTGGTCTTGGGCGGTCGCGGGGAAGCGGGTGCCACCGTTGAGGTGCGCGACGCGGATGGCAACCTGCTTGGCCGCGGCGTCGTCACTGCCAATGGTACCTTCCTGATCAACCTCGACCCGGCTGCGCAACCAGGCGAACACCTGAGCCTGGTGCAGGTCGACCCAAGCGGCAACGCGTCCGTTGCCCTCGAATACGATGTGCCGCTGACCACCGCCCCGGCCAGCCCGAGCGAACTGGCCATTAATGCCGATGGCACCAGCCTGACCGGCAACGCACCCGCTGGAACCCGTGTAGAGGTACACGATGCCAATGGCACGCTCATTGGCAGTGCTGTGGCGGGTGCAGACGGCACCTTTACTATCGTGCTCGACCCGGCCCAGGCCAATGGCGAACTGCTCGATGTTGTGGCCATTGATGACACGGGCTTGTCGTCCGTGCCTACGCAAATCTTTGCGCCGGACATCACCGCGCCAGCCGCACCCAGTGAACTGGCCGTCAGCGCCAACGGCACTGTCGTCACCGGCCGTGCCGAACCGGGTAGCACCGTTCGTATTCTCGCCGCCGATGGCACTGAACTGGGCAGCGCCCTGGTCGGCCCAACCGGCGTGTTCAACATCACCCTCGACCCGCCTCAGGTCGATGGCGAAGTGTTGCAGGCCACCGCGACCGATGTTGCTGGTAACACGTCGCTTGCCAGCTCCGTCACCGCGCCGGATATCGACGGCGTCGACACCACCCCACCCAACGCACCGACCAACCTGGTGATCGGCCTCGCCGGCAGCCAGCTAAGCGGCCGCGGCGAAGCCGGGGCCACGGTGCAGGTACGTGACGCCGCTGGCAATGTGCTGGCGACTGGCACTGTAGGCGCGGACGGCAATTTTGTAATCGCCCTTGATCCAGCCGTTAACGATGGCAGCACGCTGCAAGTGGTGCTGACCGACGCGGCAGGCAACGCGTCTGAACCAGGCTCGGTCACCTCGCCAGACCTGCAAGCCCCAGACCAACCCACAGGCCTGGCCTTGGCCGAAGGCGTGACCCTTACCGGTCGCGGTGAACCGGGTGCCACTGTTCAAGTCCGCGACGCTGCGGGCACTGTGATTGGTACCGGACTCGTAGGCGCAGATGGCAGCTTCAGCCTGACGCTGAGCCCTGCTCAAGCGAATGGCGAAGCGCTGGATATCCGCCTGGTGGATGCCGCCGGCAACAGCTCTGCCCCACTGCA
>NZ_WJRS01000063.1:0-1759 GCF_028895205.1 Pseudomonas sp. ITEM 17296 | reverse complement strand
CCAGGCGTCTGCGCCGCTGACATTGGCAATCGACTTGACCACCGCGTCGTTGGTACCAACGTAGACGTTGTCCGGCGCGGTGACGGTAGCGAAGCCGGTGGTGCTATTGGCCGCGACGGTAATGACCGTTTTGCCGTCACTCAGGGTGAAGTACAACGGCGCGTGGTTATCGATCGGCAGACCATCTTTGTTGGTCAAGGTGATGGTGTAAGTGATTTCACCACCTTCGGAGACCGAAGGGGTCGCGGTCAGCTTGGCCACCACGTCGTCGGTGGTGTCAGTGACTTTGACCGACGCGGCATCACCCAGCTGCAGGTTTTCAAAGGCACGACCGTCAACATCGACGGCAGATTTGATGCCCAGCTCGATTTCACCGGCGTCTTTGTAGACGTCATCGCCTTGTGCGTCGTGGGTATACGGCTCGCTCGAAGTCTTGCCGGCCTCGATCACCACAACCGCATTATTGCTCAGCGTCACGACCAGGTCGTGGGCCAGCGCGGTGTTGATGTGGACAGTGAAGGTCGGTTTGACGTTCTCGGCGACCGAGATTTGGTCGGCGGTGATGGTGACTTTGACCACGTCGCCTTCGTTGCCGGTGCCTGGAGTACCCGAGCCCGGCTCGTCGGTTACGGTGGTGCTGACTGGGGTCTTGTCCAGAACCAGGTTCTCGAACTTCCAGGCGTCTGCGCCGCTGACATTGGCGATCGACTTGACCACCGCGTCATTGGTACCGACGTAGACGTTGTCCGGCGCGGTCACCGTGGTGAAACCGGTGGTGCTATTGGCCGGCACGGTGATGACCGTTTTGCCGTCACTCAGGGTGAAATACAACGGCGCATGGTTGTCGATCGGCAGGCCGTCTTTGTTGGTCAGGGTGACGGTATAAGTGATCTCGCCGCCTTCAGTGACCGAAGGGGTGGCGGTCAGCTTGGCGATGACGTCGTCAGTGGTATCGGTCACTTTGACCGAGGCCGCATCGCCCAGCTGCAGGTTCTCGAAGGCACGGCCATCGATGTCTGCTGCCGACTTCACGCCCAACTCGATTTCGCCAGCGTCTTTGTAGACGTCGTCACCCTGTGCTTCGTGGGTGTACGGTGCGCTGGTTTCACCGGCCTTGATAGTGACGGTGGCGTTGTTGCTCAGGGTCACGACCAGGTCGTGAGTCAGGGCGGTGTTGATGTGGACGGTGAAGGTCGGTTTGACGTTCTCGGCAACCGAAACCTGATCGGCGGTGATGGTGACTTTGACCAGATCACCTTCGTTGCCAGCGCCTGGAGTACCCGAGCCTGGCTCGTCAGTGACAGCCGTGCTGACCGGGGTCTTGTCCAGAACCAGGTTCTCGAACTTGCCGACATCAGCGCCATCGACCGAAGCGATCGACTTGATCACCGCGTCATTGGTACCAACGTAAACGTTGTCCGGGGCAGTCACGGTGGTGAAGCCGGTGGTGCTGTTGGCCGGAACCGTGATGACGGTAGTGCCGTCGCTCAGCGTGAAGGTCAGCGCCGAATGCTTGTCGATCGGCAGACCGTCTTTGTTGGTCAGGGTGATGGTGTAGGTGATTGCACCACCTTCGGTAACCGAAAGGGTAGCGGTCAGCTTGGCCACCACGTCATCCGTGGTGTCAGTCACTTTGACCGACGCCGCGTCGCCCAGCTGCAGGTTCTCGAAGGCACGGCCATCGATGTCTGCTGCCGACTTCACGCCCAACTCGATTTCGCCGGCGTCTTTGTAGACGTCGTCGCCCTGCGCTTCGTGA
>NZ_WJRS01000062.1:0-1794 GCF_028895205.1 Pseudomonas sp. ITEM 17296 | reverse complement strand
GAGGGTCGTATGAGCCATGCCGATGAGATTCTTTCGGTAAACAACATCTTCAAAGTGTTCGGCCCCAACCCGAACATGGCCATGGAGATGCTCCGCAAGGGCGCCGACAAGAACGAAATCTTCAGCAAGACCGGCCACGTCGTCGGCGTGTTCGATGCAAGCTTTTCCGTCAAACGTGGCGAGATCTTCGTCATCATGGGCCTGTCGGGCTCGGGCAAGTCGACCATGGTGCGGCTGTTCAACCGCCTGATCGAACCCACCGCCGGCAGCATCCACCTCAACGGCCGCGAAATCACCGGCCTGTCCGATAAAGCCCTGCTCGATGTGCGCCGCAAGGAAATGGGCATGGTGTTCCAGTCCTTCGCCCTGATGCCGCACATGAGCGTGCTGCAGAACACCGCCTTCGGCCTGGAAATTGCCGGCGTTGCCGAAACCGAACGCCACCGCCGTGCCCGCGAGGCGCTGAGCCAGGTCGGCCTGGCCGGCCACGAGCATAGCTACCCGCACCAGCTGTCCGGCGGCATGCAGCAGCGCGTGGGCCTGGCCCGGGCGCTGGCCAACGACCCGACCATCCTGTTGATGGACGAAGCCTTCTCGGCCCTCGACCCGCTGATTCGCAACGAGATGCAGGGCGAGCTGATGCGCCTGCAGGCCGAGCAGCAGCGCACCATCATCTTCATTTCCCACGACATCGAGGAAGCCATCCGCATCGGCCATCGCATCGCGATCATGGAGGGCGGCCGGGTGGTGCAAATCGGCACCCCGCAGCAGCTGATCAACCAGCCGGCCAACGATTACGTGCGCGCGTTCTTCAAGACCTTCAACAGCCGCTGCCAGTGTTCCAGCCTGGCCAACAGCACGCCGTTGCAGTCCCTGAGCCGCCACTGACCCCCGCGAGGTTTGCCCCATGTCCGAATTCAGCCTGCTCGACCCGTTCCAGGCGGCCACCATCCCCCTGGGCGACTGGGTCACCGCTACCCTCAACTTCCTCGTGCACAACTTCCGTGAGGTGTTTCGCGCCATCCGCTGGCCGATCGACCAGGTGCTCAACGGCATCGAGTTCGCCCTGCAGAGCATCCCGCCCACCATTGGCATCCTGCTGTCGTCCTTGCTCGGCTGGCAGCTGGCGGGCAAGCGCATGGCGCTGCTGTGCTTCGTCACCCTGACGCTGCTGGGGCTGATCGGCGTGTGGTCGGAGTCGATGACCACCCTGGCGCTGGTGCTCACTTCGGTGTTTTTCTGCGCGGTGATCGGCATCCCGCTGGGCATTGTCTGCGCCCGCAGCAACCGCCTGGAAAGCATTATCCGCCCCGTGCTCGATGCGATGCAGACGCTGCCGGCGTTCGTCTACCTGGTGCCGGTGGTGATGCTGTTCGGCATCGGCAACGTGCCGGGCGTGCTGGTGACCATCGTGTTTGCCCTGCCGCCGCTGGTGCGCCTGACCAACCTGGGCATCCGCCAGGTGCCGGAAGACAAGATCGAAGCGGCCCGCGCCTTTGGCTGCACGCCGCGCCAGATGCTGACCCGCGTGCAGCTGCCGCTGGCCACCTCGACCATCATGGCCGGGCTCAACCAGACCCTGATGCTGTCGCTGTCGATGGTGGTGATCGCCTCGATGATCTCGGTCGGCGGCCTGGGCCAGATGGTGCTGCGCGGCATCGGCCGGTTGGACATGGGCCTGGCCACGGTCGGTGGCATGGGGCTGGTGCTGTTGGCGATCTTCCTCGACCGCCTGACCCAAGCCATGGGCGCGCGCACCAATGCCGACCCGAGCCTGCGCTGGTACCACACCGG
>NZ_WJRS01000061.1:0-2203 GCF_028895205.1 Pseudomonas sp. ITEM 17296 | reverse complement strand
ACGGTGAAGTAGTACACGTGATTGAGACCGATGGTGGCGAGGACGGCGGACAGGTAGGGTCGCAGAAAGTCGGGTTGACGGGCATGCTGGCCGCTGATGTAGCCCCCGCAAGCTATTGCGACGTAAACCGGACGATCCGTCAGCGATCCGACTTTGCCTTTGGCGGTGCCCAGAAACGTTTTGCCCACGCGTACCACCTGGTCGATCCACATCTTGAGTGGGGCGGGCACGCTGTAGTTGTGCATCGGCGTGGCAATCAGCAGTACGTCGCATGCCTGCAGTTGGTCGATCAACTCGTCGGAACGGCTCAACGTACCCTCCTGACCGCTTGCTATGACTACGCGCTGATTGGCTAACGCCTGGGCGTAAGGCGCATCGACTGGGGCCAAGGAGTTGAGGTCTAAATCGGTCAACTGGATACCCCTTCTGCCGGCCTGACTGGCCAAGGCAAACAGGATCTGCTGGGACAGTTTCAGACTTTCCGAATCCTCTGCATTGGGGCTGGCGACCAGGCGAAGAATGCGCAAAGGAGCAAGTGGCTGTTGTGACGATGTCATGAGGTTCGCCTCCTTGGATGTGCGTGCGGGTTATGGCGTATCGAACTGTTTCTGAAAGCGCAGTGCACCCGTCAACAGGCCTTCACGGAAGTAGAAGCGTTGCGCGCGGGCGTTGGCCAAACCCGTGTCGAGCACCAGGCGTGCACAACCGCTGGCGCGGGCCAGTCGCTCCAAGGCTTGCAATAAGCGCGAGCCCCACTGACCTCCCCGCTGAGCCTCGGCGGTTACAAGGTCATCGACATACAGGAATGCGCCGTAGACCAGGTTTTCCTGTAAGCGGTAACCAGCCAGTGCCACAAGAACGCCTAAGTCATAAGCACCAATCAGGCGATAGCCTTCAACGCGCATACGCTCGATGCGGCTGACGAAGTCAGCTTCGCTCGTCAGATGAGGGCGCAATTGCTGCATTACCGGGAATGCGCTGCAGAGGTCATGGGTGCTGTCCAGGGGGCGCAGGGACGTGTCGGCCAGGTCGAGCACGCTGGGTATGAAGTTGTGCAAAGGGGATGTCATGGGAGTTGCCCTCATGAGTAGGTGATGGCGCTATATTGGACTACCATTGACCCACTTGATTGAGCCAAGAAATGGGATATGAACTAGGCCATGATGACCTCCCCCAAGCCACCTTTTGCTCCCTTGGAAGAGCAGTCTGCCTTGCCTCTGTATCGTCAACTGTACGACCGCGTACTGGCCGCCGTTGCCGCAGGCACGTTGTCCCCCGGTGACCGCTTGCCGTCGGCGCGCGCCATGGCCAAGGAGCTGGGGGTGGCCCGTGGCACCGTCGAATTGGCCTATTCGCTGCTGGCCAGCGAGGGTTACCTCCTGGCGCTCGGGCAGAAAGGCACCGTAATCAATCCTGAACTGCAGAAGCCCGTGTCGGAGGCCACCGCATTACCAGTCAGCAGCCAAGTGATCGAAGACGCACCTGATTCGCTCTGGCGTCCACCGCAGCTGTTGCCGTTCCAGATGGGGGTACCGGCGCTGGATGCATTTCCGCGCAAGATATGGGCGCGTCTCGGTGCTCGGTATCTCCGTGGGATGCGTCTTGGAGATCTGGACTATCCGGCACCCCACGGCCTGGCAGCGTTGCGCAGCGCCATTGCTTCGTATCTGCAGGTGTCCCGAGGTATCGATTGCGGTGCCCATCAGGTGTTTATCACCAGCGGTTGGCGCAATAGCCTGTCCTTAGTCGCACATACCCTGTTGCAGCCAGGCGAGTGCGCCTGGGTGGAAGACCCGGGCTATCCCACTACGCGCCAGGTGCTTCGCCAGTTCGGCCTGGAGCTGGAAGCGGTGCCGGTTGATGCCGATGGTATGAATGTAGAACACGCCATCGCGGGTTCTCGGGCTGCTCAGGTCGCCATGGTGACACCTGGGCATCAGAGCCCGCTGTCGATGGCACTGTCGCTGCCACGCCGGCAACTGCTACTCGATTGGGCTGCCCGCACCGGTGGCTGGATTGTCGAGGACGATTACGACGGCGAGTACCGCTACGTCAGCCGTCCACTTCCAGCGCTGGCCAGCTTGGATCGCCATGGGCGCGTGCTGTATGCCGGCACCTTCAGCAAGGTGCTGTTTCCCGGTATTCGCCTGGCTTATCTGGTGGTGCCGCAGGCGCAGGTGGCAGCGTTCGAGCGCGTCGGCCG
>NZ_WJRS01000060.1:0-2366 GCF_028895205.1 Pseudomonas sp. ITEM 17296 | reverse complement strand
AATGCTCAATAACGTCATTTTTCAGCTAGACGCCCGAGTCAGCAGCCCCTGCCGAGCTGAGCCGCGACGAACTCCGGCACTATTTAAGCGATCTCATCTATGAAGTCAGCGACCGAGAGTCATTGAAGGAGATAGCGAATCTGGCGAATGAGGTAATTACCCGCCGCCGCAAAGCTCGCAAACGCTAGTCACCTATCCGTCACCCAAAGCCACAGATGCAGAGCCTCTGCACCTTTGGCCACCCTTCACACAACAACCCATCTTTCCCGGCTCAAACCATTGCCGCCAAGCTTTGCCTTTATGGGTGATGGGAATCGAACCCTTTCCAGCTCCTTGCTGTGATCTGAAACGCCCGGCTTTACTGGCCTTGCAGTCCAGCCAGTGCAACATTTCTCTGCTATCCCTTGCAGTGATTTCGACACTTTATCGACACGGTGCTTTGGTCTGTCTTGCGCGACACCTAGCGCCCCGTGTATATCTGTCCAGTAGTAATGAAAGCGTGGAATGTGGAAGTCAAGCGAATACTCCCTGGCTCATGAGGTGCTTTGTAAGTGATTGAAAATAGTGTTTTTTTGATTTTTTAGATCGACGTATTTCGTAGTTATACCGCCTTCCATGCTATTAAATTAGTACGGAAGATTATCCATCACTGTTATGTTAAAAAGACATGAGTAAAAAATTTACTATAAAAGGCATTTTTTTAGAGAAGCTTAATCGAATTTTAAATCCTAATTTCGATACTAAGTTCATATGGTGCCTGTTGACTTCAGGGATTATTTTTGTAGCTTACCAGAGGGTCATACAGTTAGGCTCAAGCTTAGAGATTATCAAAGAAGATTTATATATAAGGCTATCGCTCAATTCGAGCGCCGATACCCTTGTTATAGTTATTGGTGCGTTAATGATTGCTTTTTCAGTTGTTTTATTTATACGACTGAAAAATAGGTCGAGTTCCCCCGGAGCGAAAATTTTTGAGAAGCTTCTGGGTGACAATGCCAATGTGGTTCTAGATGAAGTCAAAATTCACATTCTAAAACAGGTTATTGAAGATATTGTAAATGACAAAACGTCTACTGAAATTGTCGAGGCTATTGAAAGAGGTGACATTCATAAAGCTATAAGATTATTAAAGCATGATGCAGATTTTAGCCAGGATGTAGTAGTGGAAAAGTGGCGAAAGATTGGTGCACTGGCTTTTTTTACTGATACAAATGAATCAATCAGTGCATTTAAAAAAGTTATGACTTTGGATGAGAACGATCTTGAGGCGCGCTTAGTATATTGTGACCTTCTAATTAGAATAGGGAAAAACCAAGATGTAATAAATTTATTAAGTGTCGAAAATACGAAAGCAGAACCTAAAATCAAAGCAATGATGAAGAGGACTCTAGGTGTTGCGTATAAATATCTTGGCGAGCTAGAACTTGCTGAAAACATGTATAGCGATGGTTTGGCTATTGCTAAATCGATAAATGCCACGGACGTCGAGGCTGAAATCCTCAGCGATCTTGGTCTGGTTTTTAAAATAAAAGGTAATTATTCTGAAGCCAAAGCAAGTTACAAGAAATCCATATTGCTGATGGGCGATTCAAATAAAAATCTATCTATTGTGTATGGAAATCTAGCGGTTATTTATAAATATGAAAAAAATTTTCCAGAAGCAAAAAAGTACTACGAGAAGGCACTCGAAATCGATACCAAGAATGGTGATAAATATGGTTGTGCAAGACACAAGGGCAATCTAGGGAATCTATATAGAGAGCAAGGAGAACTCGAGATCGCAGAAAGGTATTGCAATGAATCTCTAAGGATGTATAAGGAATTAGGTGCAAGAAAGGATATTGCTATTTGCTTAATTAATTCTGGAATGCTTCACAAAATCAAGGGTAATCTGAACGATGCTTTGGATTGTTTTAATTTGGCATTATCAATAAACAAGGAGATTAACCACAAGGAAGGTATAGGTTTAGCCAAGTACAATATAGGTGTGGTAAATTATGATCTTGGGGATATTGATGCCGCTCTTGAGAGCATAGAGTCAAGTTTGTCAATATATGAAGATCTAGGAGTAAAGCATGTTGTCTTGAAGTTAAAGTCTTTCATGCACGAAATAAAAAAATAACAAGTAAACTCAGGTGGCGTCTACGATGCACCTGATTTAGGCCTTATGACTCCTAATCAAGGAATCTCCACAATGAAAACTGAAGACTCCCCCAAAGGAACATCCATTAAAATAACCCTCGGCCACCTGCTCCTTGTCTGGGAGGTCTTGTCTGATAAATTCTCAGACTCGTAGTCGCACGACAGTCTTTCAGAAGAAGCAGAAAGGAGAGCCATTTGGAGGGGCGGACTTGCTTGAGAACTCC
>NZ_WJRS01000005.1:0-320005 GCF_028895205.1 Pseudomonas sp. ITEM 17296 | reverse complement strand
GGTGTGTGTAATTCCGCTTCCCTTATTCGCGCAGGGTCATCCCATTCGCTGGCAATGGCAGCGCCGTTTTATAGCGCACCTGCTTCAAGGCAAAACTCGACCGGATATTCGCCACGCCCGGCAACCGCGTCAGGTAATCGAGAAAGCGCTCCAGCGCTTGAATACTGGGCAGCAGCACCCGCAGCAGGTAATCCGGGTCGCCCGTCATCAGGTAGCACTCCATCACCTCGGGGCGCTCGGCGATCTCTTCCTCAAAGCGGTGCAGCGACTGCTCGACCTGTTTTTCCAGGCTCACATGGATGAACACATTCACGTCCAGCCCCAACGCCTCCGGCGACAACAAGGTCACCTGCTGGCGGATCACCCCCAGCTCTTCCATGGCCTTGACCCGATTAAAACAGGGGGTGGGCGACAGGTTCACCGAGCGCGCCAGCTCCGCGTTGGTGATGCGGGCGTTTTCCTGAAGGCTGTTGAGAATACCGATATCGGTACGATCGAGTTTGCGCATGAGACAAATTCACCGGTTTTTTGTGTTTATGCGGAATGTTTATCTGCGCCCGTCAGCAAAGGCAACCAACTTGAGAGAAAAATTCTCCTGCCGTGCCACTAAGATGTAGGTGACGCTGACTTACCAGTCACAAGCCGGTACTCAGCGGCGGCCGCTTCAGAGCTCACAAAAACAACATTCGAGCGAGCGTAAAAAGCATGAACGAGTACGCCCCCCTGCGTTTGCATGTGCCCGAGCCCACCGGCCGGCCAGGCTGCCAGACCGATTTTTCCTACCTGCGTCTGAACGATGCAGGTGTTGTCCGCAAACCGTCCATCGACGTCGACGCTGCCGACACCGCAGAGCTGTCCAACAGCCTGATCCGCGTGTTGGACGCGCACGGTGACGCCCTCGGCCCATGGGCCGAAGACATCGACCCGCAGGTGCTGCGCCAAGGCATGCGCGCCATGCTCAAGACGCGCATCTTCGACAGCCGCATGGTGGTTGCCCAGCGCCAGAAAAAGATGTCCTTCTACATGCAGAGCCTGGGCGAGGAAGCCATCGGCAGCGCCCAGGCCCTGGCCCTGAACCGCACCGACATGTGCTTCCCCACCTACCGCCAGCAGAGCATCCTGATGGCCCGCGACGTGTCGCTGGTGGAGATGATCTGCCAGTTGCTGTCCAACGAGCGCGACCCGCTCAAGGGGCGCCAGCTGCCGATCATGTATTCGGTACGCGAGGCCGGCTTCTTCACCATCAGCGGCAACCTGGCGACCCAATTCGTGCAGGCGGTCGGCTGGGCCATGGCCTCGGCGATCAAGGGCGATACCAAGATCGCCTCAGCCTGGATCGGCGACGGCGCTACCGCCGAGTCGGACTTCCACACCGCCCTGACCTTTGCCCACGTGTACCGCGCGCCGGTGATCCTCAACGTGGTCAACAACCAGTGGGCGATCTCCACCTTCCAAGCCATTGCTGGCGGTGAATCGACCACCTTCGCCGGCCGTGGCGTGGGCTGCGGTATCGCCTCCCTGCGCGTCGACGGCAACGACTTCGTCGCTGTGTACGCGGCCTCGCGCTGGGCCGCCGAACGCGCCCGCCGTGGCCTGGGCCCGTGCCTGATCGAATGGGTCACCTACCGTGCCGGCCCGCACTCCACCTCCGACGACCCGTCCAAGTACCGCCCTGCCGATGACTGGAGCCACTTCCCGCTGGGCGACCCGATCGCCCGCCTGAAGCAGCACCTGATCAAGATCGGCCACTGGTCCGAGGAAGAACACCAGGCGGTCACCGCCGAGTTCGAGGCTGCGGTCATCGCCGCGCAGAAGGAAGCTGAACAGTACGGCACCCTGGCCAACGGCCATATCCCGAGCGCGGCCTCGATGTTCGAGGACGTGTACAAGGAAATGCCCGAACACCTGCGCCGTCAACGCCAGGAACTGGGGGTTTGAGATGAACGACCATAACAACAGCATCAACCCGGAAACCGCCATGGCCACCACTACCATGACCATGATCCAGGCCCTGCGCTCGGCCATGGATATCATGCTCGAGCGTGACGACAATGTCGTGATCTACGGCCAGGACGTCGGCTACTTCGGTGGCGTGTTCCGCTGCACCGAAGGCTTGCAGACCAAGTACGGCAAGTCGCGCGTGTTCGACGCCCCGATCTCGGAAAGCGGCATCGTCGGCACTGCCGTGGGCATGGGCGCCTACGGCCTGCGCCCGGTGGTGGAAATCCAGTTTGCCGACTACTTCTACCCGGCCTCCGACCAGATCGTGTCGGAAATGGCCCGCCTGCGCTATCGCTCGGCCGGCGAGTTCATCTCCCCGCTGACCCTGCGCATGCCCTGCGGTGGCGGCATCTATGGCGGCCAAACGCACAGCCAGAGCCCCGAAGCGATGTTCACCCAGGTGTGCGGGCTGCGCACCGTCATGCCGTCCAACCCCTATGACGCCAAGGGCCTGCTGATCGCCTCGATCGAATGCGACGACCCGGTCATCTTCCTTGAGCCAAAACGCCTCTACAACGGCCCGTTCGACGGCCACCACGACCGCCCTGTGACGCCGTGGTCCAAGCACCCGCACAGCGCCGTACCGGATGGCTATTACACCGTGCCGCTGGACAAGGCGGCAATCACCCGCCCCGGCAGCGACGTTACCGTGCTGACGTATGGCACCACGGTCTACGTGGCCCAAGTGGCTGCCGAAGAAACCGGCGTCGATGCCGAAGTCATCGACCTGCGCAGCCTGTGGCCGCTAGACCTGGAGACCATCGTCGAGTCGGTGAAAAAGACCGGCCGTTGCGTGGTGGTGCACGAGGCTACCCGTACCTGCGGTTTCGGTGCCGAGCTGGTGGCGCTGGTTCAGGAGCACTGCTTCCATCACCTCGAAGCGCCGATCGAGCGCGTCACCGGTTGGGACACCCCCTACCCTCACGCACAGGAATGGGCTTACTTCCCAGGGCCTTCGCGGGTAGGTGCGGCATTGAAACGGGTCATGGAGGTCTGAATGGGCACGCACGTCATCAAGATGCCGGACATTGGCGAAGGCATCGCGCAAGTCGAGTTGGTCGAGTGGTTCGTCAAGGTCGGCGACGTGATCGCCGAAGACCAGGTGGTGGCCGATGTCATGACCGACAAGGCGACCGTGGAAATCCCTTCGCCGGTCAGCGGCAAGGTATTGGCCCTGGGTGGCCAGCCGGGTGAAGTGATGGCGGTCGGCAGCGAGCTGATCCGCATCGAAGTGGAAGGTAGCGGCAACCATGTCGACGCGCCGCAGGGCAAGCCCGCTGAAGCCAAGCCCGTCGAGCCAGTGGCCGCACCAGTAGCCAACACACCGCCAGCGCGTGCCGCAGTCGCAGCGCCGGCCTGCCAGGCTGCAGCCACCGCCACAGCCGCGCCCATCGTGCCGCGCCAGGCGGGCGACAAGCCGCTGGCCTCCCCGGCTGTGCGTAAGCGTGCACTGGATACCGGCATCGAGCTGCGCTACGTGCATGGCAGCGGCCCAGCCGGGCGCATCCTTCACGAAGACCTCGATGCCTTCATGAGCAAGCCACAGACCGCCGCCGGGCAAGCGCCCAGTGGCTACGCCAAGCGTACCGACAGCGAGCAGGTGCAAGTCATCGGCCTGCGCCGCAAAATCGCCCAGCGCATGCAGGACGCCAAGCGCCGGGTCGCGCATTTCAGCTACGTCGAAGAGATCGACGTCACGGCCCTGGAAGCCCTGCGCCAGCAGCTCAACCAGAAGCACGGCGACAGCCGCGGCAAGCTGACCCTGCTGCCGTTTTTGGTCCGCGCGTTGGTAGTGGCCCTGCGCGACTTCCCGCAGATCAACGCCACCTATGACGACGAAGCGCAAGTCATCACCCGCCATGGCGCGGTGCATGTGGGCATCGCCACCCAAGGCGACAATGGCCTGATGGTACCGGTACTGCGCCATGCCGAAGCCGGCAGCCTGTGGGGCAATGCCAGCGAGATCGGCCGTTTGGCGACCGCCGCGCGCAGCAACAAGGCCAGCCGCGAGGAACTGTCCGGCTCGACCATCACCCTGACCAGCCTCGGCGCGTTGGGCGGCATCGTCAGTACCCCGGTGGTCAACACCCCGGAAGTGGCGATCGTCGGCGTCAACCGCATGGTCGAGCGGCCGATGGTGATCGACGGCCAGATCGTCATACGCAAGATGATGAACCTGTCCAGCTCGTTCGACCACCGGGTGGTCGACGGCATGGATGCTGCGCTGTTCATCCAGGCCGTGCGTGGCCTGCTTGAGCAACCCGCCTGCCTGTTCGTGGAGTGAGCATGCAACAGACTATCGAAACCACCCTGCTGATCATCGGCGGCGGCCCTGGCGGCTATGTGGCCGCCATCCGCGCCGGGCAACTGGGTATTCCCACCGTGCTGGTGGAAGGCCAGGCGTTGGGCGGCACTTGCCTCAACGTTGGCTGCATTCCGTCCAAGGCGTTGATTCATGTCGCCGAGCAGTTCCACCAGACTTCGCGCTACACCGAGCCATCGGCACTGGGCATCAGTGTCAGCTCACCGCGCCTGGACATCACCCGCAGCGTGGCCTGGAAAGACGGCATCGTCGACCGCCTGACCACCGGGGTGGCTGCCTTGCTGAAAAAGCACGGGGTCAAGGTGATCCATGGCTGGGCGAAGGTCCTCGACGGCAAGCATGTCGACGTCGACGGCCAACGCATCCAGTGCGAGCACCTGTTGCTGGCCACAGGTTCCAACAGCGTCGAACTGCCGATGCTGCCGCTGGGCGGGCCGATCATTTCCTCGACCGAAGCGCTGGCACCCGAAACCTTGCCGCAGCATCTGGTTGTGGTGGGCGGTGGTTATATCGGCCTGGAGCTGGGTATCGCCTACCGCAAGCTGGGCGCGCAGGTGAGCGTGGTGGAAGCGCGCGAGCGCATCCTGCCGACCTACGACAGCGAACTAACCGCCCCAGTGGCCGAGGCGCTGAAGAAGCTGGGCATCGCCGTGCACCTGGGCCATAACGTCGAGGGATACGAGAACGGTTGCCTGCTGGCCCGTGACGGCCAGGGCCAGCAACTGCGCCTGGAGGCCGACCGGGTGCTGGTGGCTGTGGGCCGGCGCCCGCGTACTCATGGCTTCAACCTTGAATCGCTGGAACTGAAGATGAACGGCGCCGCCATCGCCATCGACGAACGCTGCCAGACCAGCATGCGCAATGTCTGGGCCATCGGCGACGTGGCGGGTGAACCGATGCTCGCACACCGGGCCATGGCCCAGGGCGAGATGGTTGCCGAGATCATTGCCGGCAAGGCACGGCGCTTCGAGCCGAATGCGATCGCCGCGGTGTGCTTCACCGACCCGGAAATCGTGGTGGTCGGCAAGACACCGGAGCAAGCCAGCCAACAAGACCTGGACTGCATCGTGGCGCAGTTCCCGTTCGCGGCCAATGGGCGGGCCATGAGCCTTGAGTCGAAAGCCGGCTTCGTTCGCGTGGTGGCGCGGCGCGACAATCACCTGATCTTGGGTTGGCAGGCGGTTGGCGTGGCGGTCTCGGAACTGTCCACGGCGTTTGCACAATCGCTGGAAATGGGCGCTTGCCTTGAGGACATCGCCGGTACCATCCACGCCCACCCGACGCTGGGTGAAGCGGTACAGGAAGCTGCGTTGCGCGCACTGGGCCACGCCTTGCATATCTGACACTGAAGCGGCTGAGGCCGATTTGGCCCGCTGCGCCGCAAGGCGCCGCGGGTCTTTTTTCTTTCGCTCAGCGGGACCTGTGGCGGCCAAAGGGGCCGCTGCGCAGCCCATCGCAGCGGTTCGGCGCACCGACAAGCCAGCTCCTACAGGTACAGCGTAGACCTTGGGAATGGCGCGATCCTTGTAGGAGCTGGCTTGCCTGCGATGGGCTGCGCAGCGGCCCCAATTCACGCATCGTCAGCTCACTCAGCTATCGCATTCTTGCCCGCACCCTTGGCGCGATACAGGGCCTTGTCGGCACGGGCCAACAAATCATCCGGGTCTTCACCCTCCTGCCACTGCACCACCCCATAGCTCATGGTCAGGCAACACTCGCCAACCGGCTCCACCTGCTCCATTACCTGACGCAACCGTGCGGCCACTTCAAGCGCATCGTCCAGCGCCGTCTGCGGCAGCACGATCACGAACTCGTCACCGCCCCAGCGCGCCAGCAGGTCATGCTCGCGCAGGCAGGTGCGCAGGTTGTCGGCCACCTGCACCAACGCCGCATCGCCACGGGCATGGCCGTAGTGGTCGTTGATCGGCTTGAAGTCATCCACGTCCATGGCAATCAGCGACAAGGGCTGGCGGAAGCGCTGGGCGCGCTCGCACTCTTGCTGCAACACCTTTTCCAGCCGGTACCGATTGGCGATGCGGGTCAGTGCATCGCGCTCGGCCAGCTCGCGGTTTTCATCCAGCTGACGCTGCAATTGCTGATTGACCCAGGACAGCTCGCGGGTGCGCTCGGCCACCAGGGTTTCCAGCGACAGGTTCTGCTGCTCAAGCTGGGCCACCCGCCGCTTGCCGGCATCGATATTGCGGTGGGCGCCAAGCATGCGGGCCACCGAGCCGTCGTCGTTGCGGGCGATGATGTAGCCGCTGTCTTCGATCCACAGGTAGCTGCCATCCTGGCAGCGGCAGCGGTACTCGATCAGGTAGCGCTCGTTGCGGTGATTGATGTAGGCCTCGAAATGCGCCATGACCCGCGGGTAGTCCTCCGGGTGAATCACGCTTTCCCAGGTGAGCACCGAGTTGGCCATGGAATGGCTGGCATAGCCAAGCATGGCGTACCAGCCTGGGTTGCGGTAGACGTAGCCGGTGTTGGCATTCCAGTCCCAGATGCCGTCACTGACCAACTCGAACAAGGTCTGCAGCTGCTGCTCACTGAAACCGGCGGGTGCCGGCATGGTTTCCTGACTCATGGACGCTCTCCCTGATGCCCAGCAACTGCGCTCCGTTCAAGGGGCTGCCGACAGTATTGATGGTTGCCGCATGCGGCAAGGCAATGCCTCTGACGGGCAAGCATATGCCCAGCGGGAAGTAACCGGAATAGGCCCAAAGCCCTATTTTGCGCCTGTTCAGTGCTGGCATGGCTTTTGCGCGTAATGCCTGCCAATAAGATTTCCAAGGAGGAAACATGATAATCGCCCACAACGGCGTCAGCTGGCAGCCCACCGCTCACCAACCCCAGCGCGTCACTGATGAACAGGCCGTTGCCCAGGCCGCGCAACTGCGCGCGCCAGTGGCTACCGGCAACGCCGCAGCGCAACAGCACAATCAAAGCAATACCTCACAGCAAAACGCCGAGGATGCACGCGAAGAAGCCTTTGCCAAACTCAAGGTAGCGCTGCAAAACCCTGAGGCCGCTGCGCGCCAGCAAACCGGTGCTGAAACAGAGGCGACCAGCAGCGCCCTGCAAGCGTTTCGGGAGTACATGGCCAAGTCGCCTGGCGAGATGATGAAGGAAAAATTACTGCGTGAGATCGGCATGACGCCAGAGGAGTACGATGCCTTGCCGCCGGAGATGAAGGCAAAGGTCGACGAACTGATCGCCCAGCGCATGAAAGAGGACATGCACCAAAAGGTACAAGCGAAGATCGAGGAGCAGGTCGCCGCATCGGAAGATGAGGAACTGGCAGCCAGGCAGGTGTGAGGCCGCGGCGGCGCGTGATTTGGATAGCCCTGGGTTTCGTATAAGATATCCGCAATGCCCACCTGCTGGAAAATCCTGTGCCGCTGCCGTCGTTCAAAGCCACCAACCTGGGGGCAACCCCTTCAATGTCCGAAATCATCGCCAAGCACCTGCGTGAGGCGATCATTTCAGGCCAGCTCGCCGAAGGCGAACCCGTGCGCCAGGACGAAGTGGCGCAAGCCTTCAATGTCAGCAAGATTCCTGTGCGTGAAGCCTTGAAACGCCTTGAAGCGGAAGGCCTAGTGGACTTTCATCGTAACCGCGGCGCACTGGTCACGCGCATCTCGGAGCCGGAACTGGCGCAAATGTTCGAGGTAAGGGTGCTACTGGAAGTGAAGGCGATCCGCCTGGCGGTCCCCAACATGACCGAAGAGCATTTTGCCCGTGCCGAAGCCATCTGCGCAGAGTTCATCGGCGAGGATGACATCGGCCGTTGGGCCGACCTCAACTGGGCGTTGCACGCTTGTTTGTACGAGCCTGCGAAACGCCCCTACCTGATCGGCCTGATTCGCTCCATCCATGACAAGGTCGAACGGTATTTGCGTATGCAGATGAGTTTGTCGGCGGGCAAGGACCGGGCCGATCACGAGCATCGCGATATCGTCGCCGCCTGCCGTGCGCGGGATGTGGAGCTGGCCGCTCGGCTGATCGAAGCGCACATCAATGGTGTGTGCCAAAGCCTTTACGATCACCTGCCCCATAACTGACTCACTCACCCACCGCGCGCCCTTTGTAGGAGCAGCCTTGTGCTGCGAAGAGGCCCGTAATAGCCCCGTAAATCTCCGCCGACAGCACCGGCCTCTTCGCAGCACAAGGCTGCTCCTACACGCCATACCGAGACCGGCCTGTTTGGCTTCGTTTTTGCTTATCTAGATATCGTATACGAAATACCATATAAGGAATGCACGGCACCCAATCGATGCCGAACTGCCTACTCCTTCTTCCAATAATACGTATCGGAGTGCAAAACGATGGCCACACCCTCAACGGCGGCATCAGTGAATGCCGTGAACACAGCAGACAAGGCGCCTGCGGGCATCAAACGTGTGGTGGCAGCCGCGATGGCGGGCGCTGTTGCCGAGTGGTACGAGTTCTTTCTCTATGGCACAGCATCGGCCTTGGTGTTCGGCCAGCTGTTCTTCCGCCAGACCGGCAGTGCGATGGACGGCATCATCGCGGCTTTCGCCCTTTACGCCGTGGGCTTTCTCGCACGCCCCATCGGCGGCTTGGTGTTTGGCCACTACGGCGACAAGGTCGGCCGCAAGCACCTGCTGCAGATCAGCCTGATCGTCGTCGGGGTGACTACCTTCCTGATGGGCTGCTTGCCCACCTTCGAACGCATCGGCTACGCCGCCCCCATCTTGCTGGTGGTACTGAGGTTGATCCAGGGCTTTGCCTTTGGCGGTGAATGGGGCGGCGCGGTATTGCTGGTGTCCGAACACAGCCCGGACAACCGCCGCGGCTTCTGGGCCAGCTGGCCGCAAGCCGGCGTGCCAGCAGGCAACCTGATTGCCACGGTCATCCTCCTGCTGCTCTCCACCAACCTGACCGAAGCGCAGTTCCTGGACTGGGGCTGGCGCGTTGCGTTCTGGTTCTCGGCCGTGGTCGTGCTGATTGGCTACTGGATCCGTACCCGGGTCGACGATGCGCCCATCTTCAAAGAAGCCCAGGCCCGCCAGCAGTTGATGGAAAGCCAGCAACTGGGCGTGGTCGAGGTGGTCACCAAATACTGGCGCGAGGTGCTGATCGGCATTGGTGCACGGTTTGCCGAAAACATTCTGTACTACATCGTCGTCACCTTCTCCATCACCTACCTGAAGCTGGTGGTGCACAAGGACACGTCACAGATCCTGCTGCTGATGTTTGGCGCTCACCTGCTGCACTTCTTCATGATCCCGTTCATGGGCTACCTCTCGGACATCATCGGGCGCAAGCCTGTGTACCTGATCGGCGCCGTGCTCACCGCCTTCTGGGGGTTCATCGGCTTCCCGATGATGGACACCGGCAACAACTGGCTGATCATGGCCGCCATCACCCTGGGCCTGGCCATCGAGTCGATGACCTACGCGCCCTACTCCGCCCTGATGGCCGAGCTGTTCCCCACCCATGTGCGCTACACCGCCCTGTCGCTGTGCTACCAGGTCGCGCCAATCCTCGCCGGTTCGCTGGCCCCGCTGATCGCAGTGACCCTGCTCAAGGAATACAACAGTTCCACACCGATCGCCTGGTACCTGGTGGCCTCCGCCGTGATCTCGATCATTGCCGTCGCCGGCGCCAGGGAGACACGCGGCAAATCACTGCGGGCGGTGGACGAA
Organism: Pseudomonas sp. ITEM 17296; assembly: GCF_028895205.1. Taxonomy (NCBI): domain Bacteria; kingdom Pseudomonadati; phylum Pseudomonadota; class Gammaproteobacteria; order Pseudomonadales; family Pseudomonadaceae; genus Pseudomonas; species Pseudomonas sp. ITEM 17296. Next base: position 310,012 of record NZ_WJRS01000005.1, on the reverse strand, counting down.
GAGTCCGTGGCGCGCACTGCCAAGCGCTGACCGACCAACAAGAACGACAACTCTCGAGGTAATGACCATGAGCAACATCTTCACCGGCACCATCCCCGCACTGATGACCCCGTGCACCCCGGACCGCAAACCGGACTTCGACGCGCTGGTACGCAAAGGCCGCGAGCTGATAGACGCCGGCATGAGCGCCGTGGTGTATTGCGGCTCGATGGGCGACTGGCCGCTGCTGACCGAGGCCGAGCGCCAGGAAGGCGTGGCCCGCCTGGTCGCCGCCGGCATCCCGACCATCGTTGGCACCGGCGCGGTCAATTCCCGCGAAGCCGTGGCCCATGCCGCCCATGCCGCCAAAGTCGGCGCCCAGGGCTTGATGGTGATCCCCCGCGTGCTGTCCCGCGGCGCCTCCGCGGTAGCCCAAAAGGCCCACTTCAAGGCCATTCTCGACGCTGCCCCTCAGCTGCCGGCGGTGATCTACAACAGCCCGTACTATGGTTTCGCGACCCGCGCCGACCTGTTTTTCGACCTGCGCCGCGAACACCCGAACCTGATCGGCTTCAAGGAATTCGGCGGCGGTGCCGACCTGCGCTATGCCGCAGAATTCATCACCTCCAAAGATGACGACGTGACCTTGATGGTGGGCGTCGATACCCAGGTGGTGCACGGTTTCGTCAACTGCAATGCCACCGGCGCCATCACCGGCATCGGCAATGCCCTGCCGCGCGAAGTGCTGCACCTGGTCGCGCTGGCCAAACGCGCAGCCAAAGGCGATGCAAAAGCGCGCCGGCTGGCCGGCGAGCTGGAAGCGGCCCTGGCCGTGCTGTCGTCGTTCGATGAAGGCTGCGACCTGGTCCTGTACTACAAGCACCTGATGGTGCTCAATGGCGACCAGGAATACGCCCTGCACTTCAACGAAAGCGATGCATTGAGCGACGCCCAACGCCGCTATGCCGAACAGCAGTACGCGTTGTTCCGCACCTGGTACGCCGATTGGTCCGCGGCCAACAACATAGATTGACCGCGCTGATCCATCGTTGAGCAATGCCCCCTTCCTCTGGCAGGGGGCGACACCTTGAACACGCAGCCATTGCGGGCAACTTTCACGCGCATTACCTTGGGAGCGAGCATCCCCCTCCCGTACACCGTCAAGGAATTCAAATGCCGTACCCCAGCGCGACCCAAGCGTTCAGACAGGGCGCCCACAGCGTCCTGCCATTGACCTCCGGGGTCGTACCCTTTGGTTTGATCACGGGGGTCACCGCCATCGGCATGGGCCTGTCGCCCGCCGATGCCATCGGCATGACGCTGCTGTTCTATTCAGGCTCCGCGCAGATGGTAGTGATGCAATTGATGCAAAGCGGCGCCCTGCCGGTGACGATGGTAGTCACGGCGCTGGTGATCAACCTTCGCTTCCTGATGTACAGCGCCAGCCTCGCCCCGCACCTGAGCCACCTGCCATGGCGCCACAAATGGCCGATGGCCTACCTGCTTTCCGACCAATCCTTTGCCTTGTGCTCATTGAAGATGTCTTCAGGCGAGCTCGGGCGCTTCGCCTTTCACTACTACGCTGGCACGGCGATTACCATGTGGTTTGGCTGGAACCTTTCGGTGCTTGCCGGCATGTACCTGGGCGCGGGTATCCCCGAAGACTGGTCGCTGGGCTTTGCCATCCCTTTGTCGTTCCTGGCGCTGCTGATCCCCAGCATCCGTAACCGGGCGACGCTCGGCGCCGCGCTGACCGGCGGGCTGCTCGCGGTGCTGGCGGTCGACCTGCCTTATAACCTGGGCCTGTTGGCGGGTGCATTGGGTGGGATCATCGCCGGCTTGACCCTCGAGAACCTGCAGAAAACAAAACCCGTACAGCCCGTGGCGGATGAACACATCGAGCAGGACGCATGATGAGCGAAATGAGCCAGTGGATTACCTTCCTGCTGATCGGCCTGGGCACCTTCGCGGTCCGGTTGTCGTTCATCGAGTTCTACACCGTGCTGCGCATCCCGCCGCTGTTTCGCCGCGCGTTGGCCTATGTGCCAGCCAGCGTGCTGGCTGCACTGGTGCTGCCGGCCGTGGTGTTCCCTGACCGGCACGCCGACTTCGACTGGATGAACCCGCAAATTCCCGCCGCGATACTGGCGGGCCTAGTGGCCTGGCGTACGCGCAGCACGCTGTTGACGCTGGGCGTGGGCATGGGCGCGCTGTGGGCATTGAAGCACTGGGGGCTGTAGGCAAAGCGCGCGCACGTCTGCCGACAAAAGCGTCGGAGGGCGATGAAGGTGTGGGATCGTTTTGAAGAATGGCGTCCCAGGCAGGAATTGAACCTGCAACCTTCCCCTTAGGAGGGGGATGCTCTATCCAATTGAGCTACTGAGACGCAAGAACCGGGCAGTGAACACTGCACGGTTGGACGGCCAGCATGTTAACCAGCATGCTGCCGTTTGTCATGCTGCAACAGGCCTTTTTCACGTAATCCTTTTCTGCGGTTCCGTGGCTGGTTAGTCCAGGTACGGAATCACGCCTTCATCATGAAGCAGTTTGAACAACCCGGTAACCGCTGCCTCGAGCGTAGTGGAATTGTCCAGCACATGCACAGCAGGGTCATCGAAGGCTTGCAGCCCCGCATTACGCGCCAACCGCTGTTCGATCTCGTCCGGGGTTTCCCTGCCTCTGGCCAGCAAGCGCTGGCGCAATACCTGGGGCTTCACATCAATGAGCACTGCCAGAAGATCTGGGTACCGCCGCCGCGCTTCAGCCAGATAGGCACGAGAGCCGTTCACCAGCACCGCGCTGCCCGCTTCCAGCCATTGATCAACGTGCTGCGCGATCCCGTAGTTCAGCCCATTGGCTTGCCAATGCATGGCAAAGGCACCCTGCGCACGCATCGCTTCGAACTGTTGGGCAGTGACGCCTTGGGCTGCTTCGCCCTTGGCTTCGGCCGAGCGCGTGATGATGCGGCGAGCAATTTTTACCCCGGCAGCAGTGAGTTGCTCGCGCGCGGCATCGATCAGGGAATCTTTCCCTGAACCCGACGGTCCTATCAGAAATATCAGGCGGCCTGTCGCTGATCGCCGTGCGCTTGCGTCATGTTGCATAGCCACTATGCTCTATGGAAGGAAACCCGCGCATTCTAGGAGTTTTCTTGGCCTTTTGCTGCGTTTTACCAGTTTTTGACGGCAGAAGACTGACGGCGGGACAAGTCGGAGCATGTAAAACTTTTCAAACCAGTGCTCATTTCTGATAATTGGTACTGGCAGAAAGCCTTTACCGGGCTCACTATTTGTCACAGAATTGACGCCAAGGAAACGGCGACCATGAGGCAAGATGAGCATCCAATTTTCCACGAGGGTTGAACATTTTGTTGTCGCCACGGTCGTATTTCCACCCCGTGCGGCCAATTTGAGAACCGCGTCCCCTGAACCAGTAAATCCGGTCAATTTATATGCGCCCAATGAAACAGGCTATTTACTCCAGCCGCACCGCTGACAAGTTTGTCGTCCGCCTGCCAGATGGGATGCGTGAGCGCATTGCCGAGGTAGCGCGCAACCATCACCGCAGCATGAACTCCGAGATCATCGCGCGCCTGGAACAGAGCCTTATCCAGGAAGGCGCGTTGGGTGACGAGCTGAGCATGCGCCTGGACAGCCCTGAACTGTCCCTGCATGAGCGCGAGTTGCTGCAACGCTTCCGCCAACTGTCCCACCGCCAGCAGAACGCTCTGGTCGCCCTCATCGCTCACGATGTAGAAATGGCCGCCGACGCTTCCTGAAGGTTGCCAGCGAACACAAAAAAGCCAGCGTAAGCTGGCTTTTTTATTGTTCGTCACATCATTAGCAATCGCCTGTAGGAGCAGCCTTGCGCTGCGAAGAGGCCAGTGACAACGCCATGAATGTTGGCTGCTATCAGGGCCTCTTCGCAGCACAAGGCTGCTCCTACAGGCCATGGGCTGGCCCCCACGAATTAGAGCAGGAACAGCGTCGCCAAGCCCAGGAAGATGAAGAACCCGCCGCTGTCGGTCACTGCCGTGATCATCACGCTGGAGCCCATCGCCGGATCGCGCCCCAGGCGTGTCAGGGTCATCGGGATCAACACCCCCATCAACGCTGCCAACAGCAGGTTCAAGGTCATTGCCGCGGTCATCACCAGGCCCAACGACCAACTGCCATACAGCCAGAACGCCACCGCACCGATCACGCCACCCCAGATCAAGCCGTTGAGCAACGATACGGCCAGCTCCTTGCGCATCAGGCGGCTGGTATTGCCCGGCGACACCTGGTCCAGCGCCATCGCACGCACGATCATGGTGATGGTCTGATTGCCAGAGTTGCCACCGATACCTGCCACGATTGGCATCAAGGCGGCCAGTGCCACCAGCTTCTCGATCGACCCCTCGAACAGGCCGATCACCCGCGAAGCCAGGAATGCAGTAATCAGGTTGATGGCCAGCCACGCCCAACGGTTGCGCAGCGAACGCCAGACCGAGGCGAAGATGTCTTCTTCTTCGCGCAGGCCGGCCATGTTCAGCACTTCGCTCTCGCTCTCTTCACGAATCAGGTCGACCATTTCGTCAATGGTCAGACGGCCGATCAGGCGATCGCTCTTGTCCACCACCGGGGCGGATACCAAGTCGTAACGCTCAAAGGCTTGAGCCGCGTCGTAGGCATCTTCCTCGGGGTGGAAGGACACAGGGTCAGTCGCCATGACCTCTGCCACCTTCTTGTCCGGGTCGTTGACCAGCAGGCGCTTGATGGGCAGCACGCCCTTGAGAATGCCGTCATAGTCGACCACGAACAGTTTGTCGGTGTGGTTCGGCAGCTCTTTCAGGCGGCGCAGGTAACGCAATACGACTTCGAGGCTGACGTCTTCGCGGATGGTGACCATCTCGAAGTCCATCAACGCACCGACCTGCTCCTCGTCGTAGCTCAGCGCCGAACGCACACGTTCGCGTTGCTGGGCATCGAGGGTTTCCATCAACTCGTGAACGACGTCGCGCGGCAGCTCGGGTGCCAGGTCGGCCAGCTCGTCGGCGTCCATTTCCTTGGCAGCGGCGAGCAGTTCGTGATCGTCCATGTCGGCGATCAGCGATTGGCGAACCGAATCGGATACTTCAAGCAGGATGTCGCCGTCGCGGTCCGAGCGCACCAGCTGCCAGACCGTCAGGCGGTCTTCCAGGGGCAATGCTTCGAGGATGTAGGCGACGTCGGCGGGGTGCAGGTCATCGAGCTTGCGCTGCAGCTCAACGAGGTTCTGGCGGTGGACGAGGTTTTCGACCAGGTCGTGATGAGCACCCTCCTGGCGGTGGGTGAGGTCTTCGACGACGCGCTGGCGCTGCAGCAGTTCAACCACCTGAGCCAGGCGATCCTGCAGGCTCTCTTGCGCTTTCTTTACTTCTACTTCAGTCATAGGCGAACTCCACTCCCAGCAGCGGAGCACGCCGGGGGAATCAATCGGTCAGATCTTTCTGTATGAATCTTGTTAAGGAGTAACTACTGGGTAAGTCCATGGTGGTATTCCACAAGCCCCGGCGGGGCTGACGGGCGCAATCATACACTGCCTAAGCTGTCAGATCGCTTAAATTTTTGGCCAGAACAATCGTTTGCGAGATAAAGCTAGGACAACGCTCGAAGCTATGTGTGCGACGGCGCAAGCAAAAGAAAAAACACAGATGCCGCGCAAAAGATTATCGGGCCGGTTTATGTGCAGTCTAGCGGGCATCACTGAGAAACAGTGAACGGGAGAAAACAAAAAGCCCGCTCATTTGAGCGGGCTTCTTGATTGTATGGCGGACTCAGCAGGATTCGAACCTGCGACCGCTCGGTTCGTAGCCGAGTACTCTATCCAGCTGAGCTATGAGTCCGTGGTCGGTATTTTTAGGCCAGATTACCACTGGCTTGTTGAAGCGTCTTTGCAAGCAGAGCCACTTCAAAAGTGGCGGACTCAGCAGGATTCGAACCTGCGACCGCTCGGTTCGTAGCCGAGTACTCTATCCAGCTGAGCTATGAGTCCGTGGTTGGTAGTTTTAGACCAGATTACCACTGGTTGTTTGAAGTAGCCTTGTAAGCAAAGCCACTTCAAAAGTGGCGGACTCAGCAGGATTCGAACCTGCGACCGCTCGGTTCGTAGCCGAGTACTCTATCCAGCTGAGCTATGAGTCCGTGTCTTGCCGCGCATTATAGGTCGCTGAAACATTTTTGCAAGAACTTTTTTCGTTTAATTTCAACTACTTAGCGTTCTTACTGTTTACAGCGGCCTAAGCGAATAATGGCGGTGAAGGGGGGATTCGAACCCCCGATACCCTTATGAGGTATACTCCCTTAGCAGGGGAGCGCCTTCGGCCACTCGGCCACCTCACCGCAACACGAGGCGAATATTAAAGAACCTCTTTCACCTTTGCAACCCTTTTTTTGAAAAAAACTTCAAAAGAATTAAAGGCTTGGCTCCTCGTCCTTCTCTTTCTTGATCCGCAGGTAGATTTCCTCGCGGTGCACAGCCACTTCTTTCGGGGCGCTGACGCCAATACGCACCTGGTTGCCTTTGACGCCAAGCACCGTCACGGTGATCTCGCCGTCTCCAATGATCAGGCTCTCGGCGCACCGGCGAGTCAGAATCAACATAGCTTTCTCCTTACGCAAAACATTCAGGGATAACAGTCTTTGGTATCGGGGCCTGGTCGCGGACGACGACCCAGCCCTGGTTGCCCACCCCGCAGCAGCGCGTGCGTGGCGAGCAGAAACGCGAAGGGCGCGGCAAGCCGCGCCCTTCCAGGCAGCGCCTTACTCGCCCTGTCGGGCAGGAGCGTCCAGTTCGAACGCGGTGTGCAGCGCGCGTACGGCCAGCTCCAGGTACTTCTCTTCGATCACGACCGACACCTTGATCTCGGAGGTGGAGATCATCTGGATGTTGATGCTCTCCTTGGCCAGGGCTTCGAACATGCGGCTGGCAACACCTGCGTGGGAGCGCATGCCAACGCCAACGATCGAGACCTTGGCGATCTTGGTGTCGCCGATCACTTCACGGGCACCGATTTCGCGGGCGGTGTTTTCCAGCACGTTCTGCGCCTTCTCGTACTCGTTGCGGTGTACGGTGAAGGTGAAGTCGGTGGTGTTATCGTGCGCCACGTTCTGCACGATCATGTCGACCTCGATGTTCGAGGCGCTGATCGGGCCGAGGATCTTGAAGGCCACGCCCGGGGTGTCCGGCACGCCGCGAATGGTCAGCTTGGCTTCATCACGGTTGAAGGCGATACCGGAAATGATCGGCTGTTCCATGGATTCCTCTTCATCAATGGTAATGAGGGTACCCGGACCCTCCTTGAAGCTGTGCAGCACGCGCAGCGGGACGTTGTACTTGCCGGCGAACTCCACCGAACGGATCTGCAGCACCTTGGAACCGAGGCTGGCCATTTCCAGCATCTCTTCGAAGGTGATCTTCTCCAGGCGCTGTGCCTGCGGCACCACGCGCGGGTCAGTGGTGTAGACGCCATCGACATCGGTGTAGATCTGGCACTCGTCAGCCTTGAGCGCCGCCGCCAGGGCTACGCCGGTGGTGTCGGAGCCGCCACGGCCGAGGGTGGTGATGCTGCCGTGCTCGTCGACCCCCTGGAAACCTGCAACCACGACCACACGCCCTTCCTTGAGGTCGGCGCGAATCTTCTGGTCGTCGATCTGCAGGATGCGGGCTTTGTTGTGCGAGCTGTCGGTCAGAATGCGCACCTGGTTACCGGTGTAGGACACCGCTGGCACACCACGCTTGATCAAGGCCATGGTCAGCAGGGCAATAGTGACCTGCTCACCGGTCGACACGATCACATCCAGTTCACGCGGAACCGGCTGATCGGTGATCTGCTTGGCCAGATCGATCAGGCGATTGGTTTCACCGCTCATGGCCGACAGCACGACCACCAGGTCGTCGCCCGCCTCACGGTGTTTCTTGACCTTTTCGGCTACCTGCTCGATCCGCTCGATGGAACCGACAGAGGTGCCGCCAAATTTCTGTACGATCAACGCCATTTCAATGGTGCCTCAGCCCATACAGGGCCCCAAAAAACAATCCAACATGAAGGAGCCGGCGACTAGACCGCCGGCCCCCTCATCTCAAAGTCCCTGCTCTGCGAACGGCACGGCCAGCGCCAGGGCCTGGTCCAGCGCAGCGACGTCGACGCCGCCACCCTGGGCCATGTCCGGACGGCCACCGCCCTTGCCACCCACTGCCGCAGCGGCTTGTTTCATCAGATCGCCAGCCTTGAGTTGGCTGGAGAGGTCCTTGGTCACGCCGGCCACCAGCACGACCTTGCCCTCATGCTCACTGCCCAGCAGGATCACTGCGTGGCCGAGCTTGTTCTTCAGCTGATCGACCAGGGCCAGCAAGGCCTTGCCATCCTGACCATCCAGGCGAGCGGCAAGCACCTTGGCACCCTTGACCTCAACGGCCGCGTTGGAGAGATCATCCCCGGCGGCGCTGGCGGCCTTGGCCTGCAGCTGTTCCAGCTGCTTCTCCAGCTGACGGTTGCGCTCGAGCACCGCCGACAGCTTGTCGATCAGGTTGTCACGGTTACCCTTGACCAGTTGCGCGGCTTCCTTCACCTGCTCTTCAGCAGCGTTCAGGTAGGCCAGCGCAGCCGCGCCGGTAACCGCTTCGATACGACGCACCCCAGAGGCCACGCCGCCTTCGCTGATGATCTTGAACAGGCTGATATCGCCAGTGCGCTTGGCATGGATACCCCCGCACAGCTCCACCGAGAAGTCGCCACCCATGCTCAACACGCGCACGGTATCGCCGTACTTCTCGCCGAACAAGGCCATGGCGCCTTTGCGCTTGGCGGTCTCGATGTCGGTCACCTCGGTCAGCACTTCGGTGTTGCGGCGCACTTCACGGTTGACGATGTCTTCCAGGGCCTTGATCTGCTCTGGCTTGACCGCCTCGAAGTGGCTGAAGTCGAAACGCAGGCGCTGGCTGTCGACCAGCGAGCCTTTCTGTTGTACGTGATCGCCCAGCACCTGGCGCAGCGCTTCGTGCAACAGGTGAGTGGCCGAGTGGTTCAGCGAGGTGGCGTGCTGCACGTCGGCGTCGACCTTGGCCTCGACCTCGGCACCCACGCTCAATGCACCGCTGGCAACCACACCGTGGTGCAGGAAGGCACCGCCGGTCTTGGTGGTGTCGCGCACGTCAAAGCGCACGGCGCCAGCCTGCAGGAAGCCGCTGTCACCCACCTGGCCGCCGGACTCGGCGTAGAACGGCGTGCGATCGAGGATCACCACGCCCTGCTCGCCTTCGCCCAACTGCTCGACGGCCTGGCCGTCCTTGTACAGAGCAATGACCTTGGCCTGGCCTTCGGTGGTGGTGTAGCCCAGGAAGTCTGTGGCGGTGTCGACCTTGACCAGGCTGTTGTAGTCCATGCCGAAGGCGCTGGCAGAGCGCGCACGCTCACGCTGAGCGTCCATTTCACGCTCAAAACCGGCTTCGTCGATGGTCAGCTCGCGCTCGCGGGCGATGTCGGCGGTCAGGTCCATGGGGAAGCCGTAGGTGTCGTACAGCTTGAACACCACGTCACCCGGCACCACGTCACCCTGCAGTTGCGCCAGGTCCTGCTCGAGGATGCGCAGGCCTTGCTCCAGGGTCTTGGCGAATTGCTCTTCTTCAGCCTTGAGCACGCGCTCGATATGCGCCTGCTGGCTCTTCAGCTCTGGGAAGGCTTCGCCCATCTCGGCCACCAGTGCGGCAACGATCTGGTAGAAAAAGCTGCCCTTGGCGCCCAGCTTGTTGCCGTGGCGGCAAGCGCGGCGAATGATGCGGCGCAGCACGTAGCCACGGCCTTCATTGGACGGCAGCACGCCGTCTGCGATCAGGAAGCCGCACGAACGGATATGGTCGGCGACCACTTTTAGCGACGCCTGGCTGTCATTGCTGCAACCGATGGCCTTGGCCGCGGCGCTGAGCAGGTTCTGGAACAGGTCGATCTCGTAGTTCGAGTGAACATGCTGCAGTACCGCACTGACACGCTCCAGGCCCATGCCGGTGTCTACCGAGGGGGCAGGCAGCGGGTGCAGGACGCCATCGGCGGTGCGGTTGAACTGCATGAAGACGTTGTTCCAGATCTCGATGTAGCGGTCGCCGTCTTCTTCCGGCGAGCCGGGTGGGCCGCCCCAGATGTCGGCGCCGTGGTCGTAGAAGATCTCGGTGCAAGGGCCGCACGGACCGGTATCGCCCATCGTCCAGAAGTTGTCGGACGCGTACGGGGCGCCTTTGTTGTCACCGATGCGCACCATGCGCTCGGCCGGCACGCCGATTTCCTTGGTCCAGATGTCGTACGCTTCGTCATCGGTGGCGTAGACGGTGACCCAGAGCTTTTCCTTCGGCAGGTTCAGCCACTTGTCCGAGGTCAGGAAGGTCCAGGCGTAGGTGATCGCGTCGCGCTTGAAATAGTCGCCGAAGCTGAAGTTGCCCAGCATCTCGAAGAACGTATGGTGACGCGCGGTGTAGCCGACGTTTTCCAGGTCGTTGTGCTTGCCACCGGCGCGTACGCATTTCTGGCTGCTGACGGCGCGGGTGTAGGCGCGCTTTTCCTGGCCGAGGAAGCAGTCCTTGAACTGGTTCATGCCGGCGTTGGTAAACAGCAGGGTCGGGTCATTGCCCGGGATCAGGGAGCTGGAGGCAACTCGGGTGTGTCCCTGCTCTTCGAAGAAGCGAAGGAAGGCTTCACGGATTTCTGCGCTTTTCATAGGTTCTTCCACGGAAACGGCGGCCCTGGTGGGCAAACGCGTCGACGAAACGACGGCAAAGGGCCGCATTATATCGGTCCTGCAAACTCGGTGCAGTGTGTTTATGCGATGGAAAACGTCGAATAGACGGTTTTCAGGCGGTTGCAAACGAAAATGACATGATCGGATGCTAATTGCAGCCTTTCGCCACTGGCAAGCCCATTACGGCCGAAGGGAAGGGAAAATGGAATAGACGGTGAATTAAAAGGATTTCATGGTGAAACAGGATCCAATAATCCTGCATTTCCGGTAGGCGCAGCCTTGTGCTGCGAAGCGGCCAATGCAAGCAGCGAGCATTCATTGTGCTTGCACTGGCCGCTTCGCAGCACAAGGCTGCTCCTACAAGGGCGGTATTCAGCCTAGGCGCTGGCCCGAATCCGGTACTACCAGAATTCCCGCGCGCAGCCCGTTTTTTACCTTGGGGTTGGGGAAGATGATCCGCGCGCCCTCCTCCTCGACCACCCAGCGCATTTCGGCCAGGTCTTCGGCCAGCAGGTAACCCTTGCTCAGCTCGGAGAAGTTTTCGATATCCGCCGGCAAGTGCAGGCGGAAGCCCTCGCTGTGCTTGATGATCTCGCGGGCGACGCTGAACAGTTTCAAGCCCTCCAGCGAGTCTTCAGTCTCAGGCTCGGTGCCTTCGATGATCTGGATCAGGCGCTCTTCCAGCTTGTCGAGGTTGACCTGCTCGTTCTGCCCAAACGGCCGCGCCTTGCCAAGCTCCAGGGTGAACGCCTCGGCGTCGAGCTGCTCGTAGGTGAAGGCGCTGAAGGTAATGGACGACTTGCTCTGCAACAGCACGGCCTCCATACCCGCTGCGGCCAGGCGCGCCAGCTCCCGGCGGGAATGCTTGCGCCCTTCCTTGTAGGGGTACAGGGCAAACTGCTCGATCTTCGAGCCACGGATGGCGGTATGCAGGTCGTAATGCAGGCGGGGGCGGCCCGGCTTGCTGAAGAACACCCGGGCAAACTGTTCAAGCTCGGCGGCGCGCAGCGCCTCGAAACCACTGGACAGCTCGTGGCGACCATTGAACAGGCGGTTGATGTCCTGCTCGACGAAGCGCTCGCCCTTGCGGATGGCCGCCGGGTTGCCGAACAGGAACAACACCCGCGAACGCGGCTTGATCTTGCCATTGGCCACGCCATGCAACAGGCGCTCGAGCAACTCGATCGGCGCCGTTTCGTTACCATGGATACCGGCCGACAGCAGCAGGTCGAGCCCACTGTCCTCATGCTCGGGCGGGCGCACCTCAAGGGCGCCCTCCCCCAGCCAGCGCAAACGCACGCCCTTGGGTGTAACTTGGGTCTTCTCGGCCGGTTCGTGATCGGTCAAGGTCAGCTCAAGCAATTTGCCGAGGGCGAGCATAGGCACTTCCTTAGTGGTGGTGGCCGCAATCAGGGCCATGGACGTGATCGTCGCCATCAGCGGCTTCAGCCAGCTCCATTTCCAGCTGCAGGCTGACCAGGTTGGTGGCCATCGGGCGCAGCAGCAGGTTGGCATACTCGGTGTCGTTTTCATCGACATCCACGCCAATCAGCAACTGGCCGCGGCCGTCCTGCTGAATCCACACTTCCTTGCCTTGCCAGACCACAGCAAAACGGGTGCAGGAGGTTTCCAGCTGGGTGCCGTCTTCGTCTTCGAGGATCAGGCGCAGGGCATCGGTCATTACTTAGTCTCTCTTCAAGGTTGGCGTTGGAACGGATAGACCGAACCCAATTTCAGAATCTGGGTCAACTCATCCAGTGCCGTACGGCATTCGACCAGCAGTTGCGGATCGGCCAGCTCCGCTTCGCCAAGGCGATCGCGGTAATGCTTGTCGACCCATTGCAGCAGGGTGTCGTACAGCGGCGCGGTCATGATAACGCCTGGATTCACCGCCGCCAGTTCCGATTCCTTCAATGCCACGCGCAGACGCAGGCAAGCAGGGCCTCCGCCGTTCTGCATGCTCTGCTTGAGGTCGAACACTTTGACCTCTTTGACCGGGCCGCCCTGCTGGGTCAGTTGTTCCAGGTAGGCCCAGACGCGCTCGTTACTGCGGCACTCTTCCGGCACTACCAGCAGCATGGAGCCGTCGTCACGGCTGAGCAGCTGGCTGTTGAACAGGTACGAACGCACGGCGTCGTCTACTGCCACCGCCGCACGCGGCACACGGATGGCCTGGAAGTTGCCGCCCTTGTTGGCCAGTTTAGCTTGCAGCTGGCCAAGCACCGCATCGGTCTCGAGGAAGGCGTCCTCGTGGTAGAACAGCACCTCGCCGTTGCCCACCGAAATCACGTCGTTGTGGAACACGCCCTGGTCGATCACTGCCGGGTTCTGTTGAGCGTAGACCACGCCGTCGTCGCGCAGGCCGTGCAGCCGCACCACGGCCTGGGACGCCTCCAGGGTTTGCCGCGCCGGGTACTTCTGCGGCGCAGGGTAGCGGCTGTCGAAGGCGCTGCGGCCGTAGACGAAGAATTCGACGCCCGCCTCGCCATAGCTGCGGCAGAAGCGAGTGTGGTTGGCCGCGCCCTCGTCACCGAACTGCGCCACCGCCGGCAATGCCTCGTGGTGGGCGAAGTGCTTGGCATCGGCGAACATCGCCCCCAGCACACGGCTGGTGGTCGGGTGCTCGATGCTGCGGTGGTATTTGCAGTTGAGGTTGGCAGCAGTGAAATGCACGCGGCCATCGGCGGTGTCGGCACTGGGGCTGACCGTGGCAGCGTTGGCCACCCACATGCTTGAGGCCGAGCAGCTGGCCACCAGCAACGGCATGGCCTCCTTGGCGGCGCGCTGGATCACTTCGGCATCGCTGCCAGTGAAGCCCAGGCGGCGCAGCGCAGCTACGTCCGGGCGCTCCTGCGGGGCCAGCACGCCCTGCTTGAAGCCCATGTCGGCCAAGGCCTTCATCTTTGCCAGGCCCTGGCGCGCCGCTTCACGCGGGTTGGACGCCTGCTGGCTGTTGCTTTGCGAAGCCACATTGCCGTAAGACAAGCCGCCATAGTTGTGGGTAGGCCCCACCAGGCCATCAAAATTCACTTCATAGGATTTCATCGGCTAGGCTCCGAGACCGTTTGTTATAGGGTGACGCCCGGCGTCAAGGTTGCCGGCAAGGCAAGGCTGGCGGTCTCCAGCGAAGCCACGGGGTAAGCGCAGTAGTCGGCCGCGTAATAAGCGCTGGCGCGGTGGTTGCCGCTGTTGCCGACACCCCCGAACGGGGCGCTGCTGGCGGCGCCGGTCAGCTGCTTGTTCCAGTTGACGATGCCCGCCCGGCTGCGCAGCCAGAAGTACTGGTAACGGGCGCGGGAGTCGGACAGCAGCCCGGCGGCCAGGCCGTACTGGGTGTTGTTGGCCTCATCGATGGCGGCATCGAAATCGGCGTAGCGAATCACCTGCAGCAACGGGCCGAAGAACTCTTCGTCCGGGCGGTCGGCAACGGCGCTGACATCGAGAATGCCCGGTGTCAGCAACGCGGCATCAGCCTCGGGCTGGGTCATTTCCAGCAACTTCACGGCGCCCTTGCCCACCAGCTCGGCCTGGGCTGCGATCAGCGCCTGTGCTGCCTGCAGCGAAATCACCGAACCCATGAACGGCGCTGGCTGCTGGTCGAAAGCGCCAACGGTGATGCTTTTGCACACCTCGACCAGCCGTGTGATCAACGAATCGCCCCACGCCCCTTGCGGCACCAGCAGGCGTCGTGCACAGGTGCAGCGCTGGCCAGCAGAAATGAAGGCCGACTGGATGATGGTGTACACCGCAGCGTCCAGGTCCTTGACCTCGTCCACCAGCAAAGGGTTGTTGCCGCCCATCTCCAGCGCGAGGATCTTGTCCGGGCGCCCGGCGAACTGCTGGTGCAACAGGTTGCCAGTGCGGCTGGAGCCGGTGAAGAACAACCCGTCGATACCCGGGTTGGCCGCCAGCGCCACGCCCGTTTCACGCGCGCCCTGGACCAGGTTGAGCACTCCGGCAGGCAAGCCGGCGGCGATCCAGCAGTTGACCGTCAGTTCGGCCACCTTGGGCGTCAGCTCGCTGGGCTTGAAGACCACGCAGTTGCCCGCCAGCAGTGCCGGCACAATGTGCCCATTGGGCAAGTGGCCGGGGAAGTTGTAGGGCCCGAACACCGCCACCACACCGTGGGGCTTGTGCCGCAGCACGGCCGTGGCATCGGCCAGTGGGCCGCTTTTTTCACCGGTGCGCTCGCGGTAGCTCTGTACCGAAATCGCCACCTTGTTGATCATGCTGGTGACTTCGGTCGCCGATTCCCACAGCGGCTTGCCGGTTTCTTCGCCGATGCAATGCGCCAGCGCTTCGGCATGCTGCTTCAGCTGTTCGGCAAACTTTTCCAGCACATCGATACGTGCCTCCAGGCTCAACTGCGCCCAGGCCGGAAAGGTCTGGCGCGCAGCCTTCACGGCGGCGTCAACCTGGCTGGCGTCGGCGCCCTGCCCGCCCCAGACCACCGCCTGCGTCACGGGATTGAGCGATTGCAGGGGGGCTCCCTGGCCGGCCTGCCAGTGGCCGGCGATGTAATGCGTGGTCATTTACTGGGCCTCCCGGCTTGCCGACAGCGGCACGGCACGCACGTTGTCACCAGCCCCCATGCGCAGGCGCTTGGCGGTCAGCGGGTCGACCACCAGGGTGCCAGCCGCCAGGCGTGCAGGCGCGGCCGTGATGCGGCAGTCGTCGCGTTTGCGGTTGTGGATGATGTAAGGGGTGGCGTCATCGCCCGGGGTACCGACCGCCAGCACCAGGGTCTGGCTTTCGCGCACGGCACGAATCTTCGCGGTCTCGCACTCGATGGCGGGGCCTGCGTCGAAGATGTCGACATAGCCCTGGTAGTTGAAACCTTCCTGCTTGAGCATGGCCAGCGCAGGCTCGGTGTCGGTGTGGACACGCCCGATCACGTTGCGCGCGGCTTCGGAGAGGAAGCAGGTGTACAGCGGGAACTTGGGCATCAGCTCGGCGATGAACGACTTGTTGCCCACCCCGGTCAGGTAGTCGGCCTGGCTGAACTCCATCTTGAAGAAGTGCCGGCCCAGGCTTTCCCAGAACGGCGAGCGACCCTGCTCGTCGGACATGCCGCGCATCTCGGCAATGATCTTCTTGCCGAACAGCTCCGGGAACTCGGCGATGAACAACATCCGCGCCCGCGACAGCAAGCGGCCATTGAGGCCGGAACGGTAGTCACTGCGCAAAAACAACGAGCACAGCTCGGAGTTGCCGGTCAGGTCGTTGGCCAGGAACAGGGTGGGGATCTCGCGGTAGATGTTCAGCTCCTGCGAGGCGCTGACGGTGAGCCCGACCCGGTAGTTGTACCAAGGCTCACGCAGGCCGACGGCCCCGGCGATGGCGCTGATGCCCACCACCAGGCCCTCGTCGTTTTCCAGCACGAACAGGTAGTCGGTATCGCCCCGCTCGGCTTCGCCACGGAAGCTCTTCTCGGCCCAGCCCACGCGATGCCCAAGGCGCTCTTCGTTGGCTGGCAGCGTGGTCAGCCCGGTGGTACCGGTGCTGCGAGCCAATTCGATCAGCGCGGGTAAATCGCTGCTGCGTACGGGACGAACGATCATGCTATCTCCTTGAGCGGCGACCTCTGCCACCGCGAAACGCTTCGTTTCGAGCTTGCTGTTTCGAGCTGCCTGCGCAGGCTCACGCCTTACACGGCAACCAGCCGCACGCTTGTACCCTCACCGACCCCCAGGGCCTCGGCTGCGTCGCGCCCCAAGCTGACCGGCTTGCCGGGCACCCAGTCGAGTTCCAGCAACACCGCGCGGTAGTCCTGCAACTGGCCATTGCACACCAGGTACGGGCGCCCACCCTTGGCCGGGGCCTCCTCCAGCTTGACCGGTACTACACGGCTCTGGGCAATCGAGCGGATGCCCGAAGCCCGTGCGTGCAAGGTCGGCCCGCCGTCGAAGATGTCGATGTAGTGCTCGGTCTCAAAGCCTTCACGCATCAGGATGTCGAAGGTGATCTGCGCCCGCGGATGCACCTGGCCCATGGCCTCCTGGGCTTCGTCGGGCAGCAGCGGCACGTAGATCGGGTAGTGGGGCATCAGTTCGGCCAGGAAGGTACGGCTCTTCAGCCCGCACAGGCGCTCGGCATGGGCGTAGTTGAGGTCGAAGAAATTGCGGCCTATGGCATCCCAGAAGGGCGACTCGCCCTGATCGTCGCTGTAGCCCACGATCTCGGTCACCACCGAATCGGCAAAACGCTCCGGGTGCGAGGCCATGAACAGCAGGCGGCCACGCGAGTTGAGCTCGGCCCAGCCGCTGCCGACCAATTCGGGCAGCACGTAGAAGCTGGTCAGCAAGCTGTTGCCAGTCAGGTCGTGGCACAGCGAGAGAACGTGGATCTTGTTGTGGATCTTCAGCTCGCGCGAGGCGTGCACGAAGGTCTCGTTACGGAAACTGTAGAACGGCTCGGAGTAGCCGGCCGAGGCGACGATGGCCGAGCAGCCGGCAAGCTTGCCGGTGTCGCTGTCTTCGAGCACGAAGAAGTAGCTTTCTTCGCCATTGAAGCTGACCTCGGCGGCGAAGGAGGTTTCCGACGCGGCGATCTTGTCGCCCAGACGGGCAGTATCGTCCGGCAGCGAGGTGACACCAATGGGGCTGTCGGCAGCCATGCGCTGCACTTCGTTCAGGTCAGCCATTTGCGCGGGGCGCATCACCAGCATGGTGTCACTCCTTTGGTAAAGCGGGCCGTTCGTGACGGCACGAAAAAACGGCGGGCGCGTGATTGAAACGGCAAGCACGCGCCCGCACTGGAATTCAGCTATCGCCGGCCCGCTAAGGGCCGGCGAAGGGACCGCAGGCGAATCAGCCTTGGGTCAGTTTGACCACGGCGCGCTCGAAGCGGTCCAGGCCTTCTTCGATGTCGGCGTCTTCAACCACCAGGCTAGGCGCGAAACGCACCACGTCCGGGCCGGCCTGCAGCACCATCACACCTTCTTTCTCGGCGGCGTTGAGCACGTCCTTGGCCTTGCCTTGCCAGGCGTCGGTCAGCACGCAACCGATCAGCAGGCCGACGCCACGCACCTGGGAGAACAGGCCGTACTGCTGGCCGATCTTCTCCAGACGGGTTTTGAAGCGTGTGTGCTTGGCCTTGATGCCGTCCAGAGTTTCACGGGTGTTGATCACGTCCAGCACCGCGCAGGCGACGGCGCAACCCAGTGGGTTACCGCCATAGGTGGTGCCGTGGGTGCCGACGGCCAGGTGTTTGGCCAGCTCGGTGGTGGTCAGCATGGCGCCAATCGGGAAGCCGCCACCCAGGCTCTTGGCGCTGGTCAGGATATCCGGGGTTACACCGTAGTGCTGGTAAGCGTATAGCGAACCGGTACGGCCAACGCCGGTCTGCACTTCGTCGAAGATCAGCAGGGCATTGTGCTTATCGCACAGCTTGCGTGCGCCTTCCAGGTACGCCTTGTCGGCCGGCACCACACCACTTTCGCCCTGGATCGGTTCGATTACCACCGCGCAGGTCTTGTCGGAAATCTGTGCTTTCAGTGCTTCCAGGTCGTTGTACGGCACATGGCTGATGCCGGTGATCTTCGGCCCGAAGCCATCGGAGTACTTCGGCTGGCCACCGACGCTGACGGTGAACAGGGTACGCCCGTGGAAGCTGTTCACGGTGGCGATGATTTCGTGCTTTTCAGGGCCGAAGCGGTCATGGGCCACGCGACGGGCCAGCTTGAAGGCGGCCTCGTTGGCCTCGGCGCCGGAGTTACAGAAGAAGGCACGGTCGGCAAAGGTCGCGTCTACCAGCTTGTGCGCCAGGCGCAGGGCCGGCTCGTTGGTGAAGACGTTGGACACGTGCCAGAGGGTGTTGGCCTGCTCGGTCAGCGCCTTGACCAGTGCCGGATGGCAGTGACCCAGGGCGTTGACGGCGATGCCACCGGCGAAGTCGATCAGCTCGCGGCCCGACTGGTCCCAGACTCGGGAACCCTCGCCTCGGACAGGAATGAAGGCCGCCGGGGAATAGTTGGGGACCATCACCTGGTCGAAATCGGCACGTTGCACCGGGGCTTGCTCAACGGACATCTGAGTCTCCTGAAGAGGAACGCTGGCCTGGAAGTGGCGAGCGATGGGGGGATTGTAAGGACTGATCAGCGCCTGTCCTTGCGGCCAAGCGACAACTTGTTACAGCGCAAAACCCTGTTTTACCCAGGCTTTCGGCAATGCGACAAACACTGTCGCAATCGCGCAGTGTAACGTTGCTCCCCCACCCTTTGGAAAAAATCCGGCATCCAGAAGACGCCTGGATCGGCCGCCGGCAAAAGATTTTTCCTAAGCCAGAAATAGTAATCAGCCACACGCAAAGCCTCACCAATCCTACACCACGATGCGAGCGCCCTCTTTAGCATGGTCAGCAGGCGCACATTTAGCGTGCCAACTGGTTAAAACTCATGTCACGGAGCGCCACATGCGCCTTGATTTTGCTCAATTGATAATGCGGTCGAACACCGCCCCACTGCAGCGCAGCGAACTGACCCTGGAACAGCTCGAGCCTTTCCTCGCAACCAACGCCCCAGCCGCATTGGCACACGAAGCCCTGGCAACCAGCCAGTACCATGTGAGTTGCCGCGAGGCCGGTATCGACGACGGCCGGCGCTACTTCCAGTACCACATCAATGGTGAACGGGTCGGCCTGTGCGGCTACCACCAACGCCGCTGCGACCCGCCCCATGTAATCTGGGGCGGTTTCTTCATTGCCAGCCGCAGGCTGCCTGGCGCAATGAAGATGCGCATGCAGTTCGATACCCTTCGACATATCCTTCAGCACACCCAGGCCCACCAAGGCTATGTAGAAACCTACGCCGCACCAGGCAAGAGCAACATGCACGCCATCTGGGCAAAGCTCGGCGCGGTCGAAAGCGGCACACTGAAGGACTTCTACGGCCCCGGAAGCGATATGTGCATCCAGCGCATCGACCTGAAGGCGCTTCGCACCAGCCTCGATGCCAGGCATTGCGCACCATGAGTGCCCGCATTGCACTGGTCTACGTCGAAGCCGGGGCCGGCCCACAGGTAATGGCTCGGCGCCTGGAGGCAAACCTGACGAAGGCGGGCCATGCCAGCTGCGTCATTTCTTTACGTCAACTGATACCGACGTGGCTGCATACCCTGCTGCTGGACCAATACCGCAACGAGTGCCAGCAGCAGCGCGACAATTTAAGCCGCTGGCACCTTCAACCCTGGCGATTCGCTTGGCTGTATCGCGCACTCGGCCTGCTGCACAGGCCAACCCCGACAGCACACCAAAGCCTGGGCCAAGTGCGCGTGGCAATGGCCACCAGCTACCTGGCCGCGTTTTTCCTGATCGATCTGCGTCGGCGCCTGGGGCTGCAATTCAAAGTCATGGGAGTGCTAGGCGACTATTGCACCTCTGCTGGCTGGCGACTGCCACTGGACGCGCTGGTCACGCCACGCCTGACAAACAACGCCACCCTCGACTGGCTGCGGGCACGCAACATCACGCTGCTGCCACTGGGTATTCCATTGGACGAGCACCAACACCGCCCGCCCCCCGAGGCCGGCCACCTGCTGGTCACTGGCGGGGGCTGGGGTCTCGGAGGCGCCTACGACTGCCTAGAGCAAGCGCTGGCGCATCTCGCCGTGAAGCGAGTCACCGCACTGTGCGGCGACAACCCTGCCCTGCTCGAACATCTCGGGCAGCGCCATGCCAGCTCAATAAAGGCTGGCCGCCTGCTGCTGCTGCCCTCACAGCCAACCCTCGGCCCTCTCTACACCCGTAGCTGGGCGGTGCTTTCCAAGCCTGGCGGGCTGACCTTGAGCGAAGCCGCGCAACACGGCTGCCCGCTGTTGCTGGCCAAACCGATTACCGAACACGAACGACGTAATGCCGCCCATTTTCTGGCCCACGGGGCAGCACTGGATGCAACCACACCGCAGAAACTGGCTGAAGCACTGAGCAGCCTGAGCAACAAACGCTCACAGCTGAGCGACAGCGCGCGCTCACTGATTGACGCCGACGCAACCCGAACTATCACCGCAAACCTGCTGACTCTGGAGCAAACTTTGAATGTGGACAACTGACGTAACCCGTCCCGTACCAAGCGATACAGCGCGGCAGCGCTTTCTGAAGCGCAACGCCGACTACATGGCGCACTACCGACTGCGCGCCGACCAACTCAAGACAGCGATCCAGGCATTCGCCAGCAATGGCGAGGTGCATAGCCAAGGCATCTCGAAAATCTCACTGAAACTGCTCAGCGCCTGCAACCTGCGTTGCAGCATGTGCTTCCAGTGGCGCGAGGACGGGCTCGACCACGAAGGCGCCACGGGCTTTCACCGCAACCTCAAGAAAACCCGCCTAGATTTCGAAGACTGCCAACACCTGTTCGACTTCGTTCGCAAGCACCCCTGCGAAGTCGTGCTGACAGGCGGTGAACCCATGCTCCACCCACAGTTTTCCCAGTTCGTGCAGGCGCTGGCAGAAGCGGGCTGCCACATGGTGATCTGCACCAATGGCACGCTGCTGGACAAGCATTTCGACACCCTGAGCCGCTATCACGACCGCCTGGCCTTCCTGATTTCGATCGACGGCCCCAAGGCCGTGCACGACGGCATCCGGGGTGACGGCTACTACGCAGTGACCACCGAGGCGATCAGCCGCCTGGCCGCCGCCAAGCTTGATGGGCTGAAATGGATCGTCGGCGTGGAGTCGACACTGCTTGCCAGCAACATGCTGCATAGCGAAACCATCATTGATGAGTGTGCAGCCCTAGGTGTCGACTGGATGGTGTTCAACCACCTGTGGATAGCCAACCCTGAAGCCCGGGCGCAGTTCAGCCGCTTCTGCACCGATCACGGCATACAGGCGCATTCTGCCGAGGGTTACGACCTCGGCCAGTTCGATGACAACTATGTAGGGATGGTGAAAAACACACTGGCGCGGATCCAGGCCCACCCCAGCCCGATTCCGGTGTTGGTCAGTCCGAACCTTGCGCCGCAGCGACTAGAGGATTACTACCAGGGCTGCTACCGCCCAGAAAACCCCTACTACAAGATGGGTGTGAAGCTGGATATCGACATCGACGGACGAGTCGTCATGACCAAGCAGTTCCCGGAGATCTCATTCGGCAACATCATCGACCACCCCATCGAACAGATCGTTGGCTCGGCACTTTACAAACGAACGGCGCGCGAACTGCTTAACCGTCCTCTCGACATCCTCGCCGCGTGCCCGGACATGCACAACCTGCGTATCGACACCTGAGCACCGCTGTCAGCCCTTCTCGGCAGGCGCCGAACTGAGCTCGAACGGGCTGCTGCTGCGCCGCTGATTACGGTCTTCGCGCGGGGTGGCGCCGAAGAAATTGCGGTACGCACTGGAGAAATGCGGCCCCGAGGAGAACCCGCACGACAGGCCGATCTGGATGATCGACTTGCTGGTCTGCATCAGCATCTGCCGCGCCTTGTTCAGCCGCAACTCGAGGTAATACTGGCTGGGCACGCGGTTCAGGTACTGCTTGAAGATCCGCTCCAACTGCCGACGCGACACGCACACATGCTGGGCGATCTCGTCGGTGGTCAGCGGCTCTTCGATGTTGGCTTCCATCAGCAGCACAGCCTGGGTCAGTTTGGGGTGGCTGGAGCCCAAGCGGTTTTGCAACGGAATGCGCTGACGCTCGCCGCCCTCGCGAATGCGCTCGACCACCAGCTCCTCGGACACCGCCCCCGCCAGCTCCGCGCCATGATCACGCGCCAGCACGGCCAGCAACAGGTCGGTCACCGCCATGCCACCACAGGCAGTCAGGCGGTCACGGTCCCAGTCGAACAGGTGGCTGGTAGCGATGACCTTGGGGAAGCGCTCGGCAAAATCATCCTGCCAGCGCCAGTGCACTGCCGCGCGGTACCCGTCGAGCAGGCCAAGCTGCGCCAGCGGATACACACCGGCAGACAAACCACCGATCATGCAACCACTGCGCGCCAGTTGCTTGAGTGCAGTCGACAGCACCGAACCCACGGCCTGCGGCGGCTCATCGGCCAGCAACAAGAGCTTCTGGCACCCTTCGAGGCGGCCATTCCACGGCTCGCCCGGCAGGCGCCAAGCGCCCTCCACCGCCGGCTCGGCCTGCAGAAACGCCAAGTCGTAGACCACATCCGGATGCACCCGCTGGGCCACCTGCAACACTTCCTCGGCCAGCGCCAGGGTCAAGGGCTTGGTGCTGGGCCAGATGAGAAAACCGATTCGCTGGGTGGTCATAGGGTGCGGTCCGAAACCTTGGGGGGCGTTCACGTCAGTGGCACAGGGTCAGGCTGCGCTCGCTGCGCAGCATGCCCTATTCTGGTGCAAAGATGCAGCCTACTTTACTTGAGGCTGCCGGAGAGGAACTGCTTGAGCCGCTCCGATTGCGGGTTGGCCAGCACCTCGCGCGGGCAGCCGGTCTCTTCGACCAGGCCCTTGTGCAGGAACACCAACTGGTTCGACACCTCGCGGGCAAAGCCCATCTCGTGGGTCACCACCACCATGGTCCGGCCTTCCTGGGCCAGCGCCTGCATGACCTTGAGCACATCGCCCACCAGCTCGGGGTCGAGGGCCGAGGTCGGTTCGTCGAACAGCATCACCTCAGGCTCGACGGCCAGGGCACGGGCAATCGCCACGCGCTGCTGCTCACCACCGGACATATGCCCCGGGAAGGCATCCTTGCGGTGGGCCACACCCACCTTGGCCAGGTAGTACTCGGCCTTTTCCAGGGCCTCTTTCTTGCTCACCCCGAGCACGTGCACGGGGGCTTCGATGACGTTCTCCAACGCGGTCATGTGCGACCACAGGTTGAAATGCTGGAACACCATCGACAGGCGCGAGCGCATGCGCTGCAACTGGCGCGCGTCGGCCGCCTTGAGCGCGCCATCCTTGCCGGCGACCAGTTTCAGCTCTTCGTTATTGAGCAGAATCTTGCCGGCGTGGGGCTGCTCCAGCAGGTTGATGCAGCGCAGGAAGGTCGACTTGCCCGAACCGCTGGAGCCGATGATGCTGATCACATCGCCTGCCTTGGCCGCCAGGGACACGCCCTTGAGCACTTCATGGCTGCCATAGCGCTTGTGCAGGTCTTGGACTTCGAGTTTGTACATGCTGTCGATTCTCACAAAGCGGTCAGTGCTTGCGCGGCGCCAGGTAGCCGAGCCAGCGGCGTTCGGCCATCTTGAACAGGCGCACCAGGATGAAGGTCAGGCACAGGTAGAACACGCCCGCCGTGATGTAGGCCTCGAAAGGCAGGTAGTACTGGGCATTGACCGTGCGCGCCGCACCCGTGATGTCGATCAGGGTGACGATCGACGCCAGGCTGGTGGTCTGCAGCATCATGATCACTTCGTTGCTGTACTGCGGCAATGCCCGGCGCAAGGCCGAGGGGAGCAGGATGCGGCGGTACATCTTGAAGCGCGACATGCCCATGGCCTTGGCCGCTTCGATCTCGCCATGGGGCGTGGCCTTGAGGCTGCCGGCGATGATTTCTGCGGTGTAGGCGCTGGTGTTGACGGCAAAGGCCAGGCAAGCGCAGAAGGTCGCACTGGACAGCAGCGGCCAGAAGATACTCTCGCGCACCGCTTCGAACTGGGCCAGGCCGTAGTAGATCAGGAACAACTGCACCAGCATCGGCGTACCGCGGATCACATAGGTGTACAGCCAAGCGGTGAGGTTCACCAGCGGCTGCTTGGACACCCGCATCAGCCCCAGCGGAATCGCCGCGAGCAAACCGAACAACAGCGACAGCGCCAGCAGCTTCAGGGTGGTCAGCAACCCGCCCAAGTACAGCGGCATGGCCTCCCACACCACGTTGTAGTCGAAGATCATAGTTCAACCACCTTGACGCCTACCGAGTAGCGTTTTTCAAGATACTTCAGCGCCAGCAGCGAGACACTGGTCAGCACCAGGTACAGGGCCGCCACCGCCAGGAAGAAGGTGAAGGGTTCACGGGTAGCGTCCGCCGCCTGCTTGGCCTTGAACATCATGTCCTGCAGGCCGACCACCGAGATCAGCGCCGTGGCCTTGGTCAGCACCAGCCAGTTGTTGGTGAAGCCCGGGATAGCCAGGCGGATCATCTGCGGCACCTGGATGCGGAAGAACACCTGACGGTTGCTCATGCCATAAGCCACGCCGGCTTCGGCCTGGCCCTTGGGGATGCCGAGGAAGGCGCCGCGGAAGGTTTCCGACAGGTAGGCGCCAAAAATGAAGCCCAAGGTCCCGATACCCGCCGCCAGCGGATTCAGGTCGATGTAGTCTTCGTAGCCGAGCAGCGGCGCTACCCGGTTGATGATGTCTTGCCCGCCGTAGAAGATCAGCAGGATCAGTACCAAGTCCGGAATACCACGGATGACCGTGGCATACATATCGCCCAGCCAAGCCAGCCAGCGCACCGGCGACAAGCGCAGCGCCACACCGATCAGGCCGAGCACGATGGCCAGGGCCATCGACGACAGGGCGAGCTGCAGCGTCAGCCACGCCCCGTCGAGGATGACTGCCCCGTAGCCTTTCAACATGATGAGGTCCTCGACCTAGAGAATGAAAAATGGTGCAAACCTCAGAGCCTCTGCTGTTTGCACCATTGCACAGGTTTAACCCGACGTCTTACTTCGAGTCTGGACCGTAGATATCGAAATTGAAGTACTTGGCTTCGATTTGTTTGTACTTGCCGTTGGCACGGATGGCGTCGATGGCCGCGTTGATGCGGTCGACGTTGGCCTTGTCGCCCTTGCGCACGGCAATGCCGATGCCATCACCGAAGTACTTGGCGTCGGTGAATGCGGGGCCTACGAACGCGAAGCCTTTGCCAGCGTCGGTCTTCAGGAAGCCATCTTCCAGCAGGGTGGCGTCAGCCACGGTGCCATCGAGGCGACCGGCCGCGACATCCAGGTAGATTTCGTTCTGGGTGCCGTAAGGGACCACGGTGGCACCTTTGGCGCCCAGCACTTCCTTGGCGAAGCGGTCATGGATCGAGCCACGCTGCACGCCGATCTTCTTGCCCTGCAGTTCGTTGAGGCTGTCGCTGACGGTGGTGCCTTCCTTCATGACCAGGCGCGCTGGAGTCAGGTAGTAGCGCTTGGTGAAGTCGACCGATTTCTTGCGGTCTTCGGTGATCGACATCGACGACAGGATAGCGTCGATCTTGCGCACCTTCAGTGCCGGGATCAGGCCGTCGAACTCTTGCTCGACCCAGGTGCACTTGGCTTTCATCTCTTCACACAGGGCATTGCCGATGTCGTAGTCGAAACCGGCGATGCTGCCGTCGGGCTGCTTGAAGGCGAAGGGTGGGTAAGCGGCTTCGATGCCGATTTTCAACGGTTTTTCATCGGCCTGCGACACCAGGGAAAACACGGACAGCGCCAGGGCGCCAAGCAGTGCGAGCTTCTTCATCAGGTAACTCCATCGGTACGGGGCAATACAAGGCAGGGTAACAACTGCCCGATATGCGAATGGGTACAACGCGAGCCGCGCAGGGTTCGACCAAGGCCGCAGACCACGAGCGAGTGAGTGGCATTTTAACGACAGCCCGGTAGTCGATATTTCTTCAAAGCGACAACTACTTACAGAAGCGCTTGAAACCACTGCGGGCGATGTTGACAGCCATTGCAAAACATGCAAAGGCGCAAGGAAAATAACCTATAGACCTAGCAATTACTGGGCCTATTATTCGCAAAGCCTTGTACGACGGCAAGTGTAGCGTGCTGTGTTGCAGAAAATGGCTCGGCGAACGCACCGAAACAGGTCATGACTGTTTCCGCTCGCCCCGCGCCTGTGCGTAATCGGTGACAGAAGAGTTACCGATGAATGTCGGGTAACAGTAAAGCAAAAAACCCCGCCGGTTGCCCGTGCGGGGTTTTCTGACACATACACACCCCTGTAGGAGCGGCCTTGTGTCGCGATGGGGCGCGAAGCGGCCCCACCATTTCAGCTTCGCCACTGGCAATGCCGGGGCCGCTTTGCGGCCCTTTCGCGACACAAGGCCGCTCCTACAAGGGCTTGCGCTCTGCCCCAATATCAGGCCGTAGCCAGGTTCATGGCCTTGTGCGTGTCGATCAGATGCTGCACCACACCCGGGTCGGCCAGGGTCGAGATATCACCCAGCGAGCCGTATTCCGCCGTGGCGATCTTGCGCAGGATACGCCGCATGATCTTGCCCGAACGTGTCTTCGGCAGCCCTGGCGCCCACTGGATCACATCCGGCGAGGCAATCGGGCCGATCTCCTTGCGCACCCAGTTCTTCAGCTCCAGGCGCAATTGCTCGCTAGGCTCCACGCCGGCATTGAGGGTGACATAGACATAGATGCCCTGGCCCTTGATGTCGTGCGGCACGCCCACCACTGCCGCTTCGGCAACCTTGGAATGGGCAACCATGGCGCTTTCGATCTCGGCAGTACCCATGCGGTGGCCAGACACGTTGAGCACGTCGTCCACGCGCCCGGTGATCCAGTAGTAGCCATCCTCGTCGCGGCGCGCGCCGTCGCCGGTGAAGTACATGCCCCGGAAGGTCTTGAAGTAGGTGTCGACGAAGCGGTCGTGGTCGCCATACAGCGAGCGCGACTGGCCCGGCCAGGAATCGAGAATCACCAGGTTGCCTTCGGCAGCGCCATCGATCAGGTTGCCCAGGTTATCCACCAGCGCCGGCACCACGCCGAAGAACGGACGGGTCGCCGAACCCGGCTTGAGACCAGTGGCGCCCGGCAGCGGGCTGATCAGGATGCCGCCGGTCTCGGTCTGCCACCAGGTGTCGACGATCGGGCAACGCTCCTTGCCGACAGTCTTGTAGTACCAGTTCCACGCTTCGGGGTTGATCGGCTCGCCGACCGAACCCAACAGGCGCAGGCTAGAACCATCAGCACCCTCTACCGCAGCCTGCCCTTCGGCCATCATGGCGCGGATTGCGGTCGGTGCGGTGTAGAGGATATTGACCTTGTGCTTGTCGACGATCTTCGACACACGGGTGATGTCCGGGTAGTTCGGCACGCCTTCGAACAGCAAGGTGGTGGCGCCGTTGGCCAGCGGGCCGTAGACGATGTAGCTGTGGCCGGTGACCCAGCCAACGTCGGCGGTGCACCAGTAGACTTCACCTGGGCGGTAGTCGAACACGCGCTCGTGGGTCAGCGCGGCGTAAACCAGGTAACCCCCGGTGGTGTGCAGCACGCCCTTGGGCTTGCCGGTGGAGCCGGAGGTGTAAAGGATGAACAGCGCTTCTTCAGCGCCCATCTCTTTCGGCGCGCAGTGGCTGGAGGCCACTTTCATCAGGTCTTCGTACCAGATGTCGCGGTGTTGGTGCCAGGCGATATCGCCACCGGTGCGCTTGCACACGATGATCTTCTGCACGCTGCTGGTCTCAGGGTTGGTCAGCGCCAGGTCGACGTTGCCTTTGAGCGGCGTACGGCGCCCGCCACGCACACCTTCGTCGGCGGTGATCACCACCTTGGACTTGCAGTCGATGATTCGGCCAGCCAACGCCTCAGGGGAGAAGCCGCCGAATACCACCGAGTGGATTGCACCGATGCGGGCACAGGCCAGCATGGCGACCACGGCCTCGGGGATCATCGGCATATAGATAGTCACCACATCGCCACGGTGCACGTCTTGGCCGCGCAGGGCGTTGGCGAACTTGCAGACCTGCTCGTGGAGCTCGCGGTAGGTGATGTTGCGGTGCTCGGAAGGGTCGTCGCCCTCCCAGATGATCGCCAGTTGGTCGCCACGCTCTTCAAGGTGACGGTCCAGGCAGTTGGAGGAAACGTTCAGAGTGCCGTCGGCAAACCACTTGATATCGACATGGTGGTCATCGAACGAGGTCTGCTTGACCTTGGTGAACGGCTTGATCCAGTCGAGACGCTGGGCCTGCTCGCGCCAGAAGCCGTCCGGGTTGATCACCGATTGCTGGTACATGGCCTTGTAGGTGGCCTCGTCGGTCAGGGTAGTGGCCGCAACCTCGGGACGAACGGGATACAGTGGAGCCGCACTCATCTGTGTTACCTCGGTGTAATAGTTGTTTTTGTATGGAACCGTTTGTAACTGTACCAGAGCGGCAAAAGCCATTCGACGTTGGTAGTAAAGCAGCGGATTTTGGTACTGACGTACGAGCAAAGCGCTCTAGCACGCGGCTCGCAGCCCTGGGCAGAAAGAATCGCAGTTTTTTTCGCGTGATTGTTACAGATTCTGTCAAAACACTTTATCAAAAGTCCCACTGTTTCAGCGGTTGCCACCTGCCTAGAATTCATCTCGCCAACAACGGCAAGGCGATTAACTTCTGGCAACAGCCCCCACGAAGGCAAGCGTTAATCACCCGCTAAATCCCGATCGTTAAAACTAGCAGTACTCGCGGCGCCACAAGCGCCGCGCACCCCCTCACGACCTTAGACAGGTAAATAGAAAATGAAAGCGTTACTGGTATTGGTACTTGGCAGTCTTTGCGGCGCGGCAATGGCCGGCGAAGCAAACGATGCCGAGCAGATTCCGGTTGAACAGTACAGTTACTCGCAGCACTTGGACATTGCCCGCGTCATCTCCATGAGCGAAGTGCCCAACGTCTGTGAAGTCGTGCCCGCCCGCATGACCTACGAGGACTCCCAGGGCCAGAAGCACATTCTTGAATACCGCGTGATGGGGAACGGTTGCTCTAACGGCTAACCCTTGAGATCGGGGCCCCGCTGGGGCCCTTCGCGGGTTTCCCCGCGAACAAATAAACCCAGTCGGCTGGCATTATTCAGTTGACTTGCCCAATGCATAATCCCGCAACTTATTGGCAATCGTGGTGTGCGAAACACCCAGTCTTTTGCCCAGCGCGCGACTACTTGTAAATTCCCCCATCAAACTTTCCAGCACGGCTTTTTCAAAACGGCCGACAATCTGTGAAAGGTCCCCTTCCAATGAAAACTCTCCCAACGGCTGCCGCACACCGTAGTCCGGCAACCGTATATGTTCGCTTTTAACTACACCGCCTTCACATAACGAAACCGCCTGGAACAATACGTTTTCCAGTTGCCGTACGTTGCCTGGCCAGTGGTACTGGCTTAGTTTATCCATCGCGGCCGGTAATAACCGTGGCAAGGCGCAGCCGATCTGCCGGCTGGCCTGGTCGAGAAAGTGCTGCACCAAGCCTTCCAGCCCGTCCATGCACTCACGCAATGGCGGAATGTGCAGCGACAGCACGTTGAGGCGGTGGTACAGGTCCTGGCGGAACTCACCGCGCGCGCACAGCTCGGACAAATCCACCTGGGTGGCGCAGATCACTCGCACATCCAGGTACACCTCTTCATCACTGCCTACGCGGCGAAAGCAACCGTCCTGCAGAAAGCGCAGCAGTTTCACCTGCAAACGCGGGCTCATCTCCCCTACCCCGTCAAGGAACAGCGTGCCGCCGGCCGTCAGCTCCAGCAGGCCCAGCTTGCCCTCGGCCCGCGCACCCTCGAAAGCACCCGGCCCGTAGCCGAACAGCTCGGTCTCGGCCATGGACTCTGGCAACCCCGCACAGTTGAGCGCCATTAACGGCGACTGCCCACGCGGGCTGGCCAGGTGGCAGGCACGTGCCAGCAACTCCTTGCCGGTGCCGGTCTCCCCTTCGATCAGCAACGGGGCATCCAAGGGCGCCATGCGCCGTGCCTCGCGCACCACCGCCGCCATCACCCGCGAGCTTTGGAAGATACTGTCAAAGCCGCGCAGTTCCTGCTTGCGCACGTTGTAGATGCGCTCACCGATACGGTCGGCGCGGTGCAGGGTCAGCACCGCGCCGGCCAGCGCCTCGCTGTCGTCATGCTCGGATTGCAAGGGGGCGATGTCGGCGAGAAACACATCCCCTTTCACCTTGACCCGCAGGCCATTGATGCGTGACTTGTTGGCGCGCACCAACTCGGGCAGGTCGAAGTCTTCCACATAACGCGCCAGCGGCATGCCCGGCACCTCGTCGACGCGCACCCCGAGCAACTGCGCCGCAGTGCGGTTGGCGGCGACGATGCTGCCGCCCATGTCGATCGACAGCACCGGAAAGTCCAACGCACCCAGCAACGCGTTCAGCTCCATGTGCCGGCGCTCGCTGGGCATCAAGCCGACGCGTTTGACGCCGAACACCCCGGCAATGGCTTCGAACTTGGGCCGCAGTGCCTGAAACTGCAGGTTGATCAGGTTCGGGCAGTGCAGGTAGATGGCGTTGCCATGGTCGCCGCCCACCTCACCACGCAGCACGTTGATGCCGTACTCCACCAACAGGTTGAGGATGTCGCGAAGGATGCCGATGCGGTTCTGGCAATGCACTTTGATACGCATGAACGCTCTCGAAGCGCCGAAGTTTTTCAACCCGACGCAGAAAATTCGTAAAGATAAGCTGACAAAAACCCGTAAACCATCAGCCATTTGCCCCGGATTTTCCGACACCTACGCCTTTTTGTAAAATTATCGTTACGAACCAGGACCGATCCTGGACTGGGGTGACCACCCTACCCCCGTGCAAATCGGGCAATGAGGGGATATTCCTTAGGTATGTCGTGGACATAACAAGAAAAGCCCTCACCAGGAGAGCCACATGAAACAGACGCAATACGTGGCACGCGAGCCCGATGCGCATGGTTTTATCGACTACCCGCAGCAAGAGCATGCGGTGTGGAACACGCTGATCACGCGCCAGCTGAAAGTCATTGAAGGCCGTGCCTGCCAGGAATACCTGGACGGCATTGATCAGTTGAAGCTGCCCCACGACCGTATCCCGCAATTGGGCGAGGTCAACAAGGTCTTGGGCGCCACCACCGGCTGGCAGGTTGCCAGGGTGCCAGCGCTGATCCCCTTCCAGACGTTCTTCGAACTGCTGGCCAGCAAGCGCTTCCCGGTCGCCACGTTCATCCGCACGCCGGAAGAACTCGACTACCTGCAGGAGCCCGACATCTTCCACGAGATCTTCGGCCACTGCCCGCTGCTGACCAACCCGTATTTCGCCGAATTCACCCACACCTACGGCAAGCTCGGCTTGGCTGCGACCAAGGAACAGCGCGTTTACCTGGCGCGCCTGTACTGGATGACCATCGAGTTCGGCCTGATGGAGACCCCGCAAGGTCGCAAGATCTATGGCGGCGGCATCCTCTCTTCGCCGAAAGAAACGGTCTACAGTCTGTCGAACGAACCGGAACATCAGGCGTTCGACCCGATCGAGGCCATGCGCACGCCGTACCGTATCGACATTCTGCAGCCGCTGTACTTCGTGCTGCCGAACCTCAAGCGCCTATTCGACCTGGCCCATGAAGACATCATGGGCATGGTGCAGCAGGCCATGCAGTTGGGCCTGCACACCCCCAAGTTTCCACCCAAGGTTGCTGCCTGAAGCCACCCTGATAACAACTCGAACTGGAAAAGACACCATGAATGCCTTGAACCAAGCCCACTGCGAAGCCTGCCGCGCCGACGCCCCGAAAGTCAGTGACGAAGAGTTGCCCGAGCTGATTCGCCAAATCCCGGACTGGAACATCGAAGTGCGTGACGGCCACATGGAGCTGGAGCGCGTGTTCAAGTTCAAGAACTTCAAGCACGCCCTGGACTTCACCAACGCCGTGGGTGAAATCGCTGAAGCCGAAGGCCACCACCCCGGCCTGCTGACCGAGTGGGGCAAGGTCACCGTGACCTGGTGGAGCCACTCGATCAAAGGCCTGCACCGCAACGACTTCATCATGTGCGCGCGCACCGACAAGGTCGCCGAGACGGCCGAAGGCCGTAAGTAACGAGTGAAAATGGGGCCGCAATGGCCCCGTTTTTTGTAAGGCAAATGTCCGCTATTCGCCCGTAAAACCGACAAACGAACGGGAAAAATTTCAAACTGTCATCCAGACTGCTGTATCCTGCCCCAGCTTTTAAAAGCCCCACACGCGCCTGGCGCAGCCTTTTCACTCACACTTGCGAGGAACGACGAGATGCATGAAATCCCGAATCTTCCCTTCCCAAGCCTGAACCCAGAAGAGCAAACCGTTACTGTCCATGCCGAGCCGACGCCTGCCGTCGATCAGGATGGTGACGATCAATCCAGCGCTGACCAGGAATAACTGCGCATCCCCCGACTGTGTGAAAACGGCTGACCTGCGGGCCACCCCCGTCATCACGTTTTCACACCGTCCAGAACTCTGCCACGAAGGCCCCCATGCCCCACTCACCGCGCCCTCTTGCGGTCACCCTGCAAGTCGTCTCCATCGTCCTCTTCACCTTTATTGGCTACCTGAACATCGGCATCCCCCTGGCCGTATTGCCCAGCTATGTGCATAACGACCTGGGCTTCAGCGCCGTGGTCGCTGGCCTGGTGATCAGCGTGCAATACCTCGCCACGTTGCTCAGCCGCCCGACGGCCAGCCGCATCATCGACAACCTCGGCAGCAAGAAGGCGGTGATGTATGGCCTGGCCGGTTGTGGGCTCAGCGGCGTATTCATGCTGGCTTGCGCCTTTCTCACCCACCTGCCCTGGCTGAGCCTGACCTGCTTGCTGATCGGCCGCCTGGTGCTGGGCAGCGCCGAAAGCCTGGTGGGCTCTGGCGCGATCGGCTGGGGCATCGGCCGAGTGGGCGCTGAGAATACCGCCAAGGTCATCTCCTGGAACGGCATTGCCAGCTATGGCGCTCTGGCCATTGGCGCGCCGCTGGGGGTGCTGATGGTCAAGTCACTGGGGCTATGGAGCATGGGCGTGAGCATCATGCTGCTGTGCGCGGCCGGCCTTCTGCTGGCCTGGCCCAAGCGCGCGGCGCCCATCGTCAGCGGCGTGCGCCTGCCATTCCTGAGCGTATTGGGCAAGGTGTTCCCGCATGGCTCAGGCCTGGCCTTGGGCTCGATCGGCTTTGGCACCATCGCCACGTTCATCACCTTGTACTACGCCAGCCGCGACTGGCCGAATGCCGCACTGACCTTGAGCCTGTTCGGCGCCAGCTTCATCAGTGCCCGCTTGTTGTTCGGCAACCTGATCAATCGCATCGGTGGTTTTCGCGTGGCGATCGCCTGCCTTTCGGTGGAGACCGTGGGGTTGTTGATGCTGTGGCTGGCCCCCAGTGCCGAGCTGGCATTGGCAGGTGCGGCACTGAGTGGGTTTGGTTTTTCGCTGGTGTTCCCGGCGCTGGGCGTGGAAGCGGTGAACCAGGTGTCGGCGGCCAACCGCGGCGCGGCGGTTGGGGCGTATTCGCTGTTCATCGATTTGTCGCTGGGGATTACCGGCCCGCTGGTGGGCGCAGTGGCGGCGGGGTTCGGGTTTGCTTCGATGTTCTTGTTTGCGGCAGGGGCTGCGGCGTGCGGGCTGGTGTTGAGCCTTTACCTGTACAGGCAGGCGCGCCGGGCTCGGGATACCCTGCAGCAGTCCTGATGATGCAGTGGCTGTACCGGCCTCTTCGCGGGCAAGCCCGCTCCCACAGGAATCACCACAACCGTCGAGCCAACGGTATCCCTGTGGGAGCGGGCTTGCCCGCGAAGAGGCCGGTGCAGGTTTAACGCTGCGCGTACTGCAACACCACTTCCAGCGGATGGCGCATCTGCCGTTCGGTCATGCGCTTGACCTGGCTACGGCACGAATACCCCGTCGCCAGCGGCTCGTCTTGCTTGTCCAGCTTGGTCGCCCAGGACTGCTCGAAGATGGTCCGCGAGGTCTCCTGGTTTCGCGCTTCATGCCCATAAGTACCGGACATGCCACAGCAACCCGTAGCCTCCGTCACCAGCTTCAAGCCCAGGCGGGCAAACACTTGCTCCCATTGACGGGTGCTGGCCGGTACGTTGGTCTTCTCGGTGCAGTGCGCCATCAGGCGGAAGCTGCCAGCATTGGCGGCCGCTTGCTCGGGCAATGCATCCATCAACCATTCCTGCGGCAACAGCACCTTCGGGCAGTCTTCCAGGCCTGGCACCTTCTGGTACTCCTGGCGATAGACCAAGGTCATCGCCGGGTCCAACCCCACCAGCGGTACACCACAATCGGCCAGTGCCTTGAGCTGGGTGCCATTACGGATCGCTGCCTTGGCGAACGCGCCAAGGAAGCCCTGAACGTGCAGCGGTTTGCCGTTGGCACTGTACGGCGCCAGGAACACCCGGTGGCCAAGGCGGTGCGCCAGGTCGATGAACGCGGCCAGCAGCGGCGTCTCGAAGTAACGGGTGAAGGCATCCTGCACCAGCACGATGCTGCGCTCACGCTGGGCCGGGGTCAGCTCGCGCAGCGCTGGCACGCTGGCCACGCCAACGCGGCAGCGGGTCAGGGTCGCCTGGAAGTTGAAACGGCTGATCAGCGGGCTGTCGACCATGCCGACCTTGTCGGCCAACAGCTTGCTCACCCACTTCGAGCCCATCACCGCGTTATACAGCCCCGGCGCATGCGCCAGGTACGGAATGGTGAACTCCAGCGAACCG
Source organism: Pseudomonas sp. ITEM 17296 (assembly GCF_028895205.1). Classification (NCBI taxonomy): domain Bacteria; kingdom Pseudomonadati; phylum Pseudomonadota; class Gammaproteobacteria; order Pseudomonadales; family Pseudomonadaceae; genus Pseudomonas; species Pseudomonas sp. ITEM 17296. The sequence continues at coordinate 274,955 of NZ_WJRS01000005.1, read as the reverse complement.
ATGAGGTAATCCCGCAATGGGCGCTGGTAGCGGCCGTGGTACAGCTCGAGGAAACGCGAGCGGAAGTCCGGCACGTTGACCTTGATCGGGCACTGCCCCGCGCAGGACTTGCACGCCAGGCAACCGGCCATGGCGTCGTAGACCTCGTGAGAGAAGTCCGCCTGCCCCTGGTCACGCCCGCGGTTGTTGCGCAGCCGTGCCGGCAGGCCCTTGAGCCAGGACACCTTGTTACGCGCCGCCGCCAGCACGTCGATATCCGCCGCGCCTTGCAAACGCAGCCACTCACGCATCAACGAGGCACGGCCCTTGGGCGAATGCTGACGCTCTCGGGTGGCCTTCCACGACGGGCACATGGCATCGTTGGGGTCGTAGTTGTAGCAGGCGCCATTGCCGTTACAGTGCACAGCGCTGCTGAAGTCCTGCCAGACACGCTCGTCGATGGTGCGGTCGAGGTCGCCGCGCAAGGTCACGCCATCGACCCGGGTCAGGCCTTCGGCGCTGTCGGGTGGGGTGCAGATCTTGCCGGGGTTGAGCTGGTTGCGCGGGTCGAAAGCGCCTTTCAGGCGCTGCAGCGCCGGGTACAGCTCGCCAAAATATTCGGGCACGTATTCTGAACGCAGGCCCTTGCCGTGCTCACCCCACAGCAGGCCGCCGTAGCTTTTGGTCAGCGCCGCCACGGCATCGGAGATCGGCTTGACCAGCGCGGCCTGGGCCGGGTCTTTCATGTCCAGCGCCGGGCGCACGTGCAGTACACCGGCATCGACGTGGCCAAACATGCCATAGGCCAGGCCGTAGCCATCCAGCAGTGCGCGGAAATCGGCGATGTAGTCAGCCAACTGCTCCGGCGGTACTGCGGTGTCTTCCACGAACGGCTGCGGGCGCACCTCGCCCTCGACGTTGCCCAGCAGGCCCACCGAGCGTTTGCGCATGGTGTAAACGCGGGTGACCGCCTCGGCGCCCTCGGCCAGGGTGTGCCCCAGGCGCTCGACGCTGGTGTCGTTTTGCAGGTGCTGGATGAACGCCTGCACCCGTGCACTGACCTCGTCCGGCTGATCGCCGCAGAACTCCACCAGGTTGATACCCAGGGTCGGGCGCTCGGGGTCAGCCGGGAAATACTCGGCCACGCTGTGCCAGACGATGTCCTTCATGGCCAGCATCAGCACCTTGGAGTCGACCGTTTCGATCGACAACGGCTTGTGCGCCATCAGCGCATTGGCGTCACGCAGCGCGTCCATGAAGCTGGTGTAGCGAACGTTGACCAGTACCGCGTATTTCGGGATCGGCAGCACATTGAGCTTGGCTTCGACCACGTAGCCCAGCGAACCTTCGGCGCCGCACAGCACGCTGTTGAGGTTGAAGCGCCCCTGCTCGTCGCGCAGGTGTGCCAGGTCGTAGCCCGTCAGGCAGCGGTTGAGCTTGGGGAAGGTGCTTTCGATCAGCTCGGCCTGGGTTTCCTGGATCTCGCGGGCTACACGGTAGACCTCGCCAACCCGGCCAGGCGCGGCGCAGGCCTGCGCCAGCGCAGCGTCATCGATGGGCAGGCTGTGCAGGCGCTCACCACCGAGCAGCACGCTGTGCAGTTCGAGCACGTGATCGCGGGTCTTGCCGTAGGTGCAACTGCCCTGGCCGCTGGCATCGGTGTTGATCATGCCGCCAACAGTGGCGCGGTTGGAGGTGGACAGCTCAGGGGCAAAGAACAGCCCGTGGGGCTTGAGCGCAGCGTTGAGCTGGTCCTTGACCACACCGGCCTGGACCCGTACCCAACGCTCCTCGGCGTTGATTTCGAGGATGGTGTTCATGTGCCGCGACAGGTCGACGACGATGCCATCGGTCAGCGACTGGCCGTTGGTGCCGGTGCCGCCGCCACGCGGGGTCAGTTTGACCTGGGCAAAGCGCGCCTCGGCCATCAGCGTGGCGACCCGCGCCACGTCATCGGCGTCACGCGGGAACACCGCTGCCTGGGGCAGGCGCTGGTAAATCGAGTTGTCGGTGGCCAGCACGGTACGGGTGGCGTAATCGGCACTGATCTGGCCACGGAAGCCGCTGTTACGCAGGGCCTCGAGGAATTCGGGGTAGTTGGCGGTCGGTGCACTGGTCGGCAGCTGGGCGATCATCGACGGATGGCCTCTTGATATGGGCTAATTCACGGAAAACCTGTCATGCCAGCATGGGTTGTTTCACACCAGATGACGAATAGGCCAATGTTCCTGTAGTTTCGCGCCAAGGGCAAACGGATAATCCTGCCGCTATCGATGACTTTTATGAATGAATTACCGCCACCTGACACCGTCCATGTCGCTGCTGCTGGCGTTCGAGGCTGCCGCCCGGCATGAAAGCTATACCCGCGCCGCCGCCGAACTGTCGTTGACCCAAAGCGCTGTCAGCCGCCAGGTGCAGGCACTGGAGCAGCAATTGGGGCTGACGCTGTTCCGCCGCGAGGGGCGCCAGGTGCAGCTGACCGACGTCGGCCGGCTGTACCAGCGCGAGCTGAGCGAGGCCTTGGGGCGCATCCGCAGCGCCACCTTGCAGGCGCTGGCCTACCAGTCTGGTGTCGGTACGCTGCGCCTGGCCACCCTGCCCACCTTCGGCTCGAAATGGCTGCTGCCGCGGCTGCATGCGTTCTACAGCGCCCACCCGGGCATGCTGGTGCATATCCATTCACGGATCGAAGCGATCAACTTCGACACCAGCGAGATCGATGCGGCAATCGGCGTGGCGAGCCACGACCTGCCGGGGCTGATCTGCCACCGCCTGCACGCCGAAGAACTGCTGGTGATTCTGCCGCCAGAGGCCGGCGCCGACGCGCATGGCTGGAGCCCTGCCCGGGTTAGCGAAGAAGTGCTGCTGAACGTCGCCAACAACCCGCATGCCTGGGGCGAGTGGTTCTCGCACCACAGCCTGCCGCACCGGGCGATGCGCCTGGGGCCGAGCTTCGAGCTGACGTCGCATTTGATCCAAGCGGTACGGGCCGGCATCGGCATCGGCCTGGTGCCGCGGATACTGGTGGAAGAGGAACTGGCCAAGGGCGAGCTGTTCAGCCCCGGCGAGGCGTTTGCCAGCCAACGCAGCTATTACCTGATCTATCCGCCACGCAACGAAGCGCTGCCGTCGTTGCGGGCGTTTCGCAGTTGGTTGCTGGAGCAGATCTGAGTTTTGTGCTGGTTGCACTGGCCTCTTCGCAGCACAAGGCTGCTCCTACAAGGGGCGCGTAACAAAAAAACCCGATGCCAGTCACCTGGCATCGGGTTTTTCGTGTCGCCTATGGCGATTACTTGGCCACAGTACCGGCAGCCCCGTTAGCCTGTGCGTCACGCTTAGGCTTGATGAGGTAGAAGAGGAACATCACCACCACCCACACCGGGATCGCATACACCGAGATCTGAATACCCGGGATCTGCAGCATGATGCCCAGGATCAGCACCACGAAAGCCAGGCAGATGTAATTGCCGTAGGGGTACCACAGCGCCTTGAACAGCGGCTTCTGGCCGGTGCGGTTCAGGTGCTGGCGGAACTTCAGGTGCGAGTAGCTGATCATCGCCCAGTTGATCACCAGGGTCGCCACGACCAGCGACATCAGCAACTCCAGCGCATTCTGCGGGATGAAGTAGTTGAGCAGCACGGCAATCAGGGTCACCGCCGCCGAGACCAGGATCGAACGCACCGGCACACCGCGCTTGTCGACCTTGGCCAGGGCCGCCGGGGCATCACCCTGCTCGGCCATGCCCAGCAGCATGCGGGCGTTGCAGTAGGTGCCGCTGTTGTACACCGACAATGCTGCGGTCAGGACCACGAAGTTCAGCAGGTGGGCGGCCACATCGCTGCCCAGCAGGGAGAACACCTGCACGAACGGGCTGCTGCCGTAGCTGCCGCCGGACGCGTCGATGCTGGCGACCAGGTTGTCCCATGGGGTCAGCGACAACAGCACGACCAACGCGCCGATGTAGAAGATCAGGATGCGGTAGATGACCTGGTTGATAGCCTTGGGGATCACGGTTTTCGGTTTGTCGGCCTCGGCTGCGGTAAAACCGAGCATCTCCAGGCCACCGAAGGAGAACATGATGAACGCCAGGGCCATGACCAGGCCGCTGACACCATGCGGGAAGAACCCACCGTGTGCCCACAGGTTGGTCACCGACGCGTCCGCGCCACCGCTGCCGCTGGTCAGCAGGTAGGCACCCAGGCCGATCATGCCGACGATGGCCACGACCTTGATGATCGCGAACCAGAACTCGGCCTCACCGAATACTTTCACGTTCATCAGGTTGATGAAGTTGATCAGCAGGAAGAAGCCCGCCGCCGTGACCCAGGTCGGGATCTCTGGCCACCAGTAGTGGATGTACTTGCCGACCGCCGTCAGTTCCGACATGCCCACCAGGATGTACAGCACCCAGCAGTTCCAGCCCGACATGAAGCCTGCGAAACCGCCCCAGTATTTGTGGGCAAAGTGGCTGAACGAACCGGCCACCGGCTCTTCGACGATCATCTCGCCCAACTGGCGCATGATCATGAAGGCGATGAAGCCGCAGATGGCGTAGCCAAGGATCATCGACGGGCCGGCGGATTTCATCACGCCTGCCGAGCCGAGGAACAGACCCGTACCAATCGCACCACCGAGAGCGATCAACTGGATGTGGCGGTTCTTCAGGCCCCGCTTTAGCTCGCCTGAATGCATGTTTTGTCCACTCATGAACGAAGTCACCTGCATTGTTTTTATCTGTGACGAAATCGGACCCACCGCGCTCGTGGCGCAGCGGAATGGGCAAGGTGGTTACCTTGGGTTTCTTGAACGCGGGCGCCGCCGAGGCGGTTCAGCCGGGTGTGATCAAGAGTGCGCGGTACGCAAGAGGGTCACAGGTAAAACGCGGCGCACTGTATACCCCTGCAAGCGCGCAGGCGTCAACGCGTTGCGTCATTTCCTTGGGAAAAAACGCAGCGATCCTGTGGTGTGAGCCTTGAAAGGCGGAGTGATCGGCGTACATGGCGCCTCCATTTGTTGTTTTGTCAGCACGCCTCTGTGGGCGAGCTCTTGCACACGGCAATGCCTGCTATATCAGCGTGCGGCGGGGGTTTGGGCAATAGGTAGGCAGGGTAGACGGGGTGTGCTGGCGACGTGGGCGCGGCAAGTTCTGTTTACAGGTCTAGGAAAATACGCATTCGATGGCCAGAAAGGGATGATTTTGTATAAAAAACGTTACACGGTGGTTTGCCAGCTTTCCACTCGTCACAAAAAGGGTGATTGATCAATGAGTTGGGGCCGCTTCACGCCCAGGTCCGCGCTTCATTCGGGTTGGGTGGAGGCGAAAAAAAACCAGCCCGAAGGCTGGTTTTTATCTCACGCTGCGGATCAACCGCGCGGCTTGCCGCGGCCACGGCCTGCCGGCTTGTCGCCCTCTGGCTTGCCGGTACGCTTGCGCATCTCGCTCGGGCGCTCGGCCACCGTGCTGCCACGGTTGCCTTTGCGTGGCGCTTCATCACGCGACGGGCGCGCTGGGCGCTCGGCGGCGGTGTCACGCGGCTGACGCGCTGGGCGCTCGCCAGCCGTCGCATCGCTGGCCGGGCGCAGGTTACGCACGCGCTCGCCACGTCCCATCGGACGGCTCGACTTGCGCTGCATGCGCTCCATCTTGTCCTTGGCCTTGAGGTTCAAGGTCGGCAGCGCCACCGGCTGCAGGCCCACTTCGGCGGCCAGGATGTCGATTTCGCCCTGGGTCATTTCGCGCCAGCGGCCCATCGGCAGGTCGGAGTTGAGGAACACCGGGCCGAAACGCACGCGCTTCAGGCGGCTGACCACCATGCCCTGGGACTCCCACAGGCGACGCACTTCGCGGTTACGGCCTTCCATCACCACGCAGTGGTACCAATGGTTGAAGCCTTCGCCGCCCGGGGCCTTCTGGATGTCGGTGAACTTGGCCGGGCCGTCTTCGAGCATCACGCCCGCCTTCAGGCGCTCGATCATCTCGTCGTCGACCTCACCCCGTACACGCACCGCGTATTCACGGTCCATCTCGTAGGACGGGTGCATCAGGCGGTTGGCCAATTCACCGTCGGTGGTGAACAGCAACAGGCCGGTGGTGTTGATGTCCAGGCGGCCGATGTTGATCCAGCGCCCTTCTTTCGGGCGTGGCAGGCGGTCGAACACCGTCGGGCGGCCTTCCGGGTCGTCACGGGTGCAAATTTCGCCGTCGGGCTTGTTGTACATGATCACGCGGCGGGTGGCCTCGGCGGCTTCCTCGCGCTTGATCAGCTTGCCGTCGACAGCGATGGCATCGTGCAGGTCGACGCGCTGGCCGAGGGTGGCGGCAACGCCATTGACCTTGATCCGACCCTGGCTGATCCAGGCCTCGACGTCACGGCGCGAACCAACGCCAATGCGCGCCAGTACTTTCTGCAGCTTTTCGCCGGATGGAGGGGTGATTTCGGTATTTTGCAGGTCTTGCTCACTCATCTGGGCACCTCCCGGTGTAGGAATGAAAAAGGGGTCTTGGCGACGAACGCGCCAAAGGGCCGCGCATCATACGCGGTTCGTGTCGGGAACGCACTGGAGCGTAGTGGGTTTTGTTGGGGTGGCAGTGATTTTCAGCCCAGTGGTTCTTTAGTGGGCTGTACCGGCCTCTTCGCGGGTAAACCCGCTCCCACACAGAATGCCTGAAGCTTGCTACTGACCTGTGGGAGCGGGCTTGCCCCGCGAAGAGGCCGGCACTGGTGGTAGAGGGCTCAGGGCTGTACCGGGTCTTCACCCTCAACCGAAGGCTCTGGCTCAACCACGTCCTGCTCACGCAAATCATCGAAGTCGGTCTTCAACCCTTCTTCCATCGCATCCAGCTCCACCAGCAAGCTGCGGAAGCTGGTCTCATCCTTCGGCGCCTCGGCTTCAGCCTCATCCCCCAGGCTTGCATCGGCCAACGCCTGAAGGTGCGCAGGCACCGGCGCGTCGTCGGGGTCGAGCAAGGGTTCGGGCTCCATCTCGCGCAACTCGGCCAACGCCGGCAGCTCCTCAAGGCTCTTGAGGTTGAAGTGGTCGAGAAAGGCCTTGGTGGTGGCGAACATCGCCGGCCGGCCCGGCACTTCGCGGTAGCCGACGATGCGGATCCACTCGCGCTCCATCAGGGTCTTGATGATGTTGCTGTTCACCGCCACACCGCGCACGTCTTCGATTTCGCCACGGGTGATGGGCTGGCGGTAGGCAATCAGCGCCATGGTCTCGAGCAGCGCACGGGAATAGCGCTGCGGCCGCTCCTCCCACAGGCGCCCGACCCAAGGGGCAAAGTCTTCGCGGATCTGAAGGCGATAACCGGTGGCCACTTCCTTGAGTTCGAAAGCGCGGCCATTGCACGACTTGCCGAGTACTTCCAGGGCCTTCTTGAACACCTTGGGCTCCGGGCGCTCCGCCTCTTCGAACAACTCGTACAGGCGCTCAAGGGACTGCGGTTTGCCCGAGGCAAGCAGAAAGGCTTCGATCAGCGACGCCAGGTCGCGGGGTTCATTCAGGTTCATCAGGTTCTTCAACAAACTCGGCGCGAAGCCGCACGTGGATCGCGGCGAAAGCCTCATTCTGCACCAGTTCGATCAGCGATTCCTTCACCAGCTCAAGAATCGCCATGAACGTCACCACCACCCCCAGCTTGCCCTCTTCTGCCGTAAACAGCTCGACAAAGGGCACGAAAGCGCCGCCCTTGAGGCGGTCGAGCACCTGGGTCATGCGCTCGCGGGTCGACAGCGTCTCGCGGGTGATCTGGTGGCTTTCGAACAGGTCATTGCGGCGCATGACGTCGGCCATCGAGACCAGCAGCTCCTCCAGGCTGACCTGTGGCAGCAGCTTGCGCACCTTGGCCTGGGGGGCCTCCAGGCGTGGCACGACAATGTCGCGGCCCACCCGTGGCAACGCGTCGATACCTTCAGCCGCCGCCTTGAAGCGCTCGTATTCCTGCAAGCGGCGGATCAGCTCGGCGCGCGGGTCGCCCTCTTCTTCCTCGACCTCGATGGAACGCGGCAACAGCATGCGCGATTTGATCTCGGCCAGCATGGCAGCCATGACCAGGTATTCGGCAGCCAGCTCCAGGCGCACGCTTTTCATTAGCTCGACATACCCCATGTACTGGCGGGTGATCTCTGCCACGGGGATGTCGAGGATGTCGATGTTCTGTTTGCGGATCAGGTACAGCAGCAGGTCCAACGGGCCTTCGAACGCTTCAAGAATGACTTCCAGGGCGTCCGGTGGGATGTACAAGTCCACCGGCATCTCGGTCAGGGCTTCGCCGTAGACCAGGGCCAGTTGCAACTGTTGAGGCGACTCGACCTCCTCGGCCGGCGCCTCGGGCGCTTCCACCTGGCTCACGCGTTGACCAGGAACGGGGTCGGGTCGCCGCAGCCTTCGCGGATCAATGCAGGCTCATCGCCCGTCAGGTCGATCACCGTGGACGCCTTGAGGTCCCCGAAGCCGCCATCGATGATCAGGTCGACATGGTGCTCCAGGCGTTGGCGGATCTCGTAGGGGTCCGTCATGGGTTCTTCATCGCCCGGCAAGATCAGGCTCACACTCATCAACGGCTCGCCCAGCTCCTCGAGCAGCGCCAGGACGATGGGGTTGGAGGGCACGCGCAGGCCGATGGTGCGGCGCTTTTCGTGCATCAAGAGCCGCGGCACTTCCCGGGTGGCATTGAGGATAAAGGTATAGGGCCCCGGAATGTGCGCTTTGAGCAGACGGAACGTGGAGGTATCGATCTTGGCAAACAGGCCCATTTGCGACAGGTCGCAGCACAACAGGGTGAAATTGTGTTGCTTGTCCAACTGGCGCAGGCGGCGGACCCGTTCGATGGCGTTCTTGTCACCGATCTGGCAGCCCAGTGCATAGGCCGAGTCGGTGGGGTAGACCACCACACCGCCCTTGCGAATGATTTCGACGGCCTGTTTGATCAGGCGCGCTTGCGGGTTCTCCGCATGTATCTGGAAAAATTGGCTCACATAGTCGTCCTGTTCATACCGCCATAGGCTGTTCATGGCTGAATCGGCGCCACAGAGGTGGCAGGTCCTCGGGCAAAGGCCGGTAGGCACCGATCTCTCCCCAGGTGCCGGGGCCGTGGAAGTCACTGCCAGCGCTTGCCAGCAGGCCGAACTCACGGGTGAGGATGGACATCGTGCCCACCTGCTCGGCTGGCATCATCCCGTTGACCACCTCAAGCGCTTGCCCGCCTGCCTGAATATAGTCGGCAATCAGCCGTCTGCGCTTGCTGCGGGTCAGATCGTAATGCATCGGATGGGCCAGGCTCACCCAAGCGTTGGACTGGCGAAGGGTCGCAACGGTTTCGTCCAGGGTCGGCCAATGCTGCTTGACGTCGCCGAGCTTGCCGGCGCCCAGCCACTTGCGGAAGGCCTCGCCGCGGTCCTTGACGTGCCCTGCGCGGACCAGAAACTCGGCAAAGTGCGGGCGCGCTGGGGCGTTGCCGCTGTCGCCGAGTTCTTGTTGCACCGCCCTGGCACCGTCGAGCGCACCCCGCATGCCCTTGGCCGCCAGCCGTTTGTCGATTTCCTCGGCGCGCAGCCAGCGGCCACGGTGCAACGCCTCGATGGCGTCGAGCAAGGGCGGTGCGTCGAGCGGGAAGTCATAGCCCAGCACATGGATGGTTGCCCCGCCCCAGGTGCACGACAGCTCTACCCCGCTGACCCAGTGCATGCCGTGCGCGTGGCAGGCCTGGCGTGCTTCGACGAGCCCTTCGAGGGTGTCATGGTCGGTCAGTGCCAGCGTTTGCACCCCGTGCTCATGGGCCCGGGCGACCAGGACCGCGGGCGACAGGGCGCCGTCGGAGGCCGTGCTGTGACAGTGCAGATCAACATTCATGGAGGAGCGCTACCGCTGGAATCGATGTTTGTTATTATGCCGTCACATCCCGATTCTGGCTGCCATTGTGAAACAATTCATCGATTTCATCCCGTTGCTGCTGTTCTTCATCGTCTACAAGCTCGACCCGCGGCCCATGGAGGTCGCCGGCCACAGCTTCGAATTCGGCGGTATCTACAGTGCCACGGCCATGCTCATCGCCAGTTCCCTGGTGGTGTACGGTGCCCTGTTCCTGCGCCAGCGCAAGCTGGAAAAAGGCCAATGGCTAACCCTGGTCGCCTGCCTGGTGTTCGGCGGCCTGACCCTGACCTTCCACAGCGAAACCTTCCTCAAATGGAAAGCGCCAGTGGTCAACTGGTTGTTCGCCCTGGCGTTCGCCGGCAGCCACTTCATCGGTGACCGGGTGCTGATCAAGCGCATCATGGGCCACGCCCTGACCCTGCCCGATGCCATCTGGACCCGCCTGAACCTGGCCTGGATCTGCTTCTTCCTGGTCTGCGGCGCGGCCAACCTGTTCGTCGCCTTCACCTTCCAGGCCTTCTGGGTCGACTTCAAGGTGTTCGGCAGCCTGGGCATGACCGTGATCTTCCTGGTAGCCCAAGGTGTCTACCTGTCGCGTCACCTGCACGACGACCCTTCTACCTCCAAACCCAAGGATTGACATGCTCTACGCCATCATCGCCAGCGACGTCGCGAACTCCCTGGAAAAGCGCCTGGCTGCCCGCCCTGCGCACATCGAGCGCCTGCAGCAACTCAAGGCCGAAGGCCGCGTGGTGCTGGCCGGCCCACACCCTGCCATCGACAGCAACGACCCAGGTGAAGCCGGTTTCAGCGGTAGCCTGATCGTGGCTGAGTTTGATTCCCTGGCCGCTGCACAGGCCTGGGCCGATGCCGATCCGTACATTGCCGCGGGCGTGTACGACAGCGTCATCGTCAAGCCATTCAAGCAAGTTCTGCCTTGATTCAAGGCCGTGTCGCCTGCTTTCGCGGGCAAGCCCGCTCCCACAGGGACAGCGCAAGCTTCGCGCTTTGCGCAAACCTGCAGGTGCGAGCTTGGCCGCGAAAGCAGGCCACGCGGTGCTGCTGGTTACACACTTGCCATCAGTCTGCGGTATCTTTGCCACTGGCGGACCAATATGACGCCGTCGATGGTTGAGTTGAGTGAGTCATGAGTGAGCTGTTACTGATTGATGATGACCAGGAGCTGTGCGAGCTGCTCGGCAGCTGGCTGACCCAGGAAGGTTTTTCTGTACGTGCCTGCCACGATGGCCTGAGCGCACGTCAGGCCCTGGCCGCGCATGCGCCAGCGGCGGTGGTGCTGGATGTGATGCTGCCTGACGGCAGCGGCCTGGAGCTGCTCAAACAACTGCGCAATGACCATGCCGAGCTGCCGGTGCTGATGCTGTCGGCGCGCGGCGAGCCGCTGGACCGCATCCTTGGCCTCGAACTGGGCGCCGACGATTACCTGGCAAAACCCTGCGACCCCCGCGAGCTCACTGCCCGCCTGCGCGCCGTGTTGCGCCGCAGCCACCCGGCAGCCACCACCACCCAGGTAGAGATCGGCGACCTGATCTACAGCCCGGCACGTGGGGTGGCCAGCATCGATGGCCGCGAGATGACCCTGACCCTGTCCGAAAGCCGCATCCTCGAAGCCCTGCTGCGCCAGCCCGGTGAACCGCTGGACAAGCAGGAACTGGCGCAGATTGGTCTTGGCCGCAAGCTGACCCTGTATGACCGCAGCCTGGACATGCACGTCAGCAACCTGCGCAAGAAAATCGGGCCCCATGCCGATGGCCGCCCACGCATCGTTGCGTTGCGTAGCCGGGGCTATTACTACAGCTTGTGAGATCGCTGGGGGCCGCTGCGCAGCGGCCCCAAAATCTCAGCCACCATCTTTACCCAGCCTTTACCCTCCCCTGACCGCCCTTGACGGTGAGCTGCGTAGACTGTGCTCATCCGGTAACCACCGGCCTATGAAAGGAGAGACACCATGCGCAAGACCCTTATCGCCCTGATGTTCGCCGCCGCCCTGCCGACCGTGGCCATGGCCATGCCTGAAGGCGGCCCGCGTCACGACGGCCCGCATCATCGCGGTGATGCGCCTTTCGCCCAACTGGACCTGAGCCGCGACCAGCGTCAGCAGATCGGCAAGCTGATGGGCGAGCAGATGAAGCAACGCCGCGACATCACCGAGCGCTACCTGTCCAAGCTGCCTGCCGCCGACCAGAAGGCCATGCAGGATGAACTCAAGGCCAGCCACGACAAGACCGACAGCCAGGTCCGCGCCCTGCTCAAGCCTGAGCAACAAAAGCAGTTCGACGAACTGCAGAAAGAGCGGGCTGCGAAGAAAGCCGAATGGCAAGCGTTCCAGGCCTGGAAAGCTGAAAAAGCCGCCAAGGCCCAGTAAGCTAACCGCCCGACGCCCGGCCCGCACCCCTGCGGGCCGGGCTTTTCCCGTTTGCAGGAGGTGCACTTGCGTTCACTGTTCTGGCGCATCCTGGCCAGTTTCTGGCTGGCCATTGCCCTGGTTGCCGGGCTGTCGATCCTGTTGGGCCACATGCTCAACCAGGACGCCTGGATCCTCAGCCGCCACCCGGGCCTCAACACCCTCGCCAGCCACTGGGCCAAGCACTACGAACAGGAAGGCACGGCCTCGGCGCAGCAGTTCCTCGAACGCCGCAAGCAGCGCTTCAAGATCGATGTACAAGTGCTCGACGACAGCGGCGAGGCGGTGGTGCCCGGCACCTTCCCGCGCCGCGCGGCGGCCTTCGAGGCGCGCCAGCACAATGACGAGCGGCGCTTGCCATGGCGGCGCCTGACCGAGGAATACACCAGCCCCTACAGCGGTGAGACGTACCTGCTGATTTACCGGATCCCGCACCCCGAGCTGGACGCGTGGCACCGCGAGAGCCTGCTCTGGCCACTCAGTGCATTGGGCATCGCCTTGGTGGTCCTGACCTTGTTCAGCCTGTTGGTGACCTTGTCCATCACCCGCCCCTTGAGCCGCCTGCGCAGCGCAGTGCACGACCTCGGCCAGACCAGCTACCAACAGAACAGCCTGGCGCGCCTGGCCGCCCGGCGCGACGAGTTCGGGGTCTTGGCCAACGACTTCAACAAGATGGGTGCCCGCCTGCAGAGCACCATCGGCAGCCAGCGCCAGTTGCTGCGCGACGTCTCCCATGAACTGCGCTCACCGCTGGCGAGGCTGCGTATCGCCCTGGCCTTGGCCGAACGCGCCGAGCCCGAGCAGCGTCAGGCGCTGTGGCCGCGCCTGACCCGCGAATGCGACCGGCTGGAAGACCTGATCAGCGAAATCCTTGCCCTGGCCCGTGTCGATGCCGAGCAGGCGCATGCCGAGCCGGTCGACCTCAACGCCTTGCTGGGCGGTGTGCGCAAGGATGCGTTGCTCAGCGCGCCGGAGCAGGAGGTCCGCCTGCAGGCGCAACCTGGGCTGACCTTGCAGGGTTGGCCAACCTTGATCGAGCGCGCCGTCGACAACCTGCTGCGCAATGCCTTGCGCTTCAACCCGGTCGGGCAGCCGATCGAAGTCAGCGCCGAGCGTGAGCAGGGCCGCATTGTGTTGAGCGTGCGTGACCATGGGCCAGGGGTGGCGCCAGAGCACCTGGCGCAGCTGGGTGAGCCGTTCTTCCGGGCCCCGGGGCAGCAAGCCGCTGGGCATGGATTGGGGCTGGCGATTGCGCGCAAGGCGGCCGAGCGCCATGGCGGCAGCCTGGTGCTGGCGAACCATCCGCAAGGGGGATTTGTGGCACGGCTGGAGTTGCCTGTGGCACAGGTTGTGGGTTGAGCCTGGGGCGGGGCCGCTTTGCGCCCCATTCGCAGCACAAGGCTGCTCCTACACGGGTTACGCGATAGCGGCCCCAACCCTCTCAGCGTTTACTCGCCCCAGGCACTGACAAAATCAGCAGTGTCCAGCACGGGCGCGGTACGCGGCTCGTTCACCGGCGTGCCGACATACAGGTAACCGATCAACTCCTCATGCTCGGCCAACCCCAGCCCTTTGTGCACATGCGCATCGAACGCCATGTCACCGGTTCGCCACACCGCACCGACACCCTGGGCATGCGCCGCGATCAGAATACCGTGGGCCGCACACCCGGCCGCCAGGCGCTGCTCGGACTTGGGCACCTTGAAATGATCCTGCAGCTTGGCGATCACCACAATCAGCAACGGCGCACGCAGCGGCATGGCACGTGCCTTGTCCAGCGCTGCCTGGCTGGCATCGCCCTTGTGCTGCACCGCTTCGGCGAACAGCTCGCCCAGCTTCTCACGGCCCTGGCCTTCGATGGTCAGGAACCGCCACGGGCGCAACTGGCCGTGGTCCGGTGCACGCAATGCAGCCTGGAACAACGCCTCACGCTGGGCATCATTTGGCGCGGGGTCGGTCAGACGTGGCACGGAAACACGGTTGAGCAATGCGTCGAGAGCCTCCATCGGCTACCCTCCTGGCAGGTGAATGTGCGGCCATTCTAGCGTTTACATCACCAGACCCATAGGTAGAATGGCGCCCTTCCGTTCAGAGTCAGAGCAGATCACATGGCGTTGCCGACCTTAAGGATCATTGGTTTCATCATCGGCATCTTCCTGATCACCCTGGCCGTCAGCATGGTCGTGCCCATGGCGACCCTGGTGATCTTCGAGCGCACTGGCGACATGCCGTCGTTCCTCTGGTCCAGCCTGATCACCTTCATCGCCGGCCTGCTCATGGTCGTGCAGGGCCGGCCCGAGCACGTGCACCTACGCCCACGCGACATGTACCTGCTGACCGTCAGCAGCTGGCTGGTGGTGTGCGTGTTCGCGGCCTTGCCGTTCCTGTTGACGCAACACATCAGTTACACCGACGCCTTCTTCGAGAGCATGTCGGGCATCACCGCGACCGGCGCCACGGTGCTCAGCGGCCTGGACAGCATGTCGCCGGGGATCCTGATGTGGCGCTCGATGCTGCACTGGCTTGGCGGCATCGGCTTTATCGCCATGGCCGTGGCGATCCTGCCGCTGCTACGCATTGGTGGCATGCGCCTGTTCCAGACCGAGTCCTCGGACCGCTCCGAAAAGGTCATGCCGCGTTCACACATGGTCGCCAAGTCGATCGTCGGCGTGTACGTCGGTTTCTCCGTGCTCGGCGCGCTGGCCTTCTGGTGGGCCGGCATGCGGCCGTTCGATGCCATCAACCACGCCATGTCGGCGATTTCCACCGGGGGCTTCTCGACCTCCGACCAGTCGTTGGCGAAATGGGATATCCCTGCTGTGCATTGGGTCGCGGTAGTGGTGATGATCCTCGGCAGCCTGCCCTTCACCTTGTATGTGGCCACCCTGCGCGGCAACCGCCGGGCGTTGATCCGCGACCAGCAAGTTCAGGGGTTGCTCGGCATGTTGGTGGTCACCTGGCTCGTGCTGGGTACCTGGTATTGGGCCACCACCAACCTGCACTGGCTGGATGCCTTGCGCCACGTGGCGCTGAACGTGACCTCGGTGGTCACCACCACCGGCTTCGCCCTGGGCGACTACAGCCTGTGGGGCAATTTCTCGCTGATGCTGTTCTTCTACCTGGGCTTCGTCGGCGGCTGCTCCGGCTCGACCGCAGGCGGTATCAAGATCTTCCGCTTCCAGGTCGCCTACATCCTGCTCAAGGCCAGCCTTAATCAGTTGATTCACCCGCGCGCGGTGATCAAGCAGAAGTACAACGGGCACCGCCTCGACGAAGAAATCGTGCGCTCGATCCTGACGTTCTCGTTCTTTTTCGCGATCACCATCTGCGTGATGGCGTTGCTGCTGTCGCTGCTGGGCGTGGACTGGATGACCGCGCTGACCGGTGCGGCCGGCACCGTGTCGGGCGTAGGCCCAGGGCTGGGCGAAGTGATCGGCCCAGCCGGCAACTATGCGACGCTGCCGGACGCCGCCAAGTGGATCCTCGCCGGCGGCATGCTGCTCGGCCGGCTGGAGATCATCACGGTGCTAGTGTTGTGCATGCCGGCGTTCTGGCGTCACTGACCCCTTCAGGCTCCGCGCCCAGGCGGGCGCGGTATTCGCTGGGCGTGGCATCGAACCAGCGGCGGAACGCCCGGTAGAAATTGCTCGGGTCGGCGAAACCCAGCAGGTAGGCGGTTTCCAGCAGGGTCATGCCGGGCTGGGCCAGGTACTGCTCGGCCAGCTCACGGCGGGTATCGTCGAGCAAGGTCTGGAAGCTGGTGCCCTCCTCTTGCAGGCGCCGCTGCAAGGTCCGCTGAGACAGGTGCAGGGCCTGGGCCAGGGTTTCACGCTTGGGCTCGCCCTGGGGCAGGATGCGGCACAGCACCTGGCGCACCCGGTGGGTGACCCGGCTTTCCGAGAAGCGCGCCAGGTACTCTCCGGCAAAACGGTCGTGCAATATGGCCATGGCCTCGTTGGCCGTCGGCAGTGGCGCTTCCATGTCGGCACGCTCGAACACCAGCGCATCGTGCGGTGCATCGAACACCAACGGTGAATGGAAGGCGACCTTGTAGGGTTCGATGTTCTTCGGCTGCGGCCCCTGCACCAGTACCCGGCGCGGCTGGATGACGCGCCCGCTGAGCCAGGTGCACAACGACAGCGCGCACGCCAACGACGCTTCGGCGCTGTGCCGGGTCGGCGGTAGATGGTCGCCATGCACGGTCAGAATCAGCGAATAGCCCTCAGGGCCGAGGCGGAAGCTCAAGTCGGAACTTTCGGCAATGATGCGCTGGTAACGCACCAGCCGCTCGAAGCCTTCGGCCAAAGTGCGGCTGGACATCAACGCATAGCCCACCACATGGAACGAAGCCGGGCGCACTACCCGCGCCATGTTCAGGCCGATGGCTTCGTTGCCCGACAGCTCCACCGCCAGCTGCCAGAGCCGGGTCATGGAATCCTGAGGGAAACGCGCGTCGGGGTCGTCGAGGGCGGCGAAGTCGAGCCCGAGTTGCTTGAACATGGCTGGGCAATCGAGCCCTTCCAGCTCGAGTGCCTTGACGATCCCTGATGCCCAGCTGGCTGACGTGGTTCTTTCACTCATGACAGGCTTCTTATGCTGACCGCTCCTGCGGTGAACCCCAAGGATACTCAATTGGCGCCTATTGTCACTGGTAGGCCCCGCCAATGACTCTAGACTCGATTCAGGCTCCACGCCGTGCATCTTATCCAGAAGTATTAATCCCGGAGCAGTGCCATGAACAGCACAGCGCAGTTTCGCAGTTTTGCCGAGTTCTACCCCTACTACCTGGGCGAGCACAGCAACCCCACCTGCCGCCGCCTGCATTTTGTCGGGACAAGCCTGGTGATTGCCTTGTTGGCGTACACCATCGGCAGCGGCAAATGGTTGCTGCTGCTGGCCGTGCCGCTGTTTGGCTATGGCTTTGCGTGGGTCGGGCATTTCTTCTTCGAGAAGAACCGGCCGGCGACGTTTACCTATCCGCTTTACAGCCTGATCGGTGATTTCGCCATGTTCCGTGACATCTTGCTGGGCAAGATCAGCCTTTAACTGGCCTGGGCCGCCTTGCGGCCTTCAGCGTGTCGCGCCTGCGCATCCGCCAGGCGATACAGCTCGATGCTGCCATCCCAGTGCTCGATCAAGGCCGTGCACGACTCCACCCAATCCCCGCAATTGAGGTACTCCACCTCCCCCACCTTGCGGATCTCGGCATGATGGATGTGCCCGCATACCACCCCCTGAAACCCGCGGCGGGTGCACTCGTGGGCAATGGCATCCTCGAAGTCGCTGATGAAGCTCACAGCGCCCTTCACCTTGTGCTTGAGGTAAGCCGACAACGACCAGTAGCCATAGCCGTAACGGGCACGCCAGTGGTTGAGCCAACGGTTGAGCACCAGGGTGAACTCATACGCGCGGTCACCTAGAAACGCCAGCCAGCGGTGGTAGCGGGTAATTACGTCGAACTGGTCGCCATGGATCACCAGCAGGCGACGCCCATCGGCCGTCAGGTGCTCGGCCTCATCCACCAACTGGATGTTACCCAGCATCAGCTTCGAATAACGGCGCAGGAATTCGTCATGGTTGCCGGTGACATAAATGACCTCGGTGCCTCGCTTGCTCATGGTCAACAGGCGCCGGATGACGTTGGTGTGCGCTTGCGGCCAATAGATGCCGCCACGCAGCTTCCAACCATCGATGATATCGCCGACCAGGTAGATGCGGTCGGCCTGGTAGCCCTTGAGAAACCGCGACAGGTGCTCGGCCTGGCAGTCACGGGTGCCCAGGTGCACATCGGAAATCCACACGGTGCGCACACGTTGCTTGCGCGAGGGACGGGAGAGTTCAGCGTGGGTCATGGGCGGGCTCCGGCGCAGTTTGCTGGAGACTGGCAGGCGCGGATGACAGCGCTGTGGCAAAACCATGACGGGTGATGGCCTGCAGTGAATGAGGCACAATACGCGTCTGCCTTGCGAGGACGCCCCCATGACCACAGGCCCGATCCTCTCGCTGCGCCACTACCGTGACAGCCTGATCGCCCACAGCCACGAACACCCGCAACTGGTGTTCGGCCTCAGCGGCCGCCTGGAATTCGAGGTCCAGGGCCACGGTGCACGGGTAGATCGTCAGGCCCTGATGGTGGTGCCGGCGGGTGCGCACCACACCTGCTCCAGCGGTGCTGGCAGCGACTGCCTGGTCCTGGATGTGCCTGGGGAGCACTGGTTGCGCGAGCAACTGGGCGAGCATGCCGATGCCAGCCGCCGGCTGCTCGATCGCCCCGCGGCCTTGGGCCTGGACGCTCGCCAGCAGCAGTTGGTGGACTGGCTGGCGGCCAGCCCCATGGGCGACCCGCTGATCGCCCGCCAAGGCGCGGCACTGCTGTTGGCCAGCCTTACGCCGCCGGCAGCCGCCAGCATCAGGGCCAGCCA
The DNA here is from genome assembly GCF_028895205.1 of Pseudomonas sp. ITEM 17296. Lineage (NCBI taxonomy): Bacteria > Pseudomonadati > Pseudomonadota > Gammaproteobacteria > Pseudomonadales > Pseudomonadaceae > Pseudomonas > Pseudomonas sp. ITEM 17296. Next base: position 256,252 of record NZ_WJRS01000005.1, on the reverse strand, counting down.
GCGCCTGCCTTATGCAGCGTTCGATGCGCATATCGAGCAACATGCTGCCTACCCGTTGCAGGTCGCCGACCTGGCGCGCCTGGCCGGATTGTCCACTGCTCGCCTGCATGCACGCTTTATTGCCGAATGCGCGATGACGCCGATGGACTACATGCGCCAGCGGCGCTTGCTAAAGGCGCGACAACTGGTGGAGCAGACGGTGCTGCCAATGGGGGAGATTGCGGCGCGGGTGGGGTACAGCTCGCAAAGTGCGTTTTCGGCAGCGATGTTGCGGGCGTTTGGCTGTACGCCTTTGGCGCTGCGGCGAGAGTCTGGCGATAACGGACGCTAGTTGGGCGACAGAACGGGTTTGCCTGAAGACCTACACTGTGCCTGCACTGGCCCTTTCGCGGGGCAAGCCCGCACATGCTTCGGGGGTTGCGCCGTACCTGTGGGAGCGGGCTTGCCCCGCGAAAGGGCCAGTACTGACATACTCTTGCTCAAGGACCACCATGAACCACCGCACAGCCCTAGGCGCCCTGCACATTGGCGCGCTGTTCTTCGGCCTTACTGGCGTCTTCGGCAAGCTGGCCGCCAGCGCCAGCCCGGCCATCATCGTTTTCGGCCGCGCCGTTTTTGCCGTCCTGGCCCTGGCCCTGTTCGCCAGTTTTGCCCGCCAAGGCTGGCACCGGCTCAGTGGCCAGGATGTGCGCCGCCTGCTGGCCGGCGGCGTGCTGCTGGCGGGGCACTGGGTCAGCTTCTTCATCGCCGTCAAGGTGGGCGGCGTGGCCATCGCCACCCTGGGCTTCGCCAGCTTCCCAGCCTTTACCGTGATCCTCGAAGGCCTGCTGTTCCGCGAACGCATCCGCCGCAATGAAGCCGTGCTGGTGCTGCTGGTGAGCATCGGCCTGGTGCTGGTCACACCGGCCTTCGACCTGGCCAGCGAGACCACTGGCGGCCTGCTCTGGGCGCTGCTGTCGGGGCTGTTGTTCTCGTTGCTGTCGCTGACCAACCGCGCCGGCTCCGGCCGCTTGCCCGCCGTGCAGGCAGCACTGTGGCAGAACCTGGTGGTCAGCCTGTGCCTGTTGCCGTTCGCAGCACCCGGGCTGGGCGCGGTGACGCCGATGGACTGGCTGTGGATCGCCCTGCTCGGCGTCTTCTGCACGGGCGTGGCCCACAGCCTGTTTGTCGCCAGCCTGGCCGTGATCAAGGCGCGCACGGCTGCCGTGGTGTTCGGCATGGAGCCGGTCTACGGCATCGCCGTGGCCTGGGCCGTGTTCGCTGAAACGCCCACCGTGCGCATGCTGCTGGGTGGCGCGCTGATCATTTTCGCCATCGTGCTGTCCAGCCGCCTGGCCGCCGAACAACCCATAAAGCCCCGGCCGCTGGCCGAAGGCGCCTGATCAGCGATCGTTGTGGCCCAGGTCGCGCTGCGGGTCGATCTGGTCACGCACCCGCTGCTTGAGCACCTTGGCCTCCGGGAACCCACCGTCGGCCTTGCGCTCCCAAATCTGCACGCCATCACAGGTGATGCGGAAGATGCCACCGGTACCCGGCTCCAGCGCCACCCGGCCAAGGTCGTCTGCAAAGGTGCTGAGCAGTTCCTGGGCCAGCCAGGCAGCGCGCAGCAGCCACTGGCACTGCGTGCAATACGTGATGACGATTTCAGGCTTGCTGATGGCCATTGCGAAGCATCTCCAGGTAAGGGGCCGCTTATACTAGCGGTCTTTTGCCCACGGTTTGAGACTCACGATGCGCCGTTTGCTGTTCTGTTTTTTGCTGATGCTGGTTGCTGCCACGGTCAATGCCGCCGAGCAGGTACGGCCCAAGGTTGGCCTGGTGCTCTCTGGCGGCGCTGCCCGGGGCCTTGCCCATATCGGCGTGCTCAAGGCCCTGGAGGAACAAGGCGTGCACATCGACGCCATCGCGGGCACCAGCATGGGGGCGGTGATCGGCGGGCTGTACGCCTCGGGTTACAGCGTCGAAGAACTGGAGAAGCTGGCCACTACCCTGGACTGGCAACAGGCCTTGTCGGATGCGCCACCGCGCAAGGACGTGCCGTTCCGGCGCAAGCAGGACGACCGTGATTTTCTGGTCAAGCAGAAGCTAAGCTTTCGCGACGACGGCAGCCTGGGCCTGCCACTGGGCGTGATCCAGGGCCAAAACCTGGCGCTGCTGCTGGAAAGCAAGCTGGCCCATACCGCCGATACCCGCGACTTCGACAAACTGCCCATCCCCTTCCGGGCGGTGGCCACCGATATCGCCAGCGGCGAAAAGGTGGTATTCCGCCGCGGCCACCTGCCCCAGGTGATCCGCGCCAGCATGTCGATCCCCGCAGTGTTCGCCCCGGTCGAGCTGGATGGCCGCTTGCTGGTGGATGGCGGCATGGTCGACAACATCCCGCTGGATGTGGCCCGCGACATGGGTGTGGACCTGGCCATCGTGGTCGACATCGGTACGCCGCTGCGTGACCGCAAGCAACTGGCCACGGTGGTCGATGTGCTGAACCAGTCGATCACCCTGATGACCCGGCGCAACTCCGAAGAACAACTGGCCAGCCTGCACCGCGACGACATCCTGATCCAGCCGACGCTGGCCGCGTTTGGCGTGACCGACTTCGGCCGCGCCCGCGAGATGATCGAGGCCGGCTACCGCGCCACCCGCCTGCTCGACCCGCGCCTGGCCGCGTTGCGCCAGCCCGAGGGCGACAGCAGCCTGGCCGTTGCCCGCTCGCCGCGTCAACGCACGCCGGTGATCACTGCGATCCGGGTGGAAAACGACTCCAAGGTCAGCGATGACGTGATCCGCTCCTATATCCGCCAGCCGATCGATGCGCCGCTGGAGCTCGACCGCCTGCAGACCGACATGGGCACGCTGTATGGCCTGGACTACTTCGACCGGGTGCAGTACCGCGTGGTGCACAAGGGCGCTGACAACACCTTGGTGATCAATGCCCGCGGCAGACGCGGCGGCACCGACTACCTGCGCTTGGGGCTGAACCTGTCGGATGACCTGCGCGGCGACAGCGCCTTCAACCTCGGCGCCAGCTACCGGGTCAACGGCATCAACAGCCTGGGCGCCGAATGGCTGACCCGCGCCCAGATCGGCGACCAGCAAGAGCTTTACAGCGAGTTCTATCAGCCGCTGGATGTGGGCTCGCGCTACTTCGTCGCGCCCTACCTGGACATAGGCTCGCGCAACATCGAAGCGACCCTGGACAATGATCCGATCGCCGAGTACCGCCTAGAACGCTATGGTTTTGGCCTCAACCTCGGCCGGCAGATCGGCACCTATGGCGAAGTGCGCCTTGGCGCGGGCAAGGCCTGGGGGGAAGCCGAAGTGCGTATCGGTGACCAGGACCTGCCCAAGGTCAGCTTCAATGAAGGGTTCTACGAGCTCAAGTACTCGTTCGATACCCTCGACAACGTGTACTTCCCGCACAGCGGCGAAGACATCGGCCTGACCCTGCGCAAGTACGACAAATCGCTCGACTCCGACCAGGACTACCGCCAGTGGCTATTCAACCTGGACAAGGCCATCAGCAGTGGCCCGAATACCTGGGTGCTGGGAGGGCGCTACGGGCGCACGCTGGATGATGCCGAGGTGGTGACCTCAAGCTTCGTGATGGGCGGCGCGCGGGAGCTGTCAGGGTTCCGCCAGGACTCGGTGTCGGGGCAGAACATCAGCTTGCTGCGCATGGTCTATTACCGCCGCCTGACGCCACGGGCCTACGTGCCGCTGGACTTCCCGTTGTACATCGGCGGCTCACTGGAGCGTGGGCGGGCGTGGAACAACGACAATGAATTCGACAGTGGCTACATCAATGCGGCGAGTATCTTCCTGGGGCTGGAGACACCGTTGGGGCCGTTGAACCTGAGCTATGGGGCCAACAGTGCGCATGAGCAGGCGGTGTACCTGAACTTGGGGCATACCTTCTGAATCAATGGGGCCGTATCCGGCCCATTCGCGGGACAAGCCCGCTCCCACAGCTAGCCTTGGAGGCTACATAGTTCGGGTGGGAGCGGCGGTGCGGCGATCCGACTTGTCCCGCGAATGGGCTGCAAAGCAGCCCCCGTAATCAGGACTTTTCGAGGTTACCCAGAATCTTCGCATGTACCCGCATGCACACTTCCAGGTCCGCCTCATCCACCCCGGTGAACAGCTCTACCCGCAGCGCGTTGGCAATGGTCTCGATCTGTTCGATCAGCGGCTTGGCCGGTGGGCACAGCAAAATCTTCTTCGCCCGCCGGTCTTCAAGCACTGCCTGCCTGCGCACCAAGCCCTGCGCCTCCAGGCTGTCGAGCAAGCGCGCCAGGGTCGGGCCTTCGACACCCACACTCTGGGCCAGCTCACGCTGGGTCGGTGCTTCTTCGAAACGGGCCAGGTGCAGCAACACCAGCCAGCGCGCCTGGGACAGGTTTAACCCGGCCAGGCGGCGGTCCAGCTCGGCACGCCAGCCCCGGGACATCTGGGCCAGCTGCATGCCGAAGCGGTGTTGGTTGTCGGTCAGGGGCATAAGCAACTCATTGAATAGATCTAATTATTAGGCAGCTAACCATGCCCCGGACCACGTGGCAAGGCTCGGGCGCTTGCCAGTGTTCGATAATCGTCAAAAAGCATGACAAAGGTCAGCAGTTGGCGGTTCTGGCCTCGAACCTGCTGGCTGTTAAACGTCGAACTCCGCGGCCAATGCTGCGCGTATGCAATACAGCACCCCCTCCGGTACCCGTGGCCCGAACAAGGGCGCGATAGTCGACACCGGCGGCAGCTCACCTTCGCCGTCGAGGAAAGCGTCCTGCACCTCCATCATCAGGTCTTCCGGCAGGTCGAGGGCCTGATCGAGGCTCAGTTCCTGGCGGCCGATGGCCTCGGCCAGCAGGCTGTACACGTTCTTTTCGCTGCAATTGAGCTGGCCGGCGATCTGCGCGGGGGTCATGCCCGCGCGCGCCAGGCTGACCAGCTCGTGGCGCAGGTCGAGCACCACCTTGGGCGCCTCATCGGTGCCACCGCTGTTGTTGAGCACCTCCAGGAAGGCCTGACCGTAGCGCTCCAGCTTGCGCGCACCCACGCCGCTGACCTGGGCCATGTCGCTGAGGCTGGCGGGCTGGCTGCGCAGCATTTCGAGCAGCGTCGAATCGGGGAAGATGACGTAAGGCGGCACGCTGTGCTCCTCGGCCAGCTTGCGCCGCAAGGTGCGCAGCGCCTCCCAAAGCTCGCGTTCTTCGGCACGCACCAACTGGCTGGCCGGGCTGCCGCCGCTGCCAGCGCTCTTGGCCACCGTCTGCGGCTTGAGGTCGCGGCGCAGTTGCAAGGTCACCTCGCCGCGCAACAGCGGCCGGCAGCTGTCGGAAAGGCGCAGCCCCCCGTAGCCTTCAAGGTCGATATCTACCAGGCCGCGCGCGACCAGCTGGCGGAACAACGAACGCCACTCGACCTCGGCCAGCGACTTGCCGACACCGAACACCGAAAGCTTCTCGTGGCCGAAATTGCGCACTTTCTCTGTGTCCTTGCCCAGCAACACGTCCACCAGGTGCCCGACACCATAGCGCTGGCCGGTACGGAATACGGCCGAGAGCGCCTGGCGGGCAGGTTCGGTGGCGTCCCAGGTCTGCACTTGGTCGATGCAGTTGTCGCAATGCCCGCAGGGCTGCTCCAGGGTTTCGTCGAAATAGGCCAGCAACGACTGGCGGCGGCAGCGGGTTTCTTCGCACAGGGCCAGCATGGCGTCGAGCTTGTGCTGCTCGACGCGCTTGTGGCGCTCGTCGCCCTCGGAGTTCTGCAGCATCTGCTTGAGCATCACCATGTCCTGCAGGCCGTAGGCCATCCAGGCATCGGACGGCAAGCCATCACGGCCGGCACGGCCGGTCTCCTGGTAATAGGCCTCGAGCGACTTGGGCAGGTCGAGGTGGGCGACAAAGCGCACGTTGGGCTTGTCGATGCCCATGCCGAAGGCAATGGTGGCGACCATGATCAAGCCTTCCTCGTTGAGGAAGCGGTGCTGGTTGGCGGATCGCGTTTCGGCAGCCAGGCCGGCGTGATACGGCAGCGCCGGGAAGCCCTGGTCGCAGAGGAAGGCAGCGGTCTCGTCGACCTTCTTGCGCGACAGGCAGTAGACGATGCCTGCGTTGCCGCGACGCTCGCCGAGGAAGGCCATCAGCTGCTTGCGCGGCGCCTCCTTGGGCACGATGCGGTAGAAGATGTTGGGCCGGTCGAAACTGGAAAGAAAACGCTCGGCGCCCTGCAGGTGCAGGCGCTGGACGATCTCTTCGCGGGTACGCATGTCGGCGGTGGCGGTCAGGGCGATGCGCGGCACATGCGGGAACAGCTCGGCCAGTTGGCCCAACTGCAGGTATTCCGGACGGAAATCGTGGCCCCATTGCGACACGCAGTGGGCCTCGTCGATGGCGAACAGCGAGATGTCCAGGTCGCGCAGGAAGTCGAGCATGCGCGGCTGAACCAGACGTTCAGGCGCCAGGTACAGCATCTTCAGCTCACCGCGGCGCATGCGCCCGGCCAGCTCACGTTGCTGCTCGGCGCTCAGCGTCGAGTTGAGTGCGGCCGCGGCCACGCCAAGCTCGTCGAGCGTGGCGACCTGGTCGTCCATCAACGCAATCAGCGGCGAAACCACCACGGTCAGGCCTGGGCGCAGCAGCCCCGGCACCTGGAAGCACAGCGACTTGCCGCCGCCGGTGGGCATCAGTACCAGCGCATCGCCGCCGTTGGCCACGCATTCGATGATTGCTGCCTGGCGCCCACGGAAACTGTCGTAGCCGAAGATATCCTTGAGAACGCGCTGAGCCTGTTCGAGCATGTGCAACTCCACAAATCGCCGTACCATCCTGGAGACAGGCTGGACGAAAAACCCGCCCCGCACACGCCGAATGCGTAAGCGGTTTTTACCAGACGGCCGACAAAGACCGCCCCTGGATGAAAAATCGCGGATTATACCCCAGTGCTAACCCACGCAGGGTGCCGCTGTGACAGACGTTCCCTTTGCCCCGCCAACGCTGCAAGGTGCTAGAATTCGGTATCGTTTATTCCCCAAGGTAGCCCTGTAATGTCCTTCGCCGAGCAACTCACCCGCCTGCAAGCCTTCCTCGACGCCGACGAGCTGCACGAAGAAGCGCTGGACTACGTCGCCGCTCACGGCTACCTCACGGCCCTGTCGATCAATGCCGAGGACGTACCTGAGCGCGAGTGGATCGACGCCCTGTTCGCCGAAGAACCCCACTACGCCAGCGATGCCCAGCGCACCGAGATCGAAGCGACCCTGGTGGCACTGAAGGCGCACATCGCGCGTCAACTGGCCAGCGACGAAGAATTCGACCTGCCATGCGACCTGGACCTGACCGACGAGCCGGACGATTCCGACCTGCGCGGCTGGTGCATCGGCTTCATGGAGGGCGTGTTCCTGCGTGAAGAGGCCTGGTTCGAGAACGCTGAAGAAGAAGTCAGCGAGATGCTGCTGCCGATCATGGTCGGTTCGGGCCTGTTCGACGAGCAACCAGAGTTCGCCGACATCGCCAGCAATGCCAACCTGCAGGACGACATGATCGTGCAGATCCCGGAAGCACTCAGCGCGCTGTTCCTGCTGCTGCACGCTCCTGATGAGAAGCCGGCGCTGCTCAAGCCACGCCACCACTGAGTCGGCTGTGCGCTACCTGCTGCTGGCCGTTGGCTGGCTCAGCGTTGCGCTGGGGGTGCTGGGGATATTCCTGCCGGTGTTGCCCACCACCCCTTTTCTGCTACTGGCGGCGGCGTGTTTCGCGCGCAGCTCGCCCCGCTTTCACTACTGGCTGGTCCATCACCCGAAGCTCGGGCCGTGGATCCGTGATTACCTCAGTGGCGAAGGCATACCGCTAAAAGGCAAGGTCTACGCCATCAGCCTGATGTGGGCCAGCATTGGCCTGTCGTGCTACTTGGTACCGCTGTTCTGGGCTAGAGCGTTCATGCTCACCAGCGCGGTGCTGGTCAGTCTCTATATCCTCAAGCAAAAGACCCTGCGCAAGCAGTGATCAATGCTGCGTGCGCCAGTAATAGCACCCTCTTGGTGACCACATAGCGGGCCTAAATCCTTGCGCGTCATTTTTTTGTCGCCAAATATCTATTTCGCCTATCCAGCCTTTTTTTTAGCTGCAAAAGTTCTGGAACTCGCTGTAAACCTTGAAAAACGAGACTTTCGGCCGCTTTGATTTCGGTGGTCCTTAAGCGTCGCCCGCGCCCTCTTAGACCGGATAAGTCAATTATCGATATCTGTTATGAGAAAATCTTCTTATCACTTTGATTGAATGTTCTTAGCTCTGTTGTTAAAAACCTGAAACGATTTGCATGATAACTATATCGTCATTTTTTTGGCGACCAGCAGGACTTATTTTAGGATCAGGGAGAGGTACCCATGCGCGTTTTGACCCCCATCACCAGTGCATTACTGTTGGCAATGGCGTGTGCCAACGTACAGGCGATGTCGATTACCGAGGCTGTTCAGAGCGCCGTGGACTACCATCCGCAGATCAGCTCCAACCGCAACAGCAAGCTGTCTGCCGATGAAGACGTGAAATTCGCGCGCGGCGGCTACTACCCTTCCGTTGACCTGGTCGCAGGCTATGGCCGCCAGCGTTCGGACAACCTCAATACCCGCGGCACCAACCCCGACGGTACGCGCAACCATGACAAGGCCACCCTCAGCTACACCCAGTCTGAGCTGCGCCTGCGGCAGATGCTTTTCGACGGCTTCAACACCTCGAACGAAGTAGGCCGCACCGAAGCGGTCGCCACCTCCCGCGCCTACTACACCCAGGCGGTCGCCCAGGATGTTGCCCTGCGCGCAGTGGAGGTTTACCTCGAAGTGCTCAAGCGCCGTGAGCTGGTGACGCTGGCCAAGAACAACCTGCAAGCCCACCTGCGGGTAAACGACCAGATCGGCCTACGCACCGAGCGCGGTGTCGGCAGCACCGCCGACCTCGATCAGTCCCGCGCCCGCCGTGCCTTGGCGGAAAACAACCTGGACACCGCCGAAGTCGACCTGGCCGATGCCGAGGCCAACTTCTTCAGCGTCATCGGCAAACACCCCGACGAACTGGAAGGGCCGCAATCGATCAAGGTTGAAATTCCTGGCACCCTCGACGATGCCCGGGAAGGCATGCGCCAGAACAACCCTTACATCAAGTCCGCCCAGGCCGACGTCAATGCGGCCGAGCGGCAGTACGAAGTGGCCAAGTCTACCTTCTACCCACGCCTGGACGCTGTGCTGGCCACGGGTGCCAACAACAACCTTGGCGGTGAAAAGGGCCACAGCAACAACGATTGGCAGGCCGGTGTCGAGCTGAACTACAACGTGTTCCGCGGCGGTAGCGACAAGGCCCGCCTGCAGTCCGATGCCCACAAGATCAACCAGGCCCTGGACATCCGCAACAACGCGCTGCGCGAGCTGACCGAGAACCTGAGCCTGGCCTGGAACGCCATGAACAACGCGCGCAAGCAGACCCCGACTGCGCGTGAATACGCCGAAACCACCAAGCGCGTGCGCGCGGCTTACCAGGATCAGTTCGGCCTTGGCCAACGTACCCTGCTCGACGTGCTCGACAGTGAGAACGAGCTGTACAACGCCGACCGTCGTTACACCGAAGTGCGTTACACCGAGGAGTTCTCGATGTACCGCGTGTTGGCAACCATGGGTGAGCTGTTGAGCAAGCAGCGTATTTCGCTGCCGCCGGAAGCCATCGCCAGCAATGAGGTGAAGACCGACGCACAGCTGCCTGAGATGCGTTGATCAACAGTCGGGGCAACCTGACTGTTGGCTGATACACGTGTAGGAGCAGCCTTGCGCTGCGAAGAGGCCGGTGAAAACAGCCAGGATTAACTGCGTTTTCACCGGCCTCCTCGCAGCGCAAGGCTGCTCCTACACGTTTATGGGGTGCCGTGATTGCGCTGGAACGTCTCGGCACCCATGGCCTTGATCTGCCCCTCGATCAGCGCCTCGAACGGTTTGAGCAGTGCATCGAACCGGGCTGGCTGCTCCAGCACGTTCAGCGCCTCGACCACCGCCTCGAGGGTCGACAATGCCCCCGGCTCCGGCGCCTTGCGCAACCGATAGCGCGAAGGCGCGACCGCCCCCAGCGTCACACGCGGCAAGGCCTCCAGCAACGGATTCAGGTACAGCAGCTTGCGTGCCTTGCGCCAGGTACCGTCGGGCACGATCAACAGCAAGGGCCTGTCATCCCCCTCACCATAAGCCGTCAGCACCTGGGCATGCTCACCCGGGAACAGCAGCGCCGGCCGGTAGCCTGGTGTCTGCAGCAATTCAACGAGGTCTTCGAACACCTCGCCAACGCGCAATTCGGCATTGACCAGGCCAAGGGCGGCCAGGCGGGCGGTATTCAGGGCGTGCGCGCTTTCACTGGGGTGCTGCAGCAGAACCACGCGGGTGCGGCTGTCGAGCGAGGGTATCAGTGGGCAAAGGCAGTGATCGAGCGGGCGCTGGCAGCGCTCGCAGCGGGGTCTGGGCATCGGCTTCTCCTTACCGGGCGCAGTGTGCCATAGCCCTGCAGAAAAGCCCCACTTCCTTGTGGGATACGCTGAACGTCAGCGGTTGAAACGCTCCGCCAGGCTATGCAGATACTCCGCCATACGCTCCAGGTCCTGGCTGATTTCCGCCCCTTGCCTGGCCTGCCCGGCGCTCTGATCACACAGCTGTGCAATCCTCACGATCTGCTGGTTGATATCCTCGGCAACATGGCTTTGCTGCTCAGAGGCCGTCGCCATCTGCTGGCTCATGCCGGTAATCCGGCTGACCGCCTGGGCGATACCGCTCAACGCCGCTTGCACCGCCTCGACACTGTGTACGCTGTCGCGCGAAATCTGCTCACCGCGGTTGGCCGTACTCACCGCTCGCTCAGCCCCTGCCCGCAACGAGGCGATGATCTGATGGATCTCCTCGGTCGAGGCACGGGTGCGCTGGGCCAAAGAGCGGACCTCGTCAGCCACCACGGCAAAGCCGCGCCCCTGCTCCCCGGCGCGCGCTGCCTCGATGGCGGCATTGAGCGCCAGCAGGTTGGTTTGCTCGGCAATCGAGGTGATCGTATCGACCACGCTACCGATCGACTGGGTTTGCTCGGCCAGCGCGTTGACCGCCTGGCCGATGTCGTTGACCGCATCGCTCATGCTGCCCATGGCCTTGAGACTCTGCTGGGCCAACTCACTGCCTTGCTGCGCCAGCTGGTCGGCATCGCCTGCTGCATGGGCAGTGCTTTGCACGTTGTGGGTAACCTCTTGGATAGTCGCCGCCATCTGCGCGATGGCCGTGGCGGACTGGTCGGTTTCGTTGCGCTGGCGGTCAAGCATCTGCGCCTGGGCGTCGGACAGGTCAGCCGACTGCGCCGCCCGCGACTTCACCCCAACGCCGGCGTCCACCAGGCGGGTCAAGGCGGTTTGCAAGCGGGCCTCTTCGCTGATGATGGCCATGTCCAATTGGCCCTGCAGGCCCAGGTTGTCGCTGTAGGTCAACGCCACCAACGGGCTGGTGAAGGCTTTCGGGTGCTCGCCAAGTGTGCGCCGAATGGCCTGGCTGTGGTGATGCTCGACCAGGTACCAGGCCAGCAACAGGCTGCTCATCAGCACCCCCAGGGCCGCGTAGGGCGGCAGCCACAGGTAGCTTGCCGCCGACAGCAGGCCCGCGCCGATCAGTGGCCAGCCGTGCCCCAATTCATGCCCTAGCCGCGCCGCCCACGACACCGGCGAACGGCCGGCACGCAAGCGCGCGTAAAGCGCTTCGGCACGGCGAATCTGCTCACGTGTCGGCACTGAACGCACCGACTCATAGCCACTGACCCTGCCCTGCTCATACACCGGGGTGACGTAAGCGCTGACCCAGTAGTAATCGCCGTTTTTGGCGCGGTTCTTGACCACGCCCATCCAGGGTTTGCCTTGCTTGATGGTGTCCCACATGTGCCCGAACACCGCCGGGGGCATGTCGGGGTGACGCACCAGGTTGTGGGTCTGGCCGACCAGTTCGTCGTAGGTAAAACCGCTGATCGCCACGAAGGCGTCATTGCAGTAGGTGATGCGGCTATTGAGGTCCGTCGTGGAGATCAGGCGTTGATCGCTGGAGAAGGTTCTTTCGTGCTCAGTGACGGGCAAATTCATGCGCATCTTGGGCGATCCTTGCAGGATGAAATAGGGAGGAATCATCAGCGCAAGTTGATGTTTAGCAGAGCGCTATCAGGTTAGCGGTCATGTTCTGTAGGAATTGAGCCCGTCCCGACGGAATGCATGGACAGGCTGTGTATCAGCCCACGTTGAGCTGGCTTTTAAGCAGGTCGCGGAACGTCTGAATCAACGGCTCGCGGCTGCGGCCACGACGAATGATCAACGAAAAGGGCGCCTGATAGCCGAAGGTAGACGGCGACAACACCCGTAGATCGCCCTTCTCCACCCAAGCCTGGGCGTAATGCTCTGGCAGGTAGCCAATGTAGGCACCGGAGAGAATCAGGATCAGCTGCGCCTCCATGCTTTCTACCGTCGCCGCACTGTGCTTGAAACCATGCCGGGCCAGCTCTGCCTGGCTCCAGTAGCCGCGCCCGACCATGCGCTGCTGGGTCACCACCTGCTCAGGGATGCGCCGCTCGTTGAACAACGGATGGCGGCTGCTGCAGTACAGCCAGTGCTGCTCACGGTACAGCGGCTGGTAAACCAGGCCGCTCATGCGCGAAGAAAACGCCCCGATGGCCAGGTCGAGGCGGTTGTCCTGTACACCCAATTGCAGTTCGTACGGGCTGGACACCGACAGGTGCAAGTGCACCGCCGGGTGCTCCTGGCTGTAGGCGCCGATGGCTTCGGCCAGGGGCAGCGCGCGGTCGCCCACGGTGGAGTCGATCACGCCCAGGTTGAGCGTGCCGCGCAGTTCACCCTTGAGGGCTGCGGCATATTGCTCAAAGCCATCCAGCTCGGCCAGCAGGCGCAGGCTCTCCTGATGGAACAGCTCGCCCTTGCTGGTGAGGCTGAAACCGCCGCGACCACGGTGACACAGCACAATCCCCAACCCGCCCTCCAGCTGGCTCATGTACGTGCTGATGGCTGACGTCGACAGGTTCAAATCGCGTTGGGCGTTGGCGAAGCCCTGGTGACGCACCACGCTGACGAAGATGCGTAGCAGTTTCAGATCGGGCAGGGTCGAGGTCATGGTGCAACGGTTCCGCAACAGTAAATGCGTGAAGTCTAACCGGTTGCGCGGGCATTAGTTCAGAAATTCCTGAAGTAAGTATTTGCCGGTAGCGATTCTTCCTACGCACTACCTTGCGCAAACTCGGCCGAAATGTCCTGCCCGCCGGCACAACCAGACTACACAGGCGCGCCGCGGCACAGGTTCGAACAAACACAACAATCGACCGACTGATGAGGCCCACCGTGGACAAGACTCTCCACCAACCACTGGGCGGCAACGAAATGCCGCGTTTCGGCGGCATCGCCACCATGCTCCGCCTCCCCCACCTGCAAAGCGCCGCCGGCCTGGATGCCGCATTCATCGGCGTGCCCCTGGACATCGGCACTTCGCTGCGCTCCGGCACCCGCTTCGGACCGCGTCAGATCCGCGCCGAGTCGGTGATGATCCGCCCGTACAACATGGCTACCGGGGCTGCGCCATTCGACTCGCTGTCGGTCGCCGACATCGGTGACGTGGCCATCAACACCTTCAACCTGCTCGATGCCGTGCGCATCATCGAAGAAGCCTACGACGAAATCGTCGAGCACAACGTTATCCCGATGACCCTGGGCGGCGACCACACCATCACCCTGCCGATCCTGCGCGCCCTGCATAAAAAGCACGGCAAGATCGGCCTGGTGCACATCGATGCCCACGCTGACGTCAACGACCACATGTTCGGCGAGAAGATCGCCCACGGCACCACCTTCCGCCGCGCCGTGGAAGAGGGCCTGCTCGACTGTGACCGCGTGGTGCAGATCGGCCTGCGCGCCCAAGGCTACACCGCCGACGACTTCAACTGGAGCCGTCGCCAGGGCTTCCGCGTGGTGCAGGCCGAGGAATGCTGGCACAAATCGCTGGAACCGCTGATGGCCGAAGTCCGTGAAAAAGTCGGCGGCGGCCCGGTTTACCTGTCCTTCGACATCGACGGTATCGACCCCGCTTGGGCCCCTGGCACCGGCACGCCTGAAATTGGAGGCTTGACCACGATCCAAGCGATGGAGATCATTCGCGGCTGCCACGGCCTGGACCTGATCGGCTGTGACCTCGTCGAAGTCTCCCCGCCTTACGACACCACCGGCAACACCTCGCTGCTCGGCGCCAACCTGCTGTTCGAGATGCTCTGCGTGCTGCCGGGCGTCGTGCGTCGCTGATCCTGGCGATAGCACGGCACCGCTTGACTGCAATACCCCGGCAGGAGCCATGAGGGAGGGCCACTGAGGCCCGCCAACACAAGACTAGACCGCCGGGTGGCGCTAAGCCCGTGCGGTCGATCTCGCCATAATAAAGATAATCGGGAGACCCCCAATGGCCTTGGACATCATCGTTGTAATGATCTATACCGCCGGCATGCTCGGGCTTGGCTGGTATGGCATGCGTCGGGCAAAAACCCAGGAAGACTACCTGGTGGCCGGACGCAACCTCGGCCCGACCCTGTACATGGGCACCATGGCCACTACCGTACTCGGCGGCGCCTCCACCGTCGGCACTGTGCGCCTGGGCTATGTCCACGGCATTTCTGGCTTCTGGCTGTGCGCAGCCCTGGGCCTGGGCATCATCGCCCTCAACCTGTTCCTCGCCAAACCGCTGCTGCGCCTGCGCATCTACACCGTGACCCAGGTTCTGGAGCGGCGCTACAACCCGATGGCACGCCAGGCCAGTGCGGCGATCATGCTGGCGTACGCGCTGATGATCGGCGTGACCTCGACCCTGGCGATGGCGACCGTGCTGCAAGTGCTGCTCGAGTTGCCGTTCTGGATGTCGCTGATGCTCGGCGGCGGCGTGGTGGTGCTGTACTCGACCATCGGTGGCATGTGGTCGCTGACCCTGACCGACATCGTCCAGTTCGTCATCAAGACCGTCGGCCTGATGTTCATCCTGTTGCCGGTGTGCCTGTACAAGGCCGGTGGCTGGGACACCTTGGTGGCCAAACTGCCTGCGGCCAGCTTCCAGCTGACCACCATCGGTTGGGACACCATCATCACCTACTTCCTGATCTACTTCTTCGGCATCCTCATCGGCCAAGACATCTGGCAGCGCGTATTCACTGCCCGTGACGAGAAGGTCTGCCAACGTGCCGGTACCACCGCAGGCGTTTACTGCGTGGTTTACGGCCTGGCCTGCGCCCTGATCGGCATGGCCGCGCACGTACTGATGCCCGACCTGGCCAACCCAAACAATGCCTTTGCGGAGATGATCAAGAGCACCCTGCCCGATGGCATTCGTGGCCTGCTGATGGCGGCGGCCCTGGCGGCCATGATGTCGACTGCCAGCGCCGGCCTGCTGGCCGCGTCCACCACCCTGACTGAAGACCTGCTGCCCAAGCTGCGTGGCGGCAAGCAGTCGAGCCTGGCCATCAGCCGCCTGTTCACCCTGCTGACCGGCCTGGTGGTACTGGGTATCGCCTTGGTGGTGAACGATGTGATCAACGCCCTGACCTTGGCCTACAACCTGCTGGTCGGCGGCATGCTGATCCCGCTGATCGGTGCGATCTTCTGGAAACGCGCAACTACCGCAGGCGCCATCGCCAGCATGTCGCTGGGCTTCGCTACTGCGCTGCTGTTCATGTTCAAGGACGGGCTGGAAGCCAACACGCCGATCTACTACAGCCTGGCAGTTGGCCTGGTGAGCTTTGTCGCCGTCAGCCTGATGTCGCGTAAATCGATGGCAGCAGTCAAGCTGGCCTGATACGCACTAAGCCATACAGACGATTCACCGCAACAAAAAGGCCGCCGCATCAGCAATGATGCGGCGGCCTTTGTCATTTCAGCGACGGCGCGGTTGGCGCTTGCGCTGCTCTTCATCAGTCGGGATCGGCACCGGCTGCAGGGGGGGTGGAATCAACCCCAGTGCGACAGCCAAGTCGTGGAGCCAGTTGAACAGTGGTTTCTTCAT
This sequence comes from Pseudomonas sp. ITEM 17296, assembly GCF_028895205.1. Lineage (NCBI taxonomy): Bacteria > Pseudomonadati > Pseudomonadota > Gammaproteobacteria > Pseudomonadales > Pseudomonadaceae > Pseudomonas > Pseudomonas sp. ITEM 17296. The sequence goes on along the minus strand of NZ_WJRS01000005.1, from coordinate 240,180 downwards.
AGTGCCCCCTTGACGGGTCAGCCTCACGGTCAATCAATCCAGTGATGTTTCATACAGATCATAGCCCGATGTCCTGTATTGCGCATGCATCTGGTCTTAGAGATAAGGGCCATTTTGACGCGGATCAAGCCTGAACGGCGCATTCCGACGATTGGTTAATCGTTTCGCTTTGTTGCAGATCGATCCAGGCCTGCAAATTTGCCCCGCGCATGCCCTGGCGCCACATCAACCACGTGACCGCCTGATCGAAGGGTGCCTGCAGCCGGTGGACCCGCACCCGGTCGCGCCCAGGCAGGCTGTCGAGCATGGACTGCGCCATCATGGCCACACCTGCGCCGGCAATCACACAGGCCAGCATGCTCTGGTACGACTCGATCTCCATCACCCGCCCCATCGGCGTATGAGCGTGGGCGTACCAGGCCTCCAGGCGCATTCGGTACGAGCAGCCTTGGCGGAAAGTGAACACAGCTTTGCCTGCCACGTCTTTTGCCGTGTGCACGGGCGGGTGTTCGGGGCTGGTGATCAACACCAGCTGTTCGTCGCACAGCGGCACACCGTCCAGCCCTGCCAGGCTCGGCGGGCCATCCACCAAGGCCGCGTCCAGGCCATGGCTGAGCAAGCCCTCGAACAGCTCACCGCTGGGCGCTGCACGCACCTGCAGGTTCACCGCCGGGTACGCCTGGTGATAACGCGCCAGCAACGCTGGCAGGTGGGTGGCTGCGGTGCTGTACATGGTGCCCAGCACAAACTCCCCCGCCGGCTGGCCACCTTGCACGGCCGCCATCGCCTCGTCACGTAGCGCCGACAAGCGGTTGGCGTAGTCCAGCAGCACCTTGCCCGCGGGCGACAATTGCAGGCGCTGGCGCTCGCGCAGAAACAGCTCCACGCCCAATTGTTCTTCGAGCTGGCGCAGGCGCGTCGACAGGTTCGACGGCACCCGATGCAGGCGCTCGGCGGCGCGTGTGACCGAACCTTCCTCGGCCACCGCCTGGAAGATGCGCAGTTGGCTGAACTCCATACCTTTCTCCAAAACAGAACAACTTCATCATCATTATTCAATTTTATTGAACGCGAAAGCCCCCTAACCTGCCATCCATCGCTTACCAACGTGCAGGAGCCCTTCCATGTCGCCCCGTATACAACTGCTGGCCAGCGCCGTGGCGCTGATGATGGCCATGGGCATCGGCCGCTTCGCCCTGACCCCACAACTGCCGCAACTGATCGCCGAAGGCCAGTTCGACCTCACGGCCGCCGGGCTGGTCGCGGCGGCCAATTACCTGGGTTACTTCATCGGTGCGGTGGATGGCATGTTCGCCCGCAAGCCTGCCCAGGTACGCCTGCGCCTGCAGGGTGGCCTGTGGCTGTGCGTGCTGTTGACCTTGGCCTCGTGGGCCGCCGATGGCTTCTGGAGCCACCTGCTGTTGCGCTTCGGCACCGGCGTGGCCAGCGCCTGGGTATTGGTGATGATCACCAGCCTCAGCCAGCAGGTTGCCAACGCACACCATCAACCCCGCTTGGGCGCTTTGGTGTTTGCCGGGCCGGGCCTGGGGATCGCCGTTACCGGGCTGCTGGCACTGGTTGCGCATGGGCTGGGGCTGGGTTCGGCAGCGCTGTGGCTGATCTACGCGGTGGCGGCGCTGATGATGCTATTGGCCGTACGGCCCTGGTTGCCGCAGGCGCAAGCGCAAACGGTGCAGCCGGCCACTGCGCAGCCCGGTAGGGTAGGTAATGCCGGGATTGCGCGCCTTGGCCTGGTCTATGCCTTGTACGGCGTGGGTTACATCCTGCCGGCCACCTTCTTGTCACAGATGGCCAACCAGCAGTTTCGCGGCCAGTGGATGGCCGACCTGTTCTGGCCGGCCTTTGGCCTGGCTGCCGCGCTGGGCGTGCTGCTGGTGAGCGTGCGCCGGGCCGGCCGGACCTCTGCCTGGCTGACCGCCACCCTGTGGCTGCAAGGGCTCGGTGTGCTCGCATGCCTGATGGGCGGTGGCCTTGGCTTGGGGTTGGGTGTGGTGCTGTGTGGCGCGCCGTTCCTGGCCTGCATGCAGCTGGTGATGCAGCGCTCGCGGGAGCTGGCGCCACACGCGACGCAGCGTAATGCTGGGCTGCTCACTGCGTGCTTTGCGCTCGGGCAACTCAGCGGGCCGTTGTTGGCGGCAGTCAGCAACCATTACACGGGGAGCCTGCAACTGGCGTTGCTGCTGGCCGCGAGCGGGTTGGCAGTGGCCGGGGTGCTGGTGCTGACTGCAGCCCATGCCAACCCCAGCTGGCTGGCGGCCCCTTCAACCACCGCGCAATCCGTGTAGGAGCAGCCTTGCGCTGCGAAGAGGCCAGTGGCAACAACGTAGATGCTCGCTGCTGCCACTGGCCTCTTCGCAGCGCAAGGCTGCTCCTACAGGGGTTTCGGTTGACGGTCAGTGAAGCCTAGGGCAGCGGCTATCACCCCACCCATTTGCGCAATTGCTGCTTCACCCAAGGCTCGGCGCTCACCAGCACCACGCCAAGCAACACCATCACCGCGCCAAGTACAAAGTTCACGCTCAGCGGCTCATCCAACAGCAGCACGCCGAATGTCACGCCGAACAGCGGCGTGATGAACGAAAACACCGCGAGGTTCGACGCCAGGTATTTGCGCAATAACCAGAACCACGTCAGGTAGCTGACAAACGACACCACGATCCCTTGGAACAGCACACTGCCCACCGCCAAAGGCGTCAGCGACACCGCGCCGATCTGGCCGCTGAGCAAGGCAATCAGCAGCAACCCGGCAAAGCCCACCGCCAACTGATAGAACAGGGTCAAGGTCGCCGGTGCTTCTGAAAGCCGGGAACAGCGCACCACCACCGTCGTCGCCCCCCAGGCCAGCCCCGCCACAACGCCAAAGGCATCGCCCAGCAACGTGCGGCTGTCCATTTCTTCAAACGACATGCCACCGGCAAACGCAGTGGCAATCCCGCCGAAGGCCAGCAAGATCCCCAACCACTGCAGCAGCCGCAGCCGCTCACTGGGCAGCATGAAGTGCAGGCCCAACGCCGTGAAAACGGGTGCCGTGTAGAGGAAGACCGACATGTGCGCTGCCGACGTCAGCTTCAACCCTTCAGCGATGAACAGGAATTCGACACCAAACAACCCGCCCGCCAACAGCCCGGCGCGCCAAGTGCTGCCCACCTGCTCCCAACCACCGCGCCAGCAGATCATCAGGCCCACCAGCACGGCGGCGATGCAGTTGCGCAAGGCGGCCTGCATGACCGGTGCGATGTCGACGGCAGCCGTCTTGATCAGCACTTGCTGGCAGCCCCAGATCAGGCACAACCCAAGCATGACCTGGAAAGCGAAGGCGTCGGGGTTCTTCCGGGCCGCGCTCATCGGCGGGCCTTTGGGGTAGTCATTGGCATGGGATCAGCTCGGCAGTCTTCAAAGACTGCCGATTATCGGGTTTACAGGCCCACCCGTGCCACCCTCAAAACGACCTCAAGCAATCTGTGCCTTCGATGACACCTGCTCAAAGGTCGCTTCATCCAACGCATCGGCTTGTTCATCCAAGACCTGACGCGGGTGCTCGAAGCCCGGGATGCTGCTGTCGATCAGGCTCAACAGGCGCGAACCGCGTTCGCTGAGGACGAAGTTTTCGCCGTTGCCCCCCTCTTCATCAGGCCGACTTTCGATGAAGCCACGCTCGAACAGCAGTTTTTCGTATTCGCAGGCCCGGGTCTTCAAGTGGTCCAGATCGCCTATCGGCTGGCCTTTGGCGGCTAGCGCCGCGGCGTGCTGCTCGGCGTAGGGGCGTGGCGTAAAGCTGTGACCGGCGCTGTTCTGCACTTCATGCAGCAAGCGTTCGATCAAGTCCCAGTCGTAGGTGGTGCTCATGGCGGCAGGCTCCTGCTGTGGACGGAAGGGGTACACAGGTTGGGACCTGCCTGCGGCGGGTCGTGTTCAGAAAAAAACAGAAACCATTTTATGCGCTAGCCCAGTGTGATTTATAAACTACATTCACCCAATGAAGAAGATCGAATCCAGCAGTTTCAGAGGGATGCACAATGACTGAAACATTTTTTGAGTTCGATGCGGCCGATTACCTGACCACTCCGCAAGCCATTGCTCAATTCATGTCCGATGCGCTGGAGACGGGTGATGCCAGCTACGTGGCCAAAGCCGTTGGCGTAGTGGCTCGTGCAAAAGGGATGAGCGATCTGGCGAAAGAAACCGGCTTGTCTCGTGAGCAACTTTACCGGTCGTTCAGCGAACACGGCAATCCGACCCTTAAATCGTTCCTCGCAGTCATGAAGGCGTTGGGTATAGACATGACGGCAAAACCTCACCTTGCACACTAACTGTTGGTTATCTTGCACCTGCGGGTTATCGAGCCCGCCGGTCGTCCAGGCTGAACTTCAAGGCATGTACCGCCCTCCACCGCGCATAGCCAACGCAAGAGGTAGAAAGGATGAAATCGCTGCTGCGCATCACCTGTGCAACCGCCTTGCTCTGCGCCCTGCCCGCTTGGGCCTGCACGCCGGAGGAGGCCACCCAGAAGCGCGAAGAACTGGCCGGGCTGGTCAGCCAGCTGACCGAACAGAACCCGCAGAAGGCCAAGGAGATCAACGATGAGCTCCAGGGTATGGAGCTGGGGACGGCGAGCAAGGACCTGCCGGACAAGTGCCAGCTGATCGATACGCGAATCAAGGAATTGAAGACAGCGGAGAAAAAAGCGGAGTGACGCAGAGGCGGTAAAGGCCCTATCGCCGGCAAGGCGGCGATAGGGCTGCAGACGGCTTACTCAGCCGCTGGCGTGCGCTTTTTCAGCGGCGCCATGCCGTCGGAGCTGGCCAGTGGCGCGTTGGCCTTTGGCTTGGCGGTCGGCTTGCGCTTAGCGCCAGCCTTCTTGTCACCCGACTTCTTCTCGACCTTTTTCTTCTTGGTACCGGCAGCCTTGCCCGAAGCCTTGACCTTTTTAGGCCCGGTGTAGGTGCCTTTGACTTCCTTGATCACCCGGCGCTCGAACTGCTGCTTGAGGTAGCGTTCGACGCTCGACATCAAGTTCCAGTCGTTGTGGGTGATCAACGAGATCGCCAGGCCTTCGCCCCCCGCACGGCCGGTACGGCCAATACGATGCACGTACTCGTCACCGCTGCGTGGCATGTCGAAGTTGATCACCAGGTCCAGGCCGTCGATGTCCAGGCCACGGGCGGCAACGTCGGTTGCCACCAGCACGTTGGAGCTGCCCTGCTTGAAGCGTTCAATGGCCAGCTTGCGGTCTTTCTGATCCTTCTCACCGTGCAGGACGAAGGCCTTCACGTCCTTGGCCACCAGGTGGCCATAGATACGGTCGGCCAGGGCACGGGTGTTGGTGAAGATGATCGCCTTCTGGTAAGTCTCGTTTTCCAGCAACCACTGGACGATCTTCTCTTTGTGCTGGTCGTGGTCAGCCATGATGATCTGCTGACGGGTGCCTTCGGCCAGCTGCGAGACGCTGTTGAGCATCAGGTGCTCAGGGTCTTTCAACACCTTGCCGATGATGTCGCGCAGGGCCGCGCCGCCTGTGGTGGCGGAGAACAGCAGGGTCTGCTCACGGTTCTCACACTCCTTGCACAGGCGCTCCATGTCTTCGGCAAAGCCCATGTCGAGCATGCGGTCGGCTTCATCGAGGATCATGACCTTGACGTGGGACAGGTCCAGGTTGCCGGCGTTGAGTTGCTCGAGCAGGCGGCCCGGGGTGCCGATCAGCACGTCCGGCACCTTGCGCAGCATGGCGGCCTGTTCCTTGAAGTCCTCACCGCCGGTAACCAGGCCAGCCTTGATGTAGGTGAACTGGGAGAACAGTTGCACCTGCTTGAGGGTCTGTTGTGCCAGCTCACGGGTGGGCAGCAGGATCAGCGCACGGATTTCCACGCGCGGGCCGCTCAGGTCAACCAGGCGATTGAGCATTGGCAGGACGAATGCCGCGGTCTTGCCGCTGCCGGTCTGCGCGGTCACACGCAGGTCACGCCCTTGCAGGGCCAGGGGGATGGCCGCTGCCTGCACCGGGGTCGGCTCGACAAATTTAAGCTCGGCCACGGCTTTAAGCAGGCGTTCGTGCAGGGCGAATTGGGAAAACACGGAGGTAACCTCAGGCAAGTGCGGGAAATTCAGTTGCATAGGGTAACGTTTTCTGCCGCCATAGCCGAATTTCTTTTGGCAACTTTATCGGCATCCGCGCTCTAATGGCGCTTCGTTTGGCAATACAGACTGTTCAAAACCCCATGGATATCCAACGAATCTGGCGTGACTCCCTCGACCTCTGGGGCACCCTCGATCAACATCCCATGCTCCACGCCGCCATCGGCCTGGCCGTCCTGCTGCTGATTTCTCTGGTCGTCGGCCGCCTTTCGCGCTTCCTGATGCTGCACGGCACCCGCCTGCTGGCGCGCCAACAGGCGCTGAAATGGCTGGATGACCTGCGCCACAACAAAGTGTTGCACCGGCTGGCCCAGACCACACCGTCGCTGGTGCTGCAGTTTGGCCTGAAGCTGGTGCCGGAGCTGTCCGACACGGCGCAGCACTTCCTCGGCAACGTTGCCCTGGCCTTTACCCTGCTGTTCATGACCATGGCCCTGTCGTGCCTGCTGGATGCCTTGCTCGACATCTACGCGCGCACCGAGCATGCCCGCACCCGCTCGATCAAGGGCTATGTGCAACTGGCCAAGATGATGCTGTGGATCTTCGCCTCCATCGTCATCGTCGCCACGCTTATCGACCGCTCGCCGTTGCTGCTGCTGTCGGGCCTGGGTGCAATGTCGGCGGTGCTGCTGTTGGTCTACAAGGACACCCTGCTGTCATTCGTGGCCAGCGTGCAATTGACCAGTAACGACATGCTGCATGTGGGTGACTGGATCGAAATGCCACAGGTCGGTGCCGATGGCGATGTGGTGGACATCACCTTGCACACGGTGAAGGTGCAGAACTTCGACAAGACCATCGTCTCGATCCCGACCTGGCGTTTGATGAGCGAATCGTTCCGCAACTACCGCGGCATGCAGCAGTCAGGCGGCCGGCGCATCAAGCGCAGCCTGTTCATCGACGCGGCAGGTGTGCGTTTTCTGACCCGCGAAGAGGAACAGCGCCTGACCCAGGTGCGCCTGCTGGGCGACTACCTGGCTGGCAAGCGCCAGGAACTGCAAACCTGGAACGAAGCGCTGGGGCCGGTGGCCGAGCTGTCCGCCAACCGCCGCAAGCTGACCAATATCGGCACCTTCCGCGCGTTTGCGCTGGCTTACCTGAAGAACCACCCCAATGTGCATCAGGGCATGACCTGCATGGTCCGGCAGATGCAGACCGGCGCCGAGGGTGTGCCGCTGGAAATCTACTGCTTCACCACTACCACGGTGTGGGCGGAGTACGAGCGGATTCAGGGGGATATCTTCGATTACCTGCTGGCGGTGTTGCCGGAGTTTGGCTTGAGCTTGTATCAACAGCCGAGTGGCAATGACATGCGGGTGGGGTTGAGCGGGCGAGTGCCGCACCGGTTGGAAGAGATGAGCGAGGCTTGAGATCGCCGGGGCTGCTTTGCAGCCCATTCGCAGCACAAGGCTGCTCCTACAGGAGGTACACGTTCCCTGTAGGAGCAGCCTTGTGCTGCGAATGGGGCGCAAAGCGCCCCCGAATCACCCCGCGTAACCCAGCAGGTACAACAACCCGGTCAGGGTCACCAACGAAGCCACGGTCGACAACAGGATCGTCCGCGAAATCAACCCCGCCTCGCGGTTGTAGTACTCCGCCAGCATGTACGGCCCGGTCCCGGTCGGCAGCGCCGCCAGCAGCACCGCCGAAGCCGCCCACATGCTCGGCAGGCTGAACACCTTGTACGCCAGCACCCAGGTCAGGGCCGGCTGCCCAATCAGTTTCAATCCCACCAACGGCCACGGGCTGGCTTGCGCACCCGCGCGCTTTTCTGCCAGGAATGCGCCCAGCGATATCAAGGCGCACGGCGTGGTGGCCAACGCCAGCATGTCGAGAAAATGCATCACCGGCTCGGCCAGCCCCAACCCGCTCATGGCCCACCCCGCCCCCACCACCGGCGAAATCACCAGCGGGTTCTTCGCCAGCGCCTTGCTCACCACCAGCACCGCCCGGCCGACCTGCCGCTCTTCCTGCAGCCCGACCTCAATAAAGGTCAGCGAAATGGCGAACACCAGGCACACCACGATCAACGACGAGATCAGCGCTGGCTGCAAGCCCGCCTGGCCGAACAGCAACAGGCACAGCGGGATGCCGATGTAGCCGGTGTTGGCATACCCCGCACTGAGCCCGTCGATGCTCGCCGCGACCAGGCTATGGCCGCTGTACAGCCGCCACGCCAGCGTGATCACGAACATGGCCAGGGCGCCCGTGCCAAACGCCACGATGAAGCCTGGGTGCCAGATCTCGCTCCAGGTCGCAGTGGCGGTCACCTTGAACAGCAAGGCCGGCAGGCAGAGCCAGACCACCATCTTGTTGATTTCGGCTGCGGCCTTGTCGCCGAGCTTGTTGGCGCGACGGCACAGGTAGCCGACCAGGATGAGGGCAAAGATCGGCGCGACGATGACAAAGAGGGTATGCATATCAGGCCTTGCGGATCAGCGCGGCGTCAGTGCGGCTACCCAACCGGCTCATCCACACCGACGCCAGAATCACCGCGCCGCCAATAAGCAACCGCCCCAGTGGCTCGTGCTGGTTCCAGATCAACAGGTTGAGCAACAGCCCCACCGGCACATGCAGGTTGTTCATCACGGCCAGCGTCGCCCCGGAAACCAGGCAAGCACCCTTGTTCCACCAGTACAGGCCCAGCGCGGTCGGGCACAACCCGAGGAACAACAGCACCAGCCATTGCACATCGGTGCTTGGTAGGTGCTGGGCATTGCCGAACAGCAAAAACGCCGGCAGCACGACGATCAACGCCCCGAGATAGAAGTAGCCGAAGCGCTTGTAGTGCGGCAGGTCGCTGGGGTTTCGGGCGATCAGGTGACGGTACAGCACCTGGCCGGCGGCATAGGTGAAGTTGGCCAGTTGCAGCAGCAGGAAGCCGATGAAGAACTCACCACTGATGCTGTCGAAACGAATCACTGCAGCCCCCGCCACGGCCACCAGCGCGGCCAACAAGGCCCATGGGTTGAAACGCCGGTTCAAGGCATCTTCGATCAGGGTCACGTGCAACGGCGTGAGGATGGTGAACAGCAGCACTTCTGGCACGGTGAGCACGCGAAAGCTCAGGTACAGGCAGACATAGGTAATGCCATATTGCAGCGCACCGATCAGCAGCATCGAACGCATGAAGCGCGGCTCGACCTGGCGCCAGCGGGTCAGCGGCAAGAACACCAGGCCCGCCAGCAGCACCCGCGCGAGCACGGCAAAGTAGCTGTCGACGTGCCCGGCCAGGTACTCGCCGATCAGGCTGAAGGAAAACGCCTGAATCAGCGCGACGATAATCAGGTAGCCCATGGTTGCCTCTCGTGGATCAAGGCGGCGACCTTAGCGGGTTGCGCCGCGTGAGTTCAACCATGAGAAGTGTGGGGGCTGTGCCGGCCCTTTCGCGGGCAAGCCCGCTCCCACAGGTACACCACGGGCCTTGAGAACAGTGAATTCCCTGTAGGAGCGGGCTTGCCCGCGAAAGGGCCGGCACAAGCAACCGAGAAATCCCAGGCAAAAAAAACCCGGCCATTAGGCCGGGCAGGTACACCCAAAGGAGCAAAAACAGGTGTCAGGGTTGGGAATTCGTTGACGCTCAGGCCACCGCAGCCAGCTTGGCCTTGGCCTGGTTGATGCCCTTCTCGTGGAAGTCGCCGCTCATGTTCAGGCCTTCGGCATGGATGAAATTCACATCGTGAATGCCGATGAACGCCATCACCTGGCGCAGGTAGGGTTCCTGGTGGTCGCTGGTGGCGCCGGCATGAATGCCACCGCGGGCGGTCAGGACGATGGCGCGCTTGCCAGTCAGCAGGCCCTGCGGGCCGGTCGGGGTGTACTTGAAGGTGATGCCGGCGCGCAGCACGTGGTCCAGCCAGGCCTTGAGGGTGCTGGGGATGGTGAAGTTGTACATCGGCGCAGCCATCACCAGCACGTCGGCCGCCAGCAGTTCATCCGTCAGCTCATTGGAGCGGGCCAGCGCTTCGAGTTCAGCGGCGCTGCGCTGCTCTTCGGGCTTCATCCAGCCACCGAGCAGGTTGGCATCCAGGTGCGGCACCGAGGTCACAGCCAGGTCACGTACGGTGATCTCATCGCTCGGGTGGGCGGCCTGCCATTGCTGGATGAAGTCGCGGGTCAGTTGACGGGAAACGGAATCCTGCTGGCGGGCGCTGCTTTCGATGATCAGTACGCGGGACATGGGGTGCCTCCATCGGCAAAAAGGGTGCGATTCGATGGAGGTGAGATTAAGGCTTGACCTATCGATAAAAAAGCGTAAAAAGTGGGTTCAATCAATCGATTAATCCGTTTATTCCGCTGTACAGTTCACGCTGATCCGCAATTTGATGATCTGGCGATTGAACTTGGCGGTGACGTCGACGCTTTTACCCGCCGGCACGTTCACCCGGCGCACCCGCGGCGCTTCCGGGCCGTTGCGGAACATCACCTTGCAGGCTGCAGGCACCTGCCCATAGTTGTTGAGGGTGATGGCGCCAATGTCGTAGGCGGTATCGTAGGCCGTGTAGTCGAGCTTGACCCCATCCTCCAATTGCTTCTCCACATCGATGGGGTAAGCCATGGCACCGAGGGGCAGGCACATCAGTATTGCCGCACAACATTTCTTCATGGGGCGCTCTCCTTGGAAGAGCGCAGCTTAGGACAACAGGAGCGAAACATGAAAGCGCCGCGCGTAACCCTTGATCAGTGGCGAACACTGCAAGCAGTGGTCGATCACGGGGGGTTTGCCCAGGCCGCCGAGGCGCTGCACCGTTCGCAGTCGTCGGTCAGCTACACCGTGGCCCGCATGCAAGAGCAGCTCGGTGTTCCGCTGCTGCGCATCGATGGGCGCAAAGCGGTGCTCACCGAGGCTGGCAACGTGCTGCTGCGCCGCTCACGCCACCTGGTCAAACAGGCCAGCCAGCTCGAAGACCTTGCCCATCACATGGAGCAAGGCTGGGAAGCCGAGGTGCGCGTGGTGGTCGACGCCGCCTACCCCAGCGCCCGGCTGGTTCGTGCGCTGAGTGCGTTCATGCCGCAAAGCCGCGGTTGCCGGGTGCGTCTGCGTGAAGAGGTGTTGTCGGGCGTCGAGGAAGTGCTACGCGAAGGCATCGCTGACCTGGCCATCAGCAGCTATAGCATCGGCGGCTACCTGGGCGCCGAACTGAGCGCGGTAGAGTTCATCGCCGTTGCCCACCCCGAACACAGCCTGCACCGCCTGGGCCGTGAAATTACCTTCCAGGACCTGGAAAGCCAGCTGCAGGTGGTGATCCGCGACTCTGGCCGCGCCCAACCGCTGGATGTCGGCTGGCTGGGCGCAGAACAGCGCTGGACCGTCGGCAGCTTGGGCACCGCCACCACCTTCGTCAGCAGCGGCCTGGGCTTTGCCTGGCTGCCGCGGCACATGATCGAGCGCGAACTGCGTGAAGGCGTGCTCAAGCCGTTGCCGCTGGATCAGGGTGGCAGCCGTCACCCACTGTTCTACCTTTATTCGAGCAAAGAGAAGACCCTGGGCCCGGCTACGCAGATTCTCATCGACCTGCTGCGCAACTTCGACACCGCGCCTCTGGACGTGCCCTTCGCAGCCCCCCCACAAGCCTGAGAGGACCGCGCCCATGGCCTATTTCGAACACGAAGGATGCTTACTGCATTACGAGGAATATGGCCAGGGCGAACCCTTGGTGCTGCTGCATGGCCTGGGCTCCAGCTGCCAGGACTGGGAGCTGCAGATACCGCTGTTGAGCCGCCACTACCGGGTCATCGTCATGGACATTCGCGGGCACGGCCGCTCCGACAAACCCCGCGACGGTTACCAGATCGCCACCTTCAGCGAAGACCTGCTGGCCCTGCTCGAACACCTGCAGACCGGCCCGGTGCACTTCGTGGGCCTGTCGATGGGTGGGATGGTCGGCTTCCAGTTTGCCGTCGATCACCCGCGCTGGCTGCGCAGCCTGTGCATTGTCAACAGCGCCCCAGAGGTGAAGCGCCGCACCCGCAGCGACTGGGCCTGGTGGGCCAAGCGTTGGGGCCTGGCACGCCTGCTCAGCGTCGAGACCGTGGGCAAAGGCCTGGCCCAGCGCCTGTTCCCCAAGCCCGGCCAAGCTGACCTGCGCCAGAAGATGGCGCAGCGCTGGGCACGCAACGACAAACGTGCCTACCTCAAGAGCTTCGACGCCATCGTTGACTGGGGCGTGCAGGAACGCATTGGGCAAATTCGCTGTCCCACGCTGGTGATTGCCGCCGACCACGATTACACGCCGATACATCTCAAAGAGCGCTACGTAGCCCTGATGCCGCAGGCCAGGCTGGTAGTCATCGACGATTCCCGGCACGCTACGCCCCTCGATCAACCCGAGGTCTTCAACCAGACCCTGCTGCAGTTTCTTGCAGCTGCTTCCACCTCTCAAGGATCTTTGAGCCCATGCTGAAAAAACTCCTGCTCACCGCCTGCTCGGTCGCCTTCGCCACCAGCGTCATGGCGTCCGACAAGACCCCTCACGTGTTGCTGGACACCAGCTTCGGTCAGGTCGAAATCGAGTTGAATGCCGAGAAGGCGCCGATCAGTACCAAGAACTTCCTCCAGTACGTCGAGAGCGGCTTTTACAACAACACCATCTTCCACCGCGTGATCCCGGGCTTCATGGTCCAGGGCGGCGGCTTCACCGATCAGATGGTGCAGAAGGACACCAAAGATCCGATCCGCAACGAAGCCAGCAATGGCTTGCTGAACACCCGTGGCACACTGTCCATGGCCCGCACCTCGGACCCGAATTCGGCCACCAGCCAGTTCTTCATCAACGTGGCTGATAACGACTTCCTCAACCCAGGCCGTGACCGTGGTTATGCCGTGTTCGGCAAGGTGACCAAAGGCATGGAAGTGGTCGACCAGATCGTCAACTCACCGACCACCGTGAAAAAGGGCATGCGCGACGTGCCGGCCGATCCGGTCTATATCAAGTCCGCCAAACGTATCGACTGAATGCAGGTTTCACAGGGACGTGAACCCGCCTGAAGGCCGGACCAACAGGAGTGTTGTCACCCATGCTGTACCGCCGTTTCGAACGACTCATCGACATTTTTCGCGAGGCACCGAGCGAAGCACCGCCGAGCACGGTGTGGCCGTTCTACCTGTATTACCTGCGCCAGGTCTGGCCAAGCTTCGCCGCCCTGCTGGTGGTCGGCCTGGTCGCTTCGTTGATCGAAGTGGCGATGTTCAGCTACCTGAGCCGCATCATCGATCTGGCCCAAGGCACGCCCAATGCCAACTTCTTCAGCGAACACAGCGGTGAGCTGATCTGGATGCTGGTGGTGATCCTGCTGCTGCGCCCGCTGTTCTTCGGCCTGCACGACCTGCTGGTGCACCAGACCATCAACCCAGGCATGACCAGCCTGATTCGCTGGCAAAACCACTCCTATGTGCTCAAACAGAGCCTGAACTTCTTTCAAAGCGACTTCGCCGGGCGTATTGCCCAGCGCATCATGCAAACCGGCAACTCGCTGCGCGATTCGGCGGTACAGGCAGTGGATGCCCTGTGGCACGTGCTGATCTATGCCGTCAGCTCGCTGGTCCTGTTCGCCGAGGCCGACTGGCGCCTGATGCTGCCACTGTTGGCGTGGATCGCCTGTTACATCGCCGCGCTGTTCTACTTCGTGCCGCGGGTTAAGGCGCGTTCGGTGATTTCGTCCGACGCACGCTCCAAACTGATGGGGCGCATCGTCGACGGCTACACCAACATCGCCACCCTCAAGCTGTTCGCCCATACCGACTACGAACAGCAGTACGCCCGTGAGGCGATCCGCGAGCAGACCGAAAAAACGCAACTGGCCTCGCGGGTGATCACCAGCATGGACGTGGTCATCACCACCCTCAACGGCTTGCTGGTGGTCGGCACCACCGGCCTGGCACTGTGGCTGTGGAGCCAGTCGCTGATCACCGTGGGGGCAATTGCCCTGACCACCGGGTTGGTGATCCGCATCGTCAACATGTCGGGCTGGATCATGTGGGTGGTCAACGGCATCTTCGAGAACATCGGCATGGTCCAGGACGGCCTGCAGACCATCGCCCAGCCGGTCACCGTCACCGACAAGCCCAATGCGCCGGCATTGAAGGTGAGCCGTGGCGCGGTGCATTTCGACGATGTGGACTTCCACTACGGCAAAGCCAGCAACGTGATCGAAGGGCTCAATCTGAACATCCGCCCGGGCGAGAAGATTGGCCTGATCGGCCCTTCTGGCGCGGGCAAATCGACCCTGGTGAACCTGCTGCTGCGGCTGTATGACGTGCAGGGTGGGCGCATCCTCATCGATGGCCAGGACATTGCCGAAGTGAGCCAGGCCAGCCTGCGTGCGCAGATTGGCATGATCACCCAGGACACCTCGCTGTTGCACCGCTCGATCCGTGACAACCTGCTGTACGGCCGCCCAGAGGCCAGCGAAGCGGCACTGCTTGAAGCCGTACGCCGCGCCCGCGCCGACGAGTTCATTCCGCAGTTGACCGACGCCCAAGGGCGTACCGGCTTCGATGCGCATGTGGGCGAGCGTGGGGTCAAGTTGTCTGGCGGCCAGCGTCAACGTATCGCGATTGCCAGGGTGTTGTTGAAGAACGCACCGATCCTGATCATGGACGAGGCCACTTCAGCGCTGGACTCTGAGGTTGAAGCAGCGATCCAGGAGAGCCTTGAGACACTGATGCAGGGCAAGACCGTGATTGCCATCGCCCACCGGCTTTCGACCATTGCCCGGATGGACCGGCTGGTGGTGCTGGACAAAGGGCATATCGTCGAGAGTGGCAGCCACAGTGAGTTGCTGGCGCAGCAAGGGTTGTATGCGCGGTTGTGGCATCACCAGACCGGCGGGTTTGTTGGGGTGGATTGAGATGTGCGGTTGCCTGCGCCGGCCTCTTCGCGGGGCAAGCCCGCTCCCACAGGTTCATCACTGCCCTTAAAACCAGTGATGCACCTGTGGGAGCGGGCTTGCCCCGCGAAGAGGCCGGGGAAAGCGACATAAAATTCAATCCCTGCGGTAAGGCAACATCCCCCGCGCCTCTTCGGCATACCCCTGCACCCCTTCCCGCTCCTGCAACAAAAACCCTTCCACCGCACGCCGCAACCCGGGATGCAGCAGGTAATGCCACGACCGCGTCAGCACCGGCTCGAACCCTCGGATCAGCTTGTGCTCACCCTGAGCCCCCGCATCGAACCGCTGCAAGCCTTCAGCAATGGCAAAGTCCATGCCCTGGTAGAAGCACGTTTCAAAGTGCAGCCGGTCGAACTCATCCAGGCATCCCCAGTAACGGCCATACAGGCTGTCACCGCCCACCAGGCTCAGGGCCATGGCCACGTCACGCCCGCCTTGCCTGGCCATCACCACCCGCAGCGCCTCGGGCATGCGCTCGGCCAGCAGGCTGAAGAACTCACGGGTCAGGTACGGCGCACGCCGGCGTACTGCATAGGTGTTGGCGTAGCACAGGTAGACGAAGTCCCACTGCGCCTCATCCAGTTCATCACCCCGGTACCACTGAAAGTCGATGCCCTGCCCGGCCACTTGCTCGCGCTCTTTGCGCATCTGTTTGCGCTTGCGCGAGCTGAGCGTGTCGAGAAAGTCCTGGAAGTCCCGATAGCCTCGGTTGCGCCAGTGGAACTGGCAACCCAGCCGCTCCATCCAGCCTGGCAAGCCGGCCATCTGCTGGTCCAGTGCCGGGTCGGTGAAGTTGATGTGCGCGCCAGAGAGCCCGCCCTTGCCCAGGTACTCGGGCAATGCTTGCAACACCAGCAGGCCATCGGCGGGGTCGGCGGCCATCAGGCGCGGGCCGCTGACCGGGCTGAACGGCACGGCGCCCAGCAGCTTGGGGTAGTAGGCAATGCCTGCCCGCTCACAGGCATCGGCCCAGCCGTGGTCGAACACGTATTCGCCAAACGAATGCCACTTGCGGTAGGCCGGCAGCACGGCGCGTACCTGCCCTTCACGCTCCAGCACCAGGTGCTCGGCAGCCCAGCCGGTCGCGGGGGCAACGCTGCCACTGTCCTCCATCGCGCTGAGAAAGGCGTGGCGCAGAAACGGTTGGCCCGCAGGCACCAGGGCATCCCAGGTGGCCGCCGGAAGATCACGCAGATGAGCAAGGCTGTACAGGCTGGTCACGGTTTCGACTCGCTGTCTTGAGGTCCTCAGTATCCCGGAAGAATGGCCCATCACTCAAATGACGATCACCTGGCCAATCCGTTCATTGCCGATTACTTAACAACAGTGCCACTAATTAGACATTAATCTGTCATTCCCCCCCGCAATACTTGCGCCTGTTTTCCGGAACCCCAGAACCTGTCTATTCAGGCCCTTTCCGAAGACATGCCAACACAGGGGCGGGCGCTGAGCCTCCCCCATTTTTTTCTAGTAGGGAGAACCTTATGCGTCTTGTTTCCACACTTACCGGAGTGAGCCTCACCGGCATGATGCTGGCTCTGAGTACTCCGGCCAGTGCTGCTGTCGACGCCAAGCTGCTCGAAATGCTCCGCGCCAATGGCTCGATCAACCAGGCGCAGTACAACGAACTGCAAGGCGATCTGGCAAAAGAGACCAAGGAAAAGGCCGACCAGAAAGCGCAGTCCGAGCGTATGAGTTCCTTTGAACAAAAAGTGGCATGGGCCGCCAAGACCCAGATCAAGGGTGATGTGCGCCTGCGTTACGAAGACGTCAACGTTGACGACCCGAACAGCAGCAGCGGCAACCAGGACCGCCAGCGCGTCCGTGCCCGTGTCGGCTTCTACAGCGAAATCAACCCGCAAGTCGATGCTGGCGTGCGTATCGCCACCGGTAGCAGCGCCGACCGCCGCTCGACCAACCAGAGCTTCGACAACTATTTCGACAAGAAATCGCTGTGGGTCGACCTGGCCTACCTCGACTGGCACCCGACCGCAGTGCCCAACCTGCACCTGATCGGCGGCAAGATGCCACAGCCGTGGGTGAGCATGGGCGATATCATCTGGGACAGCGACATCAACCCGGAAGGCGTGGCCGCGACCTACAAAGCTGACCTGGGCGGCGCCGAAGTGTTCGCCAGTGCCGGTCAGTACACCCTCAAGGACAACGTCGACGGCGACGGCGTGCAGTACAAGCACGATGCGCAGGTCTACCACGGCCAGCTGGGCGCCAAGTTCGCCCCTGCCGACGTGCTGAAAGTCACTGTGGGTGCGAGCATCTATGGCTACGACAACGACAAAGAAGCGGCCATTCTGCAGTCGTTCGGCAACACCACCAATGAGTTCAACCTGGTGGAAGGCTTCGGTCAGCTCGACTTCACTGGCTTCGCCATCCCGCTGTCGGCCTACGGCCAATACGTGAAAAACACCGAGAGCACCGACGGTGAAGACCAGGCCTGGCTGGCCGGTCTGAAAACCAAGGTCGGCGCTTGGAGCCTGGA
Organism: Pseudomonas sp. ITEM 17296; assembly: GCF_028895205.1. Classification (NCBI taxonomy): domain Bacteria; kingdom Pseudomonadati; phylum Pseudomonadota; class Gammaproteobacteria; order Pseudomonadales; family Pseudomonadaceae; genus Pseudomonas; species Pseudomonas sp. ITEM 17296. The sequence continues at coordinate 222,638 of NZ_WJRS01000005.1, read as the reverse complement.
CTACAACTACCGCGATGTTCAACGTAACGCCGTGGTCAGCCTGTTCACCGACTCCGACTTCGGCAACGGCTTCACCGGCTCTCGCGGCCACAAGTTCAAGGTCGGTTACGAGATCGACAAGAACTTCTCGCTGGGCGCGGCGTACCTGATGGCCAAGACCGATCTGTCGCAGCTGCCAAACAGCAATGCTGACGTAGACACGCTGCAGGTAGACCTGGAAGCCAAGTTCTAAGCAACCGCTTCACTGCTTCACTCAAGGCGGGAAATGCCGACCCCATCCGGTATTTCCTGCCTTTTTTTGTGTGTGACATTGTAGGGGGCTGCTTTGCAGCTCATTCGCAGCGCAAGGCTGCTCCTACAGGTGCGGTTCGCGTTCCCTTGTAGGCGCAGCCTTGTGCTGCGAAAGGGCCGCAAAGCGGCCCCGGCAATCAGCGTTTGCGCAAAATCACGCTACCCACCGAATACCCCGCGCCAAACGAACTCAGCACGCCCACCGCTCCCTCGGCCAGGTCATCCTGGTACAGGTGGAATGCAATCACCGACCCCGCCGAACTGGTGTTGGCATAACGGTCCAGAATCACCGGTGCCTCTTCTTCGGTGGCTTCACGCCCCAGCAGCTTCTTGACGATCAAGTGGTTCATGCTCAGGTTGGCCTGGTGCAACCAGAAGCGCTTGACGTCGCTCGGCTGCAGGTCATTGGCTTCAAGGTGCTCACCGATCAGCTCAGCCACCTTCGGGCACACTTCACGGAACACCTTGCGGCCTTCCTGGATGAACAACTTGTCCGCAGCACCTTCCCCCTCCTCCGCCGCGCGGTTGAGGAAGCCGAAGTTATTACGGATGTTGTTGGAAAACCCGGTCCACAACTTGCTGCTGACAATCTCGAACTGGTGCTTCGAGGTGGCCTGGTCGGCACGCTCGATCAGCACGGCGGTGGCGGCATCACCGAAGATGAAGTGGCTGTCGCGGTCGCGGAAGTTCAGGTGGCCGGTGCAGACCTCGGGGTTGACCATCAGTACCGAACGCGCCTGGCCCAGCTGCACGCTGTTGGCGGCGGTCTGGATGCCGAAGGTGGCTGACGAGCAGGCCACGTTCATGTCGAAGGCAAAACCCTCGATGCCCAATGCATTTTGCACTTCGATGGCAATGGCCGGGTATGGGCGCTGCAGGTTGGAGCACGCGACGATCACCCCATCGACATCGGCAGCGGTACGGCCCGCACGTTCAAGCGCCTGGCGAGCAGCGGCCACCGCCATTTCACACAGAATCGACGGCTCGTCATTGGAGCGCTCTGGCAGGCGTGGCTTCATGCGTTGCGGGTCGAGGATGCCAGCCTTGTCCAGCACGAAGCGGCTCTTGATGCCCGAGGCCTTCTCGATGAAAGCGGCGTCGGACAGCGGCGCTGCCTCGACCTCGCCGCGCTCGATGGCGGCGGCGTTGTCGTGGTTGAACTGCTGCGCCCACGTGTTGAAGGACTCCACCAGTTCTTCGTTGGAAATGCTCTGGGCCGGGGTATACAGGCCGGTGCCGCTGATCACGACGTTATGCACGGTCGTTCCTCTGGTCAAAGGCCATCGCCACGGGGCGCTGGCTGGAAAATGCGTAATAGCACTTTAGTGCCAACTCGAAGGCGAGGGCGTTGCCCTCGTTCGCGGGTAAACCCGCTCCCACAGAGGCCGCTAGGCGGCCCCAAATTGCATCAATATTGCCACATCTTCTGCGGTTTAGGCTTCCACCTGAGCCCACTGTTTGCTGAGACGCTTGTCAGAAATCGGCACTTTGGTACCCAACTGCTGAGCGAACAACGACACCCGGTATTCCTCCAGCAACCAACGGTACAGCGTCAGTTGCTCATCACGCTTGCCCTCCTGGGCGTGCTTGTCGGCACGTGTCTTGTACTGGGCCCAGAGGTTTGCCAGCTCGCCACTCCAGACGCGGTCCTTCTGCACCTGCGAGCCGAGCTTCTCCAAGCGTAACTCCACGGCCTTGAGGTAACGCGGCAACTCCTTGAACCAGGCGCCCGGGGTTTCGCGAACGAAGCCCGGGTACACCAGGTTGGCCAGCTGTTGCTTGATGTCGTTCAGCGCCACCGCCTGGCTCAGGTCGATCTTGCCTTTGAAGCGCTTCTGCAGCCCGTGCCACAACTTGAGCACTTCCAAGGTCTGGCGCGCCAGGCGTTCAGCGTGCTCGGCCCAACTGCCACGTTTGCGCTCGGCCAAGCCGGCCAAGGCGGCACCGTCGCGCGGCAGCGGGTGTTCACCCTCGAGGATGCAGCTGTCCAGGCTGGCCAGCAGAATGTCTTCGACCAGTGCCTCGACACGGCCCAGCTCGCGGTACAGCAAGCCCAGTTCGGTCAGCCCGGGCAGCTTGCCACGCAAAAACTTGGCAGGCTCCGCCAACTGCTGCAGCAACAGGCGCTGCAAGGCGCGACGGTGCTGAAACTCGGCTTCGGCCTGGGTCGAAAAACGCCCTTCGCGCACGGTGCCGTTTTCGTCCACCAGCGCCGGGTAGACGGTCATCGACAGGCCGGCGATCTTCTGCTGGGTGCTCTGCGCCACTTCACTGAAGGCCTTGGCCTGCACCGGGCGTTCGGCGTTTTCGCTGCGTGGCACGGCCAGTGCGGCCTGGCTGGCGGCGACAAAGCGTGCGGTCAGCTCGGCCAGGTCGCGGCCTTCGCCGAGGAACTTGCCCTGGCCATCGACCACTTCGATGTTCATCCGCAGGTGGCCTTCGACCAAGTTGACCGATTCTGCCCAGGCCTCGTCGGACACACGCGCACCGGTCATGCGCAGCAGCTCCTGGCCCAAGGCCTGGGGCAACGCGCCCTGGCCGAAGGTCATGCGCGCCAGCGCGGCCTTGACGAAGTCCGGTACCGGCACGAAATTCTTGCGCAGGGCCTTGGGCAGGTTGCGCACCAGCGCCACGCACTTGGCTTCGATCAGGCCCGGCACCAGCCATTCCAGGCGCTCGCCCGGCAAGCTTGGCAACAGCGGCGCCGGTACGCGCACGGTCACACCGTCGCGGGGGTGGCCCGGTTCGAAGTGGTAGGTCAACGACAGGCGCAAGTCCCCTACCTGCAGGCTGTCCGGGTACTGCGCCGCGGTGACCTCACTGGCTTCACGCGCCAGCACGTCTTCTTCGCGCATGATCAGCAGGTTGGCGTCCTTCTGGCTGGTCATGCGGTACCAGGCATCGAAGGTCGCGGTCTGGTGGATTTCCTCGGGCAGGCGCGCTTCGTAGAACGCGTAGAGGGTCTCTTCATCGGCGAGAATATCGCGCCGACGGGCCTTGGCCTCCAGTTCGTCGAGCTGTTCAAGCAGGCGTTTGTTGGCCGCCAGGCACTTGGCCCGCGACTGGATCTCGCCGCCCACCAGCCCCTCGCGGATGAACAGCTCGCGGGAGGTCACCGGGTCGATCGGGCCAAAGTGCACCGGCCGGCGCCCCACCAGAATCAGCCCATACAAGGTGATCTGTTCAAAGGCCACCACTTGCCCGCGCTTTTTCTCCCAGTGCGGTTCGAAGTGGTTCTTCTTGACCAGGTGGGTGGCCAGCGGCTCGATCCAGTCGGGCTCGATCTTGGCGACCACCCGCGCATACAGTTTGGTGGTCTCTACCAGTTCGGCAGCCATGACCCACTGCGGGCGCTTGCGGCCCAAGCCCGAGGACGGGTGGACCCAGAAGCGCCGCTGACGGGCACCTTGGTAATCGCCCTCTTCCGTCTTCTGGCCGATCTGGCTGAGCAGGCCGCTGAGGATGGCCTTGTGCATGCGCTGGTAATCGGACGGTTCCTTGTTGACCGTCAATTGCAGGTCACGGCAAATCAGCGCCAGCTGGCGGTGGGCATCGCGCCATTCGCGCAGGCGCAGGTAATTGAGGAAATTCTTTCGGCACCAGTTACGCAACGGGTTGGCCGTCAACGCCTGGCGCTGTTCTTCGAAACCACGCCACAGGTTGACCAGTGCGGCGAAATCGGAATCGACGTCCTTCCACTGAGCATGCGCCTGGTCGGCCGCCTGCTGGCGCTCCGGCGGCCGCTCGCGCGGGTCTTGCACCGACAGGGCGCTGGTCACGATCAACACTTCCTGCAGGCTGCCCTGGCGGGCGCCTTCAAGCAGCATGCGGCCCAGCCGTGGGTCGATCGGCAAGCGCGCCAGCTGTCGCCCAAGCGGGGTCAACTGGTTCTCGCGGTTGACCGCCGAAAGCTCCTGCAACAGGTTGAAACCGTCGCTGATGGCCTTGCCATCCGGCGGCTCGATGAACGGGAACGCGTCGATCGCACCCAAGCGCAGGTGCAGCATCTGCAGGATCACCGCCGCGAGGTTGGTGCGCAGGATCTCAGGGTCGGTGAAGGCCGGCCGGCCGTTGAAATCCTCTTCGCTGTACAAGCGTACGCAGATGCCCGGTTCGACCCGGCCGCAGCGGCCCTTACGCTGGTTGGCGCTGGCCTGCGACACCGCCTCGATCGGCAGGCTCTGGACCTTGGCGCGGTAACTGTAGCGGCTGATGCGGGCGGTGCCGGTGTCGATCACATAACGAATGCCCGGCACGGTCAGCGAAGTCTCGGCGACGTTGGTGGCCAGGATCACGCGGCGCCCGGTGTGCGACTGGAAAATGCGCTGCTGCTCGGCGGGCGACAGGCGCGCATACAGCGGCAGAATCTCGGTATGGCGCAGTTGCGCCTTGCGCAAGATCTCGGCGGCGTCGCGGATTTCCCGCTCGCCCGGCAAGAAGATCAGCACATCCCCAGGGCCCTTGCCCTCGCTGCGCTCATGCTGCGCCAGTTCGTCCAGGGTGGCGAGGATCGCCTGGTCGACGGTGAGGTCTTCCTCGATCTGGTTGCCTTCCTCGTCCTGCTCGCTGGTCAGCGGGCGGTACCAGGTTTCGACCGGGAAGGTGCGCCCCGACACCTCGATGATCGGCGCGCCATCGAAGTGCTGGGAGAAGCGCTCAAGGTCGATGGTCGCCGAGGTGATGATCAGCTTCAGTTCCGGGCGGCGGTGCAGCAGGGTCTTGAGGTAGCCGAGCAGGAAGTCGATGTTGAGGCTGCGTTCGTGAGCTTCGTCGACGATGATCGTGTCGTAGCGTTCGAGGAAGCGGTCGTGCTGGGTTTCGGCCAGCAGGATGCCGTCGGTCATCAGTTTGACCAGGGTATTGGCATCACTCTGGTCTTCGAAACGCACCTGGTAGCCGACCAGCCCGCCCAGCGGCGTGCCGAGTTCTTCTGCGACACGGGTAGCGACGCTGCGCGCGGCGATACGGCGTGGCTGGGTGTGAGCGATCAGGCCATGGCTACCGCGCCCCAGCTCGAGGCAGATTTTCGGCAACTGAGTGGTCTTGCCCGAGCCGGTCTCACCGGCAATCACCAGCACCTGATGCTCGGCCAGCGCCTTTTTGATCTCGTCACGCTTGGCAGCAATCGGCAGGCTGTCGTCGTAGCGCACGGTTGGCACGCTTTGCTGGCGTGCGGTGACCTGCGCGCAGGAGGCCTGGACCTTTTCCACCCACTGGGCGAGCTTCGCTTCGTCCGGGCGTTTGCGCAGCTCGTGCAGTTGCCGACGCAGACGGTGGCGGTCGGCGATCATGGCGTGGTCGAGGTTTTTCAGGAGCTGGTCGATGGCTTGGTCTGTCATGGGGCTTTTTAGTGATGCAGGTGAGCCTGCTTTTTCATGATCGGCATTTGAAGAGGCGCGATTGTCGCAGATTTGAGGGTTCTTTGCTGTCCGCGCTGACCCCACCTTCTGTTTGTAGGAGCAGCGTTGTGCTGCGAAGAGGCCGGTGACAACAAAGGTGATGTCGGTTGCTATCACCGGCCTCTTCGCAGCACAAGGCTGCTCCTACAACGATCAGGCAGGCGCGCTATGTTTAGTGAAGGCTGATGTAAAGGTTGCCATTCACTGCTTTAATCAACCTTACGCCGCATGTGAGTATCAAAGGCATGACTCCCGCCCAGCCTATCGCCCCACCGTCGTCCCGCCCTTCGCTGCCGAAGGCCAGGAGCCGTGCTGGGGAAAATCCGCTGGTCCACATCATCCTCGCCTTCTGGGCTTTGTGGCACTGCCGTCACGCGCGCCCACCGGACACTTCGCTCACGCCATTGTGACCCAACCCGGCCACCGCCTGGCCGTTTGACTCAACTGGGCCGCCAGCATGCGCGGTGGCCCTGTGCACCCGTGAGCGAATTCATCATGCACTTTGCACCCGTAGAGCACGCCAGCCAATTCCTGGCCGACAACCCCGATATCGAGCTGTTCGAGCTGTTCATCCTCGACGCCAATGGCGTCCCCCGCGGCAAGCTGCTGCACCGCGAGGAACTGCTGGCGGTCTACCAGACCGGCCGCCCGCTGCCCAGCACCATCCTGGGCCTGACCCTCAATGGCGATGACGTCGAAAACTCTGGCCTGGTCTGGGACGTTGGCGACATCGACTGCCGCGCTTACCCGCTGGAAGGCAGCTTGGTGCGCCTGCCCTGGCGGCGCGTACCCACCGCCGCAGTGCAGGTCAGCATGCACCCCAGCGAAGGCCTGCCGGCGAGCATTGCCGACCCACGCCATGTGTTGCTGCGCACTGTCGAAGCGCTCAAGGCCGATGGCTACCACCCGGTGATGGCGTGTGAGCTGGAGTTCTACCTGCTCGACCAAAAACGCGATGCCCAGGGCCGCCCGCAGCCGGCCCTGGACAACGACGGTGGGCGCCCGCGCAGTACGCAGGTGTATGGCCTGCGTGAACTGGAACAGATCGAGCCCTTCCTCGCCGACCTTTACGCCGCGTGCAAAGCCCAGGGTATCCCCGCCCGCACGGCGATCTCCGAGTACGCACCTGGTCAGGTGGAAATCACCCTTGAGCACGGCGATGCGCTGCTGGCCATGGACCAGGCCGTGCGCTACAAGCGCCTGGTCAAAGGCGTGGCCCATGCGCATGGCATGCAGGCTTGTTTCATGGCCAAACCCTTTGCACAACTGGCCGGCACCGGCATGCACATGCACCTGAGCCTGGCCGACAGCGCTGGCAACAACCTGTTCGCCAGCGAGGACAAGGCCGGTACGCCGTTGCTGCGCCAAGCGGTGGCCGGCATGCTGCGCCACCTGCGCGATTCGCTGCTGCTGTTTTGCCCCAATGCCAACTCGTTCCGCCGCTTCCAGGCCAACAGCTACGCGCCACTGGCGCCCACCTGGGGCGTCGACAACCGCACGGTCAGCCTGCGCGTACCGGGCGGCCCGGCCAACAGCCGACACGTGGAGCACCGCATCTGCGGTGCCGATGCCAACCCGTACCTGGCCGCAGCGGCCATCCTCGCCGCCGGCCACCGCGGCATCCGTGAACAGCTGGACCCCGGCGCCCCCGTTGAAGGCAACGGCTATGCCCAGGCCACCGAGCACTTGCCCACCGACTGGCTGACCGCCCTGGATGCCCTGCAGCATTCGGGCTGGGCCCGGGAGGCACTGGGCGATGAATTTCTTGGGGTATACCTGAAGGTCAAGCGCGCTGAGTACCGCCAGTTCATGGCCGAAGTCAGCGAACAGGACTGGCGCTGGTACCTGCACCAAGCCTGAGCCCCACTCATAACAAGGAACACCCATGAACGCAGCATTGAACAAGGGACCGGCCCAACGCGCGCCGTCCTATTACAGCGCCACCCTCAATGACCACACGCAGTACCCGACCCTCAAGGGCACCGTGCACGTCGACGTGGCCATCATCGGCGGTGGGTTCACCGGCGTGGCCACCGCTGTGGAGCTAGCAGAGCGCGGCCTGAAGGTGGCCATTGTCGAAACCAACCGCATCGGCTGGGGCGCCAGTGGGCGTAATGGCGGCCAGGTGACCGGCAGCTTGTCGGGCGACGAAGCCATGCGCACGCAAATGCGCGATCGCCTGGGCAGCGAGGTGGATGATTTCATCTGGCACCTGCGCTGGCGCGGGCACCAGGTCATCGAGCAACGGGTGGCACGCTACGGCATCGACTGCGACCTCAAGCGCGGCCACCTGCATGCCGCGATGAAGCCGTCGCACTTGAACGAACTGCGCGGTTTCGCGGCCGAGGCAGAGCGTCGCGGCATGGGCGATCAGGTCGAGATGCTCGACCGCAGCGCCATGGCCCAGCACCTGCAGAGCCCGCTGTACCTGGGCGCCTTGAAAAACCGCCGCAACCTGCACCTGCACCCGCTCAACCTGTGCCTGGGCGAGGCCCGCGCCGCCCACAGCCTGGGCGCGTTGATCTTCGAGCATTCAGAGGTGCTGGACATCGTCCACGGCCCGCGCCCGGCAGTGGTTACCGCCGAGGGGCGCATCGAAGCCCGCCAGGTGATGCTGGCCGGCGATGTCTACCACAAGCTGGAGCAACGCAAGCTCAAGGGCAAGATTTTCCCGGCCATGGGCGGCATCGTTACCACTGCGCCGCTGGGTGAACTGGCCGAGCAGATCAACCCGCAGGACCTGGCGGTGTATGACTGCCGCTTTGTCCTCGACTATTACCGCCTGACCGCCGACAAGCGCTTGCTGTTTGGCGGCGGCGCCAACTACTCCGGGCGTGATTCACGCGACATCGAAGGTGAACTGCGACCCTGCATCGAACGCACCTTCCCGGCGCTCAAAGGGGTGCCGATCGAGTTCCAGTGGAGTTGCGCCATGGGCATCGTGGTCAACCGCATCCCGCAACTGGGCAAGCTCTCGGACAATGTCTGGTACTGCCAGGGTTACTCCGGGCATGGCATTGCCACCAGCCACATCATGGGCGAGATCATGGCCGAAGCGCTGACCGGGACACTGGAGAAGTTCGACACTTTCGCGCAGTGCAAGCACGTGCGGGTGCCGATGGGGGACTTGCTGGGGAATCCGCTGTTGGCGGCAGGGATGTGGTACTACCAGATGCTCGAGAAATTGCGCTGATTTCAGCGGCCCTTTCGCGGGCAAGCCCGCTCCTACAGTGAGATACCTGTGGGAGCGGGCTTGCCCGCGAAGGGCCAGCAAAGCCAGCCCAGAATACAGGCTCAAGCGATCTTCTTGAGCCCTTGCTTCTTCAGCTCTTCATCGCGCAACTCACGGCGCAGGATCTTGCCCACGTTGGTGGTCGGCAACGTATCGCGGAACTCGATGTAGCGCGGCACCTTGTAGCCGGTGACGTTGGCACGCATGTGCTCCATCACCTGCTCCTTGGTCACGGTCATGCCCGGCTTGACCACGATGAACATCTTGATCACTTCGCCCGACTTTTCGTCCGGCACGCCGATGGCCGCACACTGCAGCACACCTGGCAGGCCGGCCAGCACGTCTTCCAGCTCGTTGGGGTACACGTTGAAACCGGAGACCAGGATCATGTCCTTCTTGCGGTCGACGATGCGCATGTAGCCGTCCGGCTGGATCAACGCGATGTCGCCGGTCTTGAGCCAACCCGCGCTGTCGAGGATCTCGGCGGTGGCGTCTTCGCGCTGCCAGTAGCCCTTCATCACTTGCGGGCCCTTGATGCACAGCTCACCCACCTCGCCCAGCGGCAGTTCATTGCCACTGTCGTCGATGATCTTGCACAGCGTCGAAGGCACCGGAATACCGATGGTGCCAACCTGGTTGGCCTCGGACGGGTTGACGGCGGCCACCGGGCTGGTTTCGGTCATGCCGTAACCTTCGCAGATGGCGCAACCGGTAACGGCCTTCCAGCGCTCGGCCACGCTCAATTGCAGGGCCATGCCGCCAGACAAGGTGATTTTCAGCGCAGAGAAGTCCAGCGCGCGGAACCCCTCGTTGTTGCACAGGGCGACGAACAAGGTGTTGAGGCCAACGAAGCCGCTGAATTTCCACTTGCTCAGCTCTTTGACCATCGCCGGCAAATCACGCGGGTTGCTGATCAGCACGTTGTGGTTGCCGATCAGCATCATCGCCATGCAATGGAAGGTAAAGGCATAGATGTGGTAAAGCGGCAGCGGCGTGATCAGGATCTCGCAGCCTTCATGCAGGTTCGAGCCCATCAGCGCCCGGCATTGCAGCATGTTGGCCACCAGGTTGCGGTGGGTCAGCATCGCGCCCTTGGCCACGCCCGTGGTACCGCCGGTGTATTGCAGCACGGCGACATCATTGGGTTGCGGGTTGGCCTCGGTGACCGGCTGGCCCTTGCCCAGCGCCAGGGTGTCGTTGAAGCGCACGGCACGCGGCAGGTCATAGGCCGGCACCATCTTCTTCACGTACTTGATCACACTGTTGATCAGCAGGCGCTTGAGCGGCGGCAGCAGGTCGGCCACTTCGGTGACGATGACATGCTTGACCTGGGTCTTGGGCACTACTTTTTCGGCCAGGTGGGCCATGTTGGCCAGGCACACCAGCGCCTTGGCACCGGAATCGTTGAACTGGTGCTCCATCTCCCGCGTGGTATACAGCGGGTTGGTATTGACCACGATCAGCCCTGCACGCATGGCGCCGAATACCGCTACCGGGTATTGCAGGACGTTTGGCAGTTGCACGGCAATGCGATCACCCGGTTTCAGGTCGGTGTGTTGCTGCAGCCAGGCGGCAAACGCCCCCGACAGCGCATACAGCTCGCCATAGGTGATAGTCTTGCCCAGGTTGCTAAAGGCCGGTTTGTCGGCAAAGCGTTGGCAGGATTGCTTGAGTACCGCCTGGATATTGGGGAATTCGTCAGGATTGATTTCCGCCGTAATCCCGGCTGGGTATTTATCCTTCCAAAAATGTTCGATCATGGAAGCCCACTCCTTCAGCAACAGCGAAGTTCGATTCACGCGTCGATGCGCTTATTATTGATATGTGATGGCGGCTCATTGCAAACCGGATCATCTGAAAGCGGCCCGAGAGTAACAGCTTTGCCAGGGGTCGCCTAGAGGCCAAAACAGGCCTCACGGTCACAAAAATGACTCAATGAACGATACAAGTCATTTTTAGAGTATTTATCCAAAATGTCGCAAAACGGGCCAAAAGGCCCGTTCCAGAGGTATCCTGCACCGCTATCAAGCGATGTCACGTAACTCGCGCCGCAAGATCTTGCCCACTGGTGTCATCGGCAACGACTCGCGCAGCACGATGTGCTTGGGCACTTTGTAGCCGGTGAAATTGGCTTTGCAGTACGCCTTCAGTTCATCGATGCTCAAGCCGCCCTCGCGCGGCACCACGAACAGTTTCACCGCCTCGCCAGAACGCTCGTCCGGCACGCCGATGGCCGCGCAGTTGGCCACCTGCGGATGGCCCATGATCACATCCTCGATTTCGTTGGGGTACACGTTGAAACCCGAGACGATGATCATGTCTTTCTTGCGGTCGACGATGCGGGTAAAGCCATCCGGGTCGATCACCGCGATATCACCCGTCTTCAGCCAGCCTTGTGCGTCCAGGGTCTGCGCGGTGGCCTCGGGTTGCTGCCAATAGCCCTTCATCACCTGCGGGCCCTTGATGCACAGTTCACCCCGCTCGCCTAGCGGCAGCTCGTTGCCGTCGTCGTCGATTACCTTGAACGCCGTGCCTGCCACCGGGATACCCACCGTGCCCAGCCGCGCCAACTGGCCATAAGGGTTGGTACTGGCGACCGGCGAGGTTTCGGTCAGGCCATAACCTTCGACGATGCGGCAGCCCGTGAGGCTCTCCCAGCGCTCGGCGGTGGCCTTGACCAGCGCGGTGCCACCGGAGTTGGTGACCTTCAGCGCAGAAAAATCCAGTTGCCGGAAGCCGGGGTGGTCCATCAGCGCGACGAACAGCGTGTTGAGCCCCAGCAGGCCGGAAAAACGCCACTTGCCCAACTCCTTGATGAAGCCGGCAATGTCCCGCGGGTTGGTGATCAACACATTGTGGTTGCCGGTGACCATCATGCACATGCAGTTCGCGGTAAAGGCATAGATGTGATAAAGCGGCAGGGGCGCGATCATCACCTCCTGGCCTTCTTTGATCATCTTCTGCCCGTCTGGCCCATGCTGCGAGAAACACGCCAGCACTTGGAGCATGTTGGCCACCAGGTTGGCATGGGTGAGCATCGCGCCCTTGGCCAGGCCGGTGGTGCCGCCGGTGTATTGCAGCACGGCGATATCGTCCAGGCTAAGCGGCACCGGCTTGTGGCTGAGCGAGCGGCCCTCGCGCAGCACCTGCTTGAATGACACCGCCTGGGGCAATTGATAGGCCGGCACCATCTTCTTCAGTTTGTCGACCACGGTGTTGATCAGCCAGCCCTTGGCGGCGGGCAGCAGGTCGCCCATTTTCGCCTCGATCAAATACTCGATACCGGTATCGGGCAGCACCTCCTGCACGCGCTTGCCGAACATGTTCAGGTAGACCAGCGCGCGGGCGCCGGAGTCCTTGAACTGGTGGCGCATTTCACGCTCGGTGTAGAGCGGGTTGGTGTTGACCACGATCAGCCCCGCACGCAACGCGCCGAAGACCGCGATCGGGTACTGCAGGACGTTGGGCATCTGCACGGCGATGCGGTCGCCCGGTACCAGGTCCGTGTGTTGCTGCAGCCAGGCGGCGAAGGCTGCCGAATGGCGCTCCAGCTCGGCGTAGGTCAGGGTCACGCCCAGGTTGCTGAACGCCGGGCGGTCGGCGAAGCGCTTGCAAGAGCGCTCGAACACCTCGACGACGGAGGTGTAGGCATGGATGTCGATGGTGGAAGGCACGCCCGCCGGGCGCTTGTCATTCCAGAAGTCGGCTTGCATTTATTATTGTTCCTCTGCCTGGACCTGCTGCGGGGGGTGTAGCGGGTCGTTTAGTCCTTTGACCTGATCGCCAATGGCAAACAGGCGTTTAACCGACGTTAGCAGGTAAGCCCAAGGCGGCATATACGCCAAGCTCCGCCATTAACATTGTGAATCTTATTTGTGCCCTTCCTGCAATCCAGCCGGTTGCGCATACACTGTGCTCGTACCCCCCGCGCAAAGGACCGGCCATGCCCCACGACGCCTTCTGGCTGCCCGCCAGCGAGCATTGCAGCCTGTACGTACACCAATGGCTGCCGGCCACGCCGGTCAAGGCCGTGGTGCTGCTGGCCCATGGCATGGCCGAGCACGCCGGGCGCTACCAGCGCCTGGGCCATGCGCTGAGCGAGGCCGGCTTCGCCCTGTTCGCCCCCGACCTGCGCGGCCACGGGCGCACCGCCGAACTGGGCAGCCTCGGCCTGTTCGCCCGCCATCATGGCTGGAATGCCGTGGTCAATGACCTCGGCTTGCTCGCCCAGCACATCGGCCAGCAATACCCCTGCACGCCGCTGTTCCTGTTCGGCCACAGCATGGGCAGCTACATTGCCCAGGCGTACCTGCTGCACCACAGCGCCAGCCTGCACGGGGCGATCCTCAGCGGCTCGAACTTCCAGCCCGCGGCGCTGTACCGCGTGGCGCGGCTGATTGCCCGGGTCGAGGCCTGGCGCCAAGGGCCGCTGGGCAAGAGCGCGCTGATCGAGTGGCTGTCGTTCGGCTCGTTCAACAAAGCCTTCAAGCCCAACCGCACCGCCTTCGACTGGCTAAGTCGCGACCCTGGCGAGGTGGACCTGTACGTGAATGACCCCCTGTGTGGCTTTCGCTGCAGCAACCAGTTGTGGCTCGACCTGCTGCAAGGCTTGGCGCAGATCAGCCAGGCAAGTAACCTCGCGCAGATCGATCCGAACCTGCCCCTGCTGGTGATTGGCGGTGAATGTGATCCGGTCAGTACCGGCAAGCGTCTCACCCATCTGGCCGACGCGTTACGCGCGACCGGCAACCAGCATGTACAGCTGCGCATCTACCCAGAGGCACGGCACGAAGTGCTCAACGAAACCAACCGTGACGAGGTCACCGCCGATATTCTCGGCTGGCTCGAACAGGCGCTGGCCCTTGGCCGCCCTGCGCGCAGTGAATGATAGCCGCCCTCGCCCACCGCTTAAGGAAGCCCCGATGTCCCAGGTCACCAACACGCCTTACGAAGCCCTTGAAGTCGGCCAGACAGCCACCTATGAAAAGTCTGTGGAAGAACGTGACATCCAGCTGTTCGCCGCGATGTCCGGTGACCACAACCCGGTGCACCTGGATGCCGAGTTCGCGGCCAAGAGCATGTTCCGTGAGCGCATTGCCCATGGCATGTTCAGCGGCGCGCTGATCAGTGCGGCGGTGGCGTGCACGCTGCCTGGCCCTGGCACCATATACCTGGGCCAGAAGATGAGCTTCCAGAAGCCGGTGAAAATTGGTGACACCCTGACCGTACGCCTGGAAATCCTCGAAAAGCTGCCCAAGTTCAAGGTGCGGATCGCCACCAATGTGTACAACCAGAACGATGAGCTGGTGGTCGAGGGCGAGGCCGAGATCCTGGCGCCGCGCAAGCAGCAGACGGTCGAGCTGGTATCGCCACCGAATTTCGTGGCAAGCTGATTTCAGAGCGGGTTTCTTCACAAGGACAGCCCCTTGATTGAGTGGGAGCGGGCTTGCCCCGCGAACACCGGCGAAGCCGGTGCCCTGCACCGCGTGAACCCTTCGCGGGGCAAGCCCGCTCCCACAGGGGCAGTACTGCCCGCTCATTTCAGGGCCTGGAGCCGCCGCTCGATATGCCGCCGCTCCGGCGCCTGCCGGGTCAAGGCCAACGCCTGCTGCCACGCCGCACGGGCCTCTTCGACATGGCCCAGTTGAGCATGCAGCTCCGCCCTTGCCGCATGCGCCAGGTGATAGTCGTGCAGCTCACCCGCCGCCAGGATCGCCTCAACCTCCGCTAACCCCACCTGCGGCCCATCCCGTTTCGCCAGCGCCACTGCCCGGTTGAGCGCCACCACCGCCGACGGCCAATGCCGTTGCAACACGTCATACAGCCCGACGATCTCGTCCCAGTCCGTGTCATCCGCCGTGGCCGCCTCGGCATGCACCGCGGCTATCGCCGCCTGCACGGTATAGGCGCCATAGCTGCGGCTTCGCAGGGCATGGCGCACCAGCTCACAGCCTTCTTCGATGCGCTCACGGTCCCACACGCTGCGGTCCTGCTGTTCAAGCACCACCAGGTTGCCCTGCGCGTCGATGCGCGCACGCTGCCGCGATGCCTGCAACAGCATCAGCGCCAGCAAGCCGATCACCTCCGGGTCTGGCAACAATTGCCCCAGCAGGCGGCCGAGCCGGATCGCTTCGTCTGTCAGGTCCTGCTGCAGCAAGGCGTCGCCGGACGAGGCCGAATAGCCTTCGTTGAACACCAGGTAAATCACCCGCAACACGCTCTCGAGGCGCTCGGGCAACTCATCGAGCGCCGGCACCTGGTAGGGGATGCCCGCGTCGCGGATCTTGGCCTTGGCGCGCACGATGCGTTGGGCGATGGTTGCCGGGCGTTGCAAAAACGCCCGGGCAATCTGCTCGGTGGTCAGGTCGCAGACCTCGCGCAGGGTCAGCGGCACCTGCGCGTCGGCGGCCAAGGCCGGGTGGCAGCAGGTAAAAATCAGCCGCAGGCGATCATCGCTGAGCAACGCTTCTTCGCTGGGGTCTTGCACCTGGCCTTCCAGCAGCATGATCAGGTCCGCCTGAGAGCGGTCGAAGCGGGCACGTCGGCGCAACGCATCAATGGCCTTGAAGCGGCCGGTCGACACCAGCCATGCCCGAGGGTTAGCGGGGATACCATCGCGCTGCCAGCGCTCAACAGCGATGAAGAACGCATCGTGCATGGCCTCCTCGGCCAGGTCGAAGTCGCCCAACAAGCGGATCAAGGTCGCCAGGATGCGCCGCGAATCGCGACGGTACACCGCCTCGACTTCGGCGCGCACCTGCGCCAGCCCTGCCATCAGTCCGGCATCCGCTGGGTCACCACCTCCACCAGGCGGTCCAGGCTTTCTCCCCAGCCTTGGTGAAAGCCCATTTCTTCATGGGCTCGGCTGTCGGCGGCGCTCCAATGCCAGGCGCGGGCGGTGTAACGGGTCTTGCCGTGCTCCTCGTCGAAGGTCACCACAGCGGTCATGAACGCTTTGTCAGAAGGTACCCAGCCCGGCCCGAAGGCGTCGGTAAACACCAGGCGCCTCGGCGCGGCAATCTCCAGGAATACGCCCTGGGTCGGGTACTCGGTGCCATCCGGGGCCCGCATCAGGGTGCGGAACAGGCCACCGACCCACAGTTGCATTTCGCATTCCGGGGTGGTCATGCCGTGCGGCCCCCACCATTGCATCAGCCACTGGGGCTCGGTCCAGGCGCGGAACACCTTGGCCGGGGGCGCGTCGATCAATCGGCTGATGGACAACTCGTGCTGCGCTTGCGCAGGGTGTGCAAGGCTCATGCTGGTGGTTCTCCGTGAGTGTCAGGGTTGCAGTTCGCGCACAGGTCGCACTTCAACGCTGCCGACCCTTGCGGCGGGGATGCCTTTGGCGATGTTCAGCGCCTCGTTCAGGTCTCGGGCATCTACCAGATAAAAGCCGGCCAGTTGTTCCTTGGTTTCGGCGAACGGGCCATCGGTGAGGCTCATGTGCCCACTGCGCACACGCACCGTGGTGGCGGTTTGCACCGGCTTGAGCGCCTCGGCCGCGAGCATGCGCCCAGCGCCCTGCAACGCCTCGGCATAGGCCATGCATTCGGCGTCTTCCGGGCTGTCGGGCAGGCTGTGCAGCAGCCCTTCGTCACAATAGACCAGGCACAGGTATTTCATGGTCGCCTCCAGGGCATTGGCAAAGTGCGTTTGGCGATATCAGATCAGGGCTTCAGATCGAACAGGGCTTTTTGCGTTTCCATGTCGAACGGTGCCGACCAGTGTTCATGGATGACTTGCCATTGCCCGCCCTGGCGACGATAGCCGACCGTGGCGCGCATGAAGCCGCATTGGCTCTCGTCGTCCGACGGGCCGCAGCGGTTCAACCAGTGCGCCAGGCCCAGGTCGCCGTCGGCGTATAGGGTGAGCTCGGCCAGCTCGAAGATCATCGGGCCGGTGCACAGGCCCATGCACATTTCCCAGTGGGCCTGGTAAACAGCCTTGCCTTTGAATTGCAGGGTTTTGATGGCATCGAAGGCGACGATGTCGTCGGCATAGGGCGCAGTGATGCCGGGGATGTCACGGTCGCGCACGGCCTGCATCCAGCGGTCGATCAATTGGCGGAGTTCGTTTTCGGCTGCGGTGCTCATGGGGGGGCCTCCGATCGTTCGTCAGGTTTGGGCACAGGTGGGGCCTGTGCTTTCAACTGTTAGTCGAACGGTAGCGGGGGAAATCGACAGGTCGGTGAAAATAAATGGGCTTGAGATTAGGTGAGGGCTACAAGGTGCTTGCCTCGGGTTATTTAGCGCCTGGGAGATCGAGCGCCGCCCGCGCGGCGCTTCGCAGCACAAGGCTGCTCCTACATCTGTTTCCGGCCAGTAAAGCCTGTGAGAGAGGCGCGCGACCGCCTTGTTTGTCCGTCTCGATATCGTGTCAGGCGCCTAGGGACCGCGCGCTAATGCCTCAGGAATAATTGGCCCGAAACAGATGTGGGAGCAGCCTTGTGCTGCGAAGCGCCGCGCGGGCGGCGCTCGATCTCCCAGGCGCTGAAAGACCCAAGGCAAGCACCCTGCCTTACACCCCAGGGCTGGCGAGAATGAACTCGCGATACCCCGAAACAATCACGTAAACCGCGAAATAGCAGAAAATAGCCGCCGACAGCAGGTACGACCAGGTCAGCAATCGATCCCCCAGCAATCGCCCTCCGTGGCTGGCAATGCCGCACAGGCTCAGGCACCAGACCAACCCCGCCGCAAAAAAACCGCTGAGGAACAACCCGGCCTCCAGCAAGCTGCCACCACCGGAACGGGAAATCAGCACCCCACCGACCGCCGCGAACCACAAAATCGCGGTGGGTGAGGACATGGCCAAAAAGATCCCGCGCAAGAACTCGCGCCAGCCCGACTCCACCACCACGTCTGCCCGCGTGTCCATGTGCCCGCCGCGCCACGCCGCCAGCAGCATCTTCACTGCGAACCACACCAGCAGCGCAGAACCGCCCAGCCACAAGGTCCAGCGCACGCTTTCAAACTGCAGCAGCACGGTCATCCCGGCCAGTGCGGCCACGGCATAGATCAAATCCCCCACACAGGTCCCCAGCCCCAGCCAGAAACCCTTGAGAAAACCACGCTGCATGGCCAAGGTGATCATGGCGATGTTGGCGATGCCGATGTCCAGACACAGGGACAGGCTGAGGAGAAAACCATTGGAGAAAGGCATTGAGCACTCGATGACCGGCCAATTAAGCGCCGTAGAGCCTGCCACGAGTGATCACGGGATGGGAAGAAGAAGTGTTCGATCAAGCAAAGGCCGCCTGCTCGAATACCTCATCCGCCCATTGGTTCAGGCTCTTGCCGGCGGCCCGGGCGGCAATGCTGGCAGCAGCGTGGACTTCTGGCCGGATACGCAGCATGACCTTGCCTGATGCCGGCTTTTCAGGGGTGATGCCCTGTTCTGCACAATCAGCGAGATAGTCGTCGAGCGCTTCACGGAAGGCTTCATGCAACTCAGGAACGGAGCTTGCGTGAAAGCTGATGATGTCGCGCATGCCAAGCACGCGACCCACAAAAATGTCGTCACGCTCATCGTATTCGATTCGGGCGGCATAGCCCTTATAGCGCATGCAACTCATAGGCTGACTCCTGCCAAGTGCTATCAAAATACGATAGCACTTATTGCGTGTCATTCAGGATTTTTCATCACCCGCCAGCACGCGCGCATAACGCGCGCGATCCACGTTCGCCCCGCTCAGCACCACGGCCACCCGCCGGCCCACTTGCCGCTCGCGCTCCTGCATCAACGCCGCCAGCGCCGCAGCGCCCGCACCTTCGGCGGTGTTATGCGTGGCCTCGTGGTACACCCGCATGGCTTCGGCGACTTCACTGTCACTCACCCGCACGATGCGCGCGGCATGCTCGCACACCAAGGCGAACGCCTCCGGGTGCGGCACCCGGCAGGCCATGCCATCGGCGAAGGTGTCGGCAGTGGCAGTGGTGACGATGCGCCCGCGCTCGAAGCTTTGCGCATAGGCATCGGCCGCGCTGGACACCACCCCCACGATCTCGGTCTTCAACCCCAGCAGGTTGCGTGCCTGGATCAGCCCGCAGATGCCCGACCCCATGCCGATAGGCACGTATACACAGTCCAGCTCAGACACGGCCTCGAACAGTTCCAAGGCATAGGTGGCTACCCCGCGCACCAGCTCCGGGTGAAACGACGGCACCATCATGTAGCCCAATTCGTCAGCCAGCCGGGCCGCCTCTTCACGGGCCACATCAAAATCGACACCGTGCTCTACCAGCTCGGCACCCAGGGCGCGCATGGCGGCGTTCTTCTCGGTGGAGTTGCCTTCGGGCACGACGATCACCAAGGGTATGCCCGCCTGGCGTGCGGCCAGTGCCATGCTCTGGCCATGGTTGCCGCGCGTGGCGGTGACCAGGCCACGGGGCGGCGCGCCATCCGCCAGCAGCGAACGCACGTAGACCAACCCGCCCCGCACTTTGAACGCCCCGGTGGGCGCGTGGTTTTCATGTTTCACCCACACTTGGCAGCCCAGCCGCTCGGCCAGCAAAGGCCAGGCGTGCTGGGGCGTTGCGGGCACATGCTGGTGAACGAAATCGGCGGCTTCGCGCAGGGCTTTCAAGTCGAACATGGCGATCATCCCTCATCGGTAGGTGGTTGATCCGATCCTAAGCGCCGGGCATTGTATGGGTACAACCTTATATTGCATGGGTAGCAATTTCGTGTGGATCCCAACGCTTGTGGATGATGACCAACCCCGCTACCTGGCCTTGGTCGATGCGATTGCCGACGCCATCGAGCGCGGCGAGCTCAAGGTCGGCGACCGCCTGCCACCCCAGCGGCGCCTGGCCTGGAAGCTCGACCTCAACCCCAGCACCACCCAGCAGGCCTACCGTGAAGCTGCCGCGCGCCACCTGGTGGCAGGTGAAGTCGGCCGCGGCACCTACGTGCTGGCGGGCAGCAAGGAAGCGACGCTGTTTCGGCTCAAGCACCACGATGGGCAACAGCCGTTGATCGACCTGTCGACCAACGTCCCGGTGGCCGATCCGCACAATCAGGACCTGCAAAGCAGCCTGCGTAAGCTGCTGGAACGGCACGAGAGTGGCCTGCTGGATCATTACCTGGGGCCCGAGCAGTTACTGCTGGGCCGCATTCATGGCGCGCAATGGCTGGCCAATCGCGGCTTGGCCCTGCCCCCGGACGCACTGCTGCTCAGTAGCGGTGCGCAACAGGCACTGACCCTGGTGCTGCAGTCGTTCTGCCAGGCCGGTGAGCCGGTCATGCTCGAAGCCTTGACCGCACCCGGCATCAAGGCGGCCTGCCGGCAGTTGCGCATGCCCGTGCATGGTGTGGCGTTGGACAGCCAAGGCCTGCGCCCCGACGACCTTGACCGCGTCGCCCGCGCCAGCGGTGCCCGTGTGCTGGTGACCACACCCACCCTGCACAACCCTACCGGCGCCTGCATGGATGACGCTCGCCGCGAAGCGCTCGCTGCGGTCGTCAAACGCCTGGGGCTGCTGGTGATCGAGGACGACGTCTATGGCGCACTCAGCGACAGGCCGCCGCTCTACCCCCTGTTGGGCGAGCAAGGGATTTTCATCAGTAGCTTGTCCAAGACCGTGGCTGCCGGGTTGCGCCTGGGGTGGATCGTGGCCAGCCCACAGTTGCTGGCACAGGTCGACCCGCATGCCCAAGCCAGCCACTGGCCTGTATCGCCGTTGAACCTGCACATCGCCTGCCAGTGGATCGAAGACGGTACGGCTGCGCGGCGGCTGGCCTGGCAGCGGGCGGAAACTACCGAGCGTTGGCGCCTTGCGCGAAGGCTGCTGGGCGATGGCCTGCACAACACAGCGCAGCCTTCACCCCACGCATGGTTGGCCACACCGCAGGGTGCGGAGGGGGTGGTAAGACGGTGTCGCGAGCAGGGTGTGGAAATCGTCCCGGCCAGTGTCTTCGCCATTGGTGCGACCGAGGTGCAGGCGGTGCGTATCAGCCTGTCGGCGGCGGCTAGCCGGGCCGAGCTGAAACGCGGGCTGGAGGTGGTGCGCCAGGTACTGTCCAGCCCATGACACCGAGGCCGGCCTGGCCACCTCTTCGCGACGGCTCGGCGCGAAGAGGCGGTTGGCGTTGCAGTATCAACCCTGCTGGCAACCCTCGCCCATGGCGCGGTACTGAATAGTGTGCACCTGGCCTTGGTGGTCTTCGTAGGTCATGGTCGCAGGCACTACTTCGCAGACATTGGGGATGGTCGACAGGTTGATGACCCGTTTGATATCCAGGTTCATGGAGTAGTCGTATTGCTGGGCCACGGGCTCGTTGGAGACAGGTTTGACCTCATCGGCGAGGGCGAACGAGGACATACCGACCAATGCAAGAATCAGTAATGGTTTCATGTGGGTTTGCCTATAACGCAATCAAGCTGATCGATTGACTTCTAATGCCGTCACTGGCGCGGAGAAGTTGTCATCGACTTCAAAGATGACACGAAGTACCGATCCCGCTTCGTCGTACTGCTGGTGGGATGAGTAA
This sequence comes from Pseudomonas sp. ITEM 17296, assembly GCF_028895205.1. Lineage (NCBI taxonomy): Bacteria > Pseudomonadati > Pseudomonadota > Gammaproteobacteria > Pseudomonadales > Pseudomonadaceae > Pseudomonas > Pseudomonas sp. ITEM 17296. Next base: position 201,221 of record NZ_WJRS01000005.1, on the reverse strand, counting down.
AAGTCTACTCCCGGTTTGCAATAGTTGAACCCCGAAGTCGGATATTCACCCTTGCCGGTTTTGCAACAATCTGCGACATAATGGGTTAGGAATAGTGGGCTAGAGCCTCTGGCACGTACCTGCCCAACTTGGCTGTTTAAACACGGGATACACGCCATTTCTGATTATCTGCATTGCTCCGAGTTGTCGGACACGGAGCGTCGCCTGCTCGATCACTTCTACCGCCAGCACGGCTCCCCCATGCGCGCAGCACGTGATGCTGCGCTGTGGGTGGCGCGGGCCAGCGGCATCATTGCAGGCATGAGCCTGACCGCTGTCGGCGATGGCTTCTGGCTGACCGGGCTGTTCGTCGCCCCGCCCCAGCGGGGCCAGGGTGTCGCCGGGCGGCTGATCGACAGTGCGTTGGCGCAAGCGGCTGGGCCGACCTGGCTGTTTTGCCACCCCGACCTTGTGCCCTTCTACCAGCGCCTGGGCTTCGACGAGGCGCAAGCGCTACCCGAGCCCCTGGCCGCGCGCCTGCAGCGCTACCAACGCAGCAAGCGCCTGGTGGCACTGGTGCGCGGTCAGTCGTCGCTGGCGTCCAGCCCGGGGAACAGCACCTCGGTGTAACCGAATTTGGCGAAATCCTGGATGCGCGAGGGGTACAGCCGGCCGATCAGGTGGTCGCACTCGTGCTGCACCACACGCGCATGGAAGCCATCGGCAAAGCGGTTGATCGGGTTGCCCTGAGGGTCGAGGCCTTCGTAGCGAATGTGCTGGTAACGCGGTACTACACCGCGCAGGCCGGGCACCGACAGGCAGCCCTCCCAACCGTCCTCGACCTCGCTCGACATCGGCGTGATCAGCGGGTTGAGCAGGATGGTCTGCGGCACTGGTTCGGCATCCGGGTAACGCTCGCTGCGTTCGAAGCCGAAGATGACCAGTTGCAGGTCGATGCCTATCTGCGGCGCAGCCAAACCCACTCCCCCGACATGGCGCATGGTCTCGAACATGTCGTCGATCAGTTGCTGCAGTTCAGCGCTGCCGATCATCTGCGGGGGCACGGGCGGGGCGATGCGCAGCAAGCGTTCGTCGCCCATCTTGAGAATGTCACGGATCATCGGGGATTCGGCTCGGTGGTTTGCGGCTCGACGGGGTGTTCATGGCCGAGCACAGTGATGGTTTCCTTGGGCTTATCGCCGTCGAAATCCTTTTCGCCAGGGTTCTTGCCCTCGGCCGACATGTGTTCGATCACGGCGTTCATTTCCGCGCCAAGCAACAGCACGGCAGCAGAAATGTAGAAATACAGCAACAGCACGATGATTGCACCGATGCTGCCATACATGGCGTTGTAATCGGCAAAGGTTTTCACGTAGTAGGCAAAGCCCAGCGACGCGACGATCCACACCACCACGGCCAGCACCGAGCCTGGGGTGATGAAGCGAAACTTCTGCTTAACATCGGGCATCACGTAATAGATCAACGCCACCGCCACCATCATCAGGATGATGATCGCCGGCCAGCGCAGGATGGTCCACACCGTGACGATGACTTCCTGCATGCCGACCTGGGCGGCAATCCACTCCATCACCTGCGGCCCCAGCACCATCAACGCGGCGGCGGCCAGCAGCATGACGGCGATGCCCACGGTGTAGAAGATGGACAGCGGTATGCGCTTCCAAACCGGGCGGCCTTCGGGTACGTCATAGGCGGCGTTCATGGCGCTCATCATCAGCCGCACACCCGCCGAGGCAGTCCACAGGGCAATCACGATACCCACCGACAACAGCCCACCCTTGGACTGTTGCAACTGGTCGATCACCGGGTTCACCTGTTCAAGGGCCTGGGGCGGCAGCACCAATTCTGATTGCAGGCGCAGCCAGGAAAAGAAATCCGGCAAATGCAGGAAGCCGATCAGGGCAATCAAAAACAACAGGAAGGGAAACAGCGAAAACAGCATCTGGTAGGCCAGCGCGGACGCATAGGTGGACATCTCGTCGTCAAGAAACTCTTTGACGGTGCGCACCAGCACGCGGTGCAAGGGCAAACCTTGCAGGGCGGAAAAAATCATAGCGTCTCCTTTCGCCGCTCGATCGATACAACAGACAAGTCTAATAGACCACGCCGTTGCTGTGCTGCTCCCGAGGGTTTAAAAGAAAATGCCTACGTTAAACACAATCCTTGTAGGAACAGCGTTGCGCTGCGAAGAGGCCCGTAGCAACTCACATAATAGTCATTGCTATCACTGGCCTCTTCGCAGCACAAGGCTGCTCCTACAGGGCGACGCCTAAACCCTGGTGAACAGGGCAGGATGCATCAAGGCTTTTTCACAGCGTCCTTCACATCGCCTTTGATCTGCTGGGCTTCACCCTTCAGTTCCTGCGCCTTGCCTTCAGCCTTGAGCTTTTCATTGTCGGTCACTTTGCCGATGCCTTGTTTCACGTTACCGATTGCTTCGTTGGCCAAGCCTTTCGCTTTGTCTTTAGTACCGCTCATGGCAAAACTCCTGCAAATGGAGACACGTGAACCGTGTCGACAGTCTGTGGACCTGAGGCCCTTCGCAAGAGTTTCAACCAATTTGCCACGATCAAGCCGAGCGGCAAATCTGCGGGCGAATACCGCACCAATTCCCGCCAACCACCTGCGCAGGGCCCACTGCCTGCCCTAGAATCCCCGCATACGACCGCCTGCAATAAAAACAACGACTTATCGGAAAACCCGCCCCATGCGTTTAATGCCTGTGCTCGTGGCCATGCTGCCACTGCTCCCCCTGCCTGCCCTCGCCGCCTCGCCGGCCGACACCGAAGCCCTGCGCGTCGAGCGCTATGCCGATGACGGCCAACCCGGCAGCCTGCGCTGGGCGATCGAGACCAGCAACCAGAACCCCGGCCACTACCGCATCGAGATTGCTGCGGTGGGCCAGGCGCCCTATGTGATTAAACCCACGCGCGCGCTGCCTGAAATCAAAGGCCCGGTGAGCATTACCGGCCTGGCTTGGGCCCGCGACGGCCAGTACATCGCCATCGACGGCTCGGGCTATATCAAAGACCAGGGCGTGCACACCTGCCCCGGCGCCCTGCCCGGCCAGTTCGGCACCAACGTACGCACCACAACCCACCCGGGCCTGGTGCTGCGCGACACCCAAGGCGTGCACCTGAGCGGCCTGGAAGTGCGCAACTTCTGCATCGGCATCCTGGTCAACCGCGCCAGCGGCAACGTCATCGAAGACAACCGTGTCATCGCCAACAAAGGCGGCGCCGGCATCATGCTCACCGGTGACGACGGCGCCGGTAACCCCACCGCCACCAGCACGGTCAACAACAAGGTGCTGCGCAACCAGCTGATCGACAACGGCGACGGCCTGGAGCTGACGCGTGGTGCGGCCTTCAACCTGGTGGCGGACAACCTGTTCCGCTCCACACCGGCCAACCCCGAGCCGTCCCAGGGCATCGAGATTCTGCTGGGCAATGACAACACGGTGGTGCGCAACCGTTTCGAGAACTACTCGGACGGCCTGCAGATCAACTGGGGCAACCGCAACTACCTGGGCGCCAACACCTTCACCGGTAACTCGATCGGCGTCAGCGTCACCGGCGAGGGCAACACCCTCGATGGCAACCTGATCCACGGCAACCGCATCGGCGTGGCCTTGCGCCCAGAGCCGAGCGTCACCGCCACACGCCTGAGCGCCAACCGCATCTGGAATAACAGCCAGGACATCCGCCGCTGCGAGGCCGGTGGCTCCTGCGTGCCGAACCAGCGCACCGGCGCCATCGTCTTCGGCGTGCCGGCGCAGGCGCATGCGTTGTATGTAGGGTCGCGCGGGGTGGGTGCGGAGCTGGCGAAGAAGGACCAAGCGATCATCTGCGATGCCAAGGGCGAACCCAAGCCTTGCCAACCGTTGCCTAACCACAACCAGCAGCCACCTCGGCTGATCGCGCTTGAGGGGAATGTGATTCGCGGCGAAGTGCAGGGGCCGGCGTCGAGCCTGTTGCGCGTCGAGTTGTTCGGCAATGCGCAGGCTGCGGGCAGCGAAGCGGAGCAGTATCTTGGGGAAGTGATGGTGAACAGCGATGCCCAGGGGCAGGCGCGGTTTGCACATCCGCTGGAGAATATCGGCGGGTTGCGCAGCTTTACCGCGACGGTGACCACTGCCGATGGGGCCACTTCCGAGTTGAGCCGGCCGGTGAGTCGCTGAAGCAAATGGCCTCTTCGCGGGGCAAGCCCGCTCCCACAGGTTACACCACTGTTCTCAGGGTAATCGTATAAACCTGTGGGAGCGGGCTTGCCCCGCGAAGAGGCCGGCCCAGGCAAAGCAACTGGCAAACCTTGCTCAGCTAACCGCCACCCCTCACAATGCAGGCCTTATTACGCGTCAACCCGCAGGAACCTGCATGAAACTCGACAAACCCGCCGCCATCGCCCGGCGCAACGAAGCACTGGCCCGGCCCGTGCTGACCAGCAGCAACACCCTGTTCGCCATCCTCGACCCCAAACGCAACCTGTGGTGGTTCGAAGTGCCGGTAGCGCTGTTGGGCAAAGGCCAGCCCGATTGGGTCAACCTGCTGCTGCACACCCCGGACAGCGATGAGCTGCAGCACCTGAAAGTACCGACCAACTTCCTCAAGGCTCACCTGGAGCAGATGGAAGTGCGCAAGCCGGGCAAACGCCGTTCGACCATCAGCCTGGCCCTGAGCGCCGACCGCGACTCGCTGCTGCGCGACACCCGCCCGGGTGGCGAGCAGCTGGACTTCCGTACGTTCGTGCAGGCCTGATCAGACCCGCTCGATGCGATCGTCATGGATGACGATGCGGCCTTGCTTGAACAACGCACCAATGGCCTTCTTGAAGTTGCCCTTGCTGACGTTGAACAACTTGGTGATCACTGCCGGGTCGCTCTTGTCGCACACCGGCAGCACACCGCCTTCGGCGTCCAGGCGCGCCATGATCTGCTCCTGCAGGCTGTCAGCCAGGGCCGCGCCCACCGGTTGCAGGCTCAGGGCGATTTTGCCGTCGTGGCGGATTTCCTTGATGAAGCCCTTCTCGTGCATCCCCGAACGCAGGAACTTGAACACCTCGTTCTTGTGGATCAGGCCCCAGTGGCGGTTGTTGATGATCGCCTTGAAGCCCATCGGCGTCTCGCCGGCCACCAGTAGCTCGACCGGCTGGCCGACCTGGTAATCGGCCGGGGTACGGTCCAGGTAGCGGTCCAGGCGCGCGGTCGCGGTGATGCGGCGGGTACGCTTGTCGAGGTACGCGTGCACCACGCAGTAGTCGCCGATCTTCAGTGGCCGCAACTCTTCCGAGTAAGGCATCAGCAGGTCCTTGGACAGGCCCCAATCCAGGAAGATACCGGCACCATTGATGTCCTTGACCTTGAGGCTGGCGAACTCACCGACCTGCACCTTGGGCTTCTCGGTGGTAGCAATCAGCTGGTCTTCGCTGTCCAGGTAGATGAACACGTTCAACCAATCGTCTACCTCGGTCTCGGCGTTCTTCGGGATGTAACGCCCCGGCAGCAGGATCTCGCCATCGGCGCCGCCGTCCAGGTAGAGGCCGAATTCCACGTGTTTAACGATTTGCAAACTGTTGTAACGCCCAAGCAGAGCCATTTCCGATGTTCCTCAAGACAAGACGGCTATTCTACACCTGAAGCCACCGTACTGCCCGACCGCTGATTCGGTGGAACCGTCATCTTCCCCCTTGCGTCTACCGACTGGCCAGCCACTGCAAGGATCAGCACATGCCTCGACGCCTGCTCAAGCCCCTGCTCATCACCGTCGCGCTCGCCCTGGCCCTGGTCGCGTGCAGCCGCATCGACCTGGCCTACCGCAACCTGGACCGCCTGGTGCCGTGGTCGCTCGGTGACTACCTGGACATGAACCGCGACCAAAAGGTGCTGCTCGACGAGCGGCTCAGGCAGCACCTGGCCTGGCATTGCAAAACCCAACTGCCCAGTTACCTCGACTGGCTGGACCGGGTGCGGGCCATGGTCGCCGAAGACCAGGTGACTGACCAGGCGTTGCAGCAGCGCACCCGCGAAGCGCGCGAGGCGATTGGCCGGGTTGCCGAAGAAATCACCCCCTCCGCCACCGAACTGCTGCGTGGCATGAGCGACGCGCAGGTGGCGGAAATGCGCGAGGCGTTCCGCGACGACATCAGCGAACGGCAAAAGCAGTATGTCGATACGCCTCTGCCCAAGCAGATTGCCCGCCGCGCCGAGCGCATGGAAAAACGCCTGACGCCGTGGCTGGGTGAACTCAACGCAGCGCAACGGCTACGCGTGCTGACCTGGTCACAGGCGCTGGGCGATCAGAACCGCCAGTGGATCGCCAACCGTGCCCACTGGCAGCAACAGCTGGTGCTGGCGATGGACAAACGCAGCGATGCCAGCTTCGAACCGCGCCTGGCGCAGTTGCTGCAGCGTAAAGAGAGCCTGTGGACCCCGGAATACCGTATCGCCTACCAGAACACCGAGGTGCAAGCACGCAGGTTGCTGGTCGACCTGATGCAATTGAGTACGCCGGAGCAGCGGCAGCTGCTGCAGGCGCGATTGAGCAAGGTGCGCACCGATTTCAGCGAGCTGAAATGCCTGAAGGGCTAAAACCCCAGACGTGCGTGGCGCTGATAGTTTGCGGCCGCAGCGCAGCCCCAGGGGTTACCGCACCTTGCGCCGATACGGGAACACATCGATCACCTTCCCGTCGCGAATCGTTGCCTGCAAACCCTTCCAGTAATCCGCGTCATACAACTCACCATGCAAGCGGCTGAACAAACGCCGCTGGCCCATATCGGCAAACAGAAACGGCGGGAACTCTTCGGGGAACACGTCATGCGGCCCGATCGAGTACCACGGCTCGCCTGACATCTCGTCTTCCGGGTAGCGCGGTGGCGGTATATGGCGGAAGTTCACCTCGGTCAGAAAACAGATTTCGTCATAGTCGTAAAACACAACCCGGCCATGGCGGGTGACGCCGAAGTTTTTCAGCAACATGTCGCCGGGGAAGATGTTCGCCGCCGCCAGTTGCTTGATGGCCAAGCCGTAATCCTCCAGCGCTTCGAGCACTTGGCCTTCGCTGGCGTGCTCCAAGTAAAGGTTGAGGGGCGTCATGCGCCGCTCGGTCCAGCAGTGGCGGATCAGCACTGTATCGCCTTCCAGGGCGACCGTGGACGGCGCCATTTCCAGCAGCTCGGCCAGGCATTCTGGTTCGAACTTGCTGCGCGGAAAGCGAAAATCGGCGAATTCCTGGGTATCGGCCATGCGCCCTACCCGATCGACGCTTTTCACCAGGCGGTATTTGTCGATCACGGTGGCACGGTCAACGGTTTTCGACGGTGAAAAGCGGTCCTTGATGATCTTGAACACGGTATTGAAGCCCGGCAACGTGAACACGCTCATGACCATCCCCCGCACCCCAGGCGCCATGATGAAGCGGTCGTCACTGTTGGCCAGGTGGTTGATCAGCGCCCGGTAGAACTCCGACTTGCCATGCTTGTAGAAACCGATCGAGGTGTACAACTCGGCAATGTGCTTGCCGGGCAGGATGCGCTTGAGGAAGTTGACGAATTCCGCCGGCACCGGCACATCGACCATGAAATAAGAGCGGGTGAAGGAGAAGATGATCGACACCTCCGCCTCGTCGGTGATCAGCGCATCGGCCTCGATGCCATGGCCTTCGCGGTGCAACAAAGGGATCACCAGCGGCCACTGCTCGTCGGGGGTGTACAGGCGGCCGACCAGGTAGGCGCCCTTGTTGCGGTACAACACTGGCGAAAACAGCTCGACCGCCAAAGCCGGGTCCTTGCACACCCAGTCCGGCAGGCATTCGCGCAGCTGTTCTTCCAGCCGCGTCAGGTCGCCATCAAGGTCACCATAGGGCACATCGAACGGGTAATCGGCGAAGATCGCCCGCAGCAGGCCCTTGAGCCCGTCCTCAAGCTGATAGGTGCGGGTTTGCGCCGCGCGCTCGTGGCTGCGCATGGAAGGCCGGGTGGTGTGGATGAACATGCAGCCGTCGCTGATCTGGTCATGGCTGAACAGGCTGCAGAACAGCGAGTTGTACCAGGTCTCGGACAACTCGTCGTCGAGCCGTGGGTCGATCAGGTGGATGTAGGCGCTCTTGACCAGCGGCCACTGCTCCACATCCAGCAGCACCTCATCGGCAACGCTCTGCCGTAGCCGGCCGTTGGCCTCGGCCACCTTTTCTTCGTAGAGGTTGATACGCGCCGCCGCTGCGCGCTGGATGTCTTGCCAGCGCGCCTGCTCGAAGCGCTCACGGGCGCCGAGGGTGATGCGCCGAAAGTGTTCGCGGTAGTCATCGAAGCCATCGAGGATCATCCGGGCGATTTCGCTGGCAGGCCAGTGCTGGGACATGCAGGGCATCTCGGTGCAGGGTGAGAGATACAGCTTAGCCGGTCCACAGCCCGCCTAGATTCACAGCGCAAGAAAGCACAAGAATCCCACTCCCCCCTGGCGTAAACTCGCGCCCTGCCCAAAACCCGGAGACCGTTGTGACCCCCATTGCCCTAGCCCGCCTGCTGACCCTTGCCGCTGTCTGGGGGGCGAGTTTTTTGTTCATGCGCATCATCGCCCCCGAACTCGGCACCGTGCCGACCGCGTTCTTCCGCGTGTCGATCGCGTGCCTGGGCCTGGTCGCCATCGTCGCCGCCGCGCGGGTACGCTGGGACTTCCAAGGCAAGCTCGGCGCCTGCCTGGTGCTGGGCATGATCAACTCAGGCATCCCGGCGACGTTCTACTCCGTGGCCGCACAAGTACTGCCAGCTGGCTACTCGGCGATTTTCAACGCCACCACACCGCTGATGGGCGTACTGATCGGCGTGCTGTTCTTCCGTGAACCGATGACCTTGCCCAAGCTCTGCGGCATCTTCCTGGGCCTGTTCGGCGTTGGCATCCTCAGCGGCGCTGGCCCCGTCGCGCTGGACCTGGCCTTGCTGCAAGGCGCCCTCGCCTGCCTGGCGGCCACCACCTGTTATGGCTTCGCCGGCTTTCTCGCCCGCCGCTGGGTCAGCGGCCTGGACAGCCGCCTCTCGGCCCTGGGCAGCATGCTGGGCGCCACGCTGCTGCTGAGCCCGCTGTTCGCCTGGAGCGCCTTGGCTCAGCCGCCTGCCAGCTGGGGCGGCTGGCAGGTGTGGCTGTCGCTGCTCGGGTTGGGCCTGCTGTGTACCGCATTTGCCTATATCCTGTACTTCCGCCTGCTCGAAGAAATTGGCCCGGTCAAGGCCAGCACCGTGACCTTCCTGATCCCGGTATTCGGCGTATTGTGGGGGGCATGGTTGCTGGATGAACCGCTGTCGATGGCGCACCTGTACGGCGGTGTGCTGATTGGCGCGGCCTTGTGGCTGGTGCTGCGGCCGACGCGCCATTGAAGCGGGGTACACGATGAACAGTGCATACAAGAAGGTGTTGTTCCGCCTGGTACAGGACGCAGACGGTTACCCGCCGGCCTCGGTCGAGGGCCTGTGGGCCAAGGCAGTCGACGGCGGCTACCAAGTCGATGGCATCCCGTTCTATGTCTATGGCATTGCGCCGGGCGACATCATCGACACGCGGGAGGACAGCGGTGAAACCTGGTTCGACAGCTTGCGCATCAGCAGCGGCCGCTCGGTGTTCCGGGTGATCGTCAAGCCACCGGAAACGCTCGACCAGGTGCGCGCAGCCCTGCAAGACTTTGGCTGCAACTGCGAAGCAGAACAGGCGGTGAGGATGCTTGCCGTCGAAGTCCCCTCGCAGCGCGCGCTCGACACCTTGCTCTACTACCTGCTGACCCAGCGCGAAGCCGACCTGCTGGACTTCGAGGAAGGCGTGCTGCGGCACACCATCCCCGAAGAGTTTCGCTAGAGCGCTACGCCTCCGCCAACCGCGCAGCCGGCTTGCGGAACACGAACAGCAAGCCCACCACGATCAGCCCCATCCCCAGCAGGCTCAGCGCTGCCAAACGGTTACCGAAGATCAGGAAATCCATCACCGCAGTCACCGCAGGCACCAGGTAGAACAAGCTGGTGACATTGACCAGATTGCCCTTGGCGATCAGGCGATACAGCAGCAGGGTCGCCAGCAACGACACCACCAGCCCCATCCACAGCAGTGCACCGACGAAGCCGCCGGTCCACTGCACGTGCAACGGTTGCAAGGGGGCGAACAGCGCGCACAGGGCAAACCCTGCCAGGTACTGCAACGGCAAGGTGCCCATGGGGTTGTCGGTGATGCGTTTCTGCAGGATCGAACCCAAGGTCATGCTGCCCAGCGCCAGCAGCGCGAACAGCATGCCGGCCAGGGACACCCCACCCAGGTTGATGCTTTGATAGACCACCATCACCAGGCCAGCAAGGCCTAGCCCCAGGCCGAACAGCCGGCTCCAGGAACGCTGACGCTCCATCAGTACTACGGTGAGGATCGGTTGCACCCCCATCACCGTGGCCATCACGCCAGGGGTGACATGGGTATTGAGCGCCAGCAGATAGAAGATCTGGTAGGCCCCCAACAATACGCAGCCGGTGCCCAGGGCGCGCAGCACCGCCCCACGACTGCGCGGCCAACGCAGGCCCAACAAGGGGCCGATCATCAACAGGCCCGCAAGGGCCAGCGCCGAGCGCAATAACAGGAAAGCGAACGGGCTGGCGTGCGCCAGGCCCAGCTTGGAGACGATTGCCCCGCTGCTCCACAGCAAGACGAACAGGCTGGTGGTGGCCGCCGAGGCCACGGATGCTTTGGAAATGACAGACATGTATTGCCACCTTTCGGGCGAATGAGCCGAACGGAGGGCGTACGCTTCAGCGAGGGAAGTAGCCGACCGTGTTCAGTAGGTTGCGAGTGCGGTGGGATGCGGCCAGAAGCCGATCAGCCCAGCACGACCACGCAAAGAGGCGGAGCTACGCCGCCTACAACGCCACTGACAGGTGGTGGGTAGTGACTGATCATGGCCGGCTGCTGGCTACCACGCACGACCTCGCCCGCGACTGGCGCGAAGGCAAAGCATGAGGTGGAAGGGATGGCTGGCATGAACAGGTCTTCAGGATGTGATCAATGGCCTGGACTATAGCCCGGCGTTTTCTGGCTGGCAACTGGCTAAACCGACCTTTGTAGGCGCGGCCATTGGTTAATTTTTCACCGCCTTGGCTCGTCTGAATGCGAAACGCCGCACGCATTCACCCGCTCCGAGGACCACTCATGAACGCAAAAGCCTGGCTCTACCGGCCAGCCCAGATCACCTGCCTGCTGCTGGTCAGCGCCTACGCCCACGCGGCCAAGCCAGGTGATGTATTCCAGGACTGCAAGGACTGCCCAGAGATGGTGGTACTGCCCGCCGGCAGCTACGTGATGGGCGCACCCGATGACGAAGCCGGCCGCCAGCCCGACGAAGGCCCGCTGCACACCGTGACCTTCGCCAAGCCTTTCGCGATGAGCCGCTACCAGGTCACCGCCGGCGAGCTGGACGCGTACATCAAGGCCACCGGCACCGTCATCAAGAGCGGCGACGACCGCCCCGGGCGCTGGTGCGAAGCCAGCAAGCCCACCTACAAACAAACAGCCCGCCAACCTGCGGTCTGCGTCGACTATGACGAAGTCCAGGCCTACACCGTGTGGCTGGCAAAAAAAACCGGCAAGCCTTACCGCATGGTCAGCGAGGCTGAACGTGAATACGCCGCCCGCGGTGGCTCTACCGGCCCGTTCCCCTTCCCGTTCGACGAGCCGGGCAAGTACGAGATCAGCAAGCACGCCAACACCTACGGCCCCCGTGACGGCTACACCTTCACCGCCCCCGTGGGCAGCTACCCGGCCAATGCCTTCGGCATGTACGACATGCACGGCAACGTCTACGAGTGGGTCGCCGACTGCTACCACGAAAGCTACGAAGGCGCCCCCAGCGACGGCAGCGCCTGGATCCAGGACCCCAAGTGCATCCGCGCGCACATGCGCGGCAACGACTGGGGCGAGCCACCGATCTTCTCGCGCTCGGCCAACCGCAACGACCGCCTCAAGACCACCCGTGGCGACTTCCTCGGCTTTCGCGTAGCCCGCGAACTCTGAACGTTGTGACGCGGTTAACAGCACCTGCGGAAAAACAGTCAATAAGAATCGTTCCGGTTTTTCACAGGTGCTGCGTCACATACAGCACATAGAAAAAAACCCCTCTGCCAACGAGAACGCAACAGATGTCCATGCCATTGCCCAGTGCGCTCAACCCGCTTGCCAAAGCCTTACTGATTCGTCATTCCCTTCGCCCCCAGCGTGCGCTGTCACGCATTGGCCTGGGCCTGGCGCTGTCCTCTGCGCTGGTTGCACAGGTGCAGGCACAGGAATGGACCCTGGATATTCCCGCGCAGTCGATGAACTCGGCACTGCAGGCGCTGGCCAAGCAGACGGATACTCAACTGCTGTACAGCCCGGAAGACATCAGCGGGCTGCGTTCTTCGGCGCTCAAGGGGCGGCATGATTTGCAGTCCTCGCTGCGCACGCTGCTGCAAGGGACGGGGCTGCGTTACCAGATTGATGGCAATACGGTCACCGTAACCGCCGCAGCGAATGCCGAAGGCCAGATGGAGTTGTCGCCAACCAACGTGAATAGCCACGCGCTAGGGTCGACCACAGAGGGCACTGGCTCCTACACCACTGGGGTCACCAACACTGCCACCAAGATGAACCTGTCGCTTCGCGAAACCCCGCAGTCGATCAGCGTCATCACCCGCCAGCGCATGGATGACCAACAGCTTCACAGCATGACCGATGTGCTGACCCAAACCCCTGGCATTACCATGTCCCAGGATGGCGGCGAGCGTTTCAACATTTATTCCCGCGGCAGCCAGATCAACACCTATCAGATCGATGGCGTCACCACGACCCAGGAGAACCAAACCCGCACCCTGCCCAGCACGTTTTTCGACACAGCGCTCTACGACCGGATTGAAGTGGTCAGGGGTGCGACCGGTTTGATGACCGGTGCCGGCGACCCAAGTGGTGTAGTCAACATCATTCACAAACGCCCCACACGCCACTTTCAGTCTTATGTACAAGCTGGTGTAGGGTCGTGGGATTACAACCGCCTGGAGGCGGACGTGTCCGGGCCGCTGACTGACAGCGGCAATGTGCGTGGCCGCTTCGTCGCAGCCAAGCAAGACAATAACTCCTTCATGGACTGGTACAGCCAGCGCAAGGACATTGTCTACGGCGTCGTCGAAGCCGACATGACCGATTCCACCCTGGTACGTTTCGGCGTCGATTATCAAAAGTACAAGGCCAATGGCGCCCCAGGCGTACCGCTGATGTACAGCAACGGCCAACAGACCAACTTTTCTCGCTCCACCAGCTCGGGCGCGCGCTGGGCATTCGACGATTACGAGACGCTGAACTACACCCTCAATGTCGAGCAGAAGCTGGCCAACGACTGGGAATTCAAGGTCGCTGCCAACTACATGGACGTGGACCGTGATTTTGCCGATGCCACCTATGAAACCGCCAGTGGCACCTCATCGCTGGATCCGGTGACCCTCGAGGCATCTGCAGACATTGGCAAGGCGCATGCCGAACAAGTCCAGAAAGGCGTGGATGTCACCCTGCAAGGCCCCTTCGAGCTGCTCGGGCAAACGCATGATTTGATCTTTGGCTGGAACTGGAACGAGTACAACAACGATCACTTCTCTGCGTTAGGCTCAGGGTCGAACAGCTTCAACTTCGGCAGCTGGGACAATTACATGGAGAAGCCCGACAGTTACATTCCGCTGCTGGACTTCAACATCAACTCACGGCAAAGCGGCTACTTCGCCGCCACACGCCTTAACTTCACTGACCAGCTTCACCTGATCCTCGGCGCCCGCGGGACCAACTACAGCTACAACTACTACTCAAAAGTACTCACCATCGCCCGTGCGCCGACCGACTATCACATTGGCGAAACCGGCGTGGTTACCCCCTATGCAGGGCTCGTATACGACCTCACGCCTGAACAGTCGGTGTATGTCAGCTACACCGACATCTTCAAGCCCCAGTCTGCACGTGACATCGAAGGCAAGGTACTGGACCCCGTGCTTGGCAAGAACTATGAGATGGGCTGGAAAGGTGAGTTCTTCGACAGCCGCTTGAATGCCAGCGCAGCAGTCTACTGGATTGAAAGGGACAACCTGGCAGAGCGTACTGGCCAGACCATCCCCGACAGCACGAATGGCGAAGAGGCCTATAAAGCTGTCAACGGTGCTAAAACCAGAGGTGTTGACCTTGAGCTGACGGGTGAAATCCTGCCAGGCTGGAATGTGCAAACCGGCTACAGCTATTCCAGGACCGAGAACGGCGACGGCGATCGCATGTTGACGCAACTGCCGATGGATTCCCTGCGCTTCTGGACCACGTACCGCCTGCCGGGTGAGCTCGACAAACTGACCGTAGGGGGTGGCCTTAACTGGAACTCTGGCACTTCTTTGTACTTCTCGTCGTACAAGACCCGGGCTACCCAGGATGACTACTACGTCGCCAGCCTGATGGCGCGCTACCAGATCACCGACCATCTATCGACAACGCTGAACCTCAACAACCTCTTCGATGAGAAATACTACGCCGGCTTCGCGGGCAACTACGGCCACTACGGTGCGCCACGCAATGCTCAGATGAACCTGCGTTACGACTTCTGATCCTCCTTGACCCCTGGCGTCAACGCCAGGGGTTTTTCCCGCTCGTATAGCATTCGCATCACCTCCCCCTCGCCTGACCAAATCCCGCGCAAACGCATGACCACGCTGGGGCCTCAAAAAAAAGGTTCTTCACGTAATGCTGGGGAAGCGTGGCTGCGATTTGTTTGGCGAGAGATAGGGTGAAGGCTGCCAGGTGCCTGTCTTGGGTTCTGAGGGGGGCGCAAATCGAGCGCCGCCCGCGCGGCGCTTCGCAGCACAAGGCTGCTCCTACAGCTGTTTCGGGCCAATTACGCCTGTACCTACGCGCGCGACCGCCTTGTTTGTTCCACACGATATCGAGGTGGACGCCAAAGGGCCGCGCGCTCAGGACTCACTGGCCCGAAAAAGCTGTAGGAGCAGCCTTGTGCTGCGAAGCGCCGCGCAGGCGGCGCTCGATCTCAACGGCGCAGAAGATCCAGCAACAAGTCCCCAACAAAAGGGGCTTCACGTGATGCCTGGGAAGCGTGGCTGCGATGTGTTTGGCGAGAAATAGGGTGAAGGCTGCCAGGTGCTTGTCTTGGGTTCTGAGGGGGCGCAAATCGAGCGCCGCCCGCGCGGCGCTTCGCAGCACAAGGCTGCTCCTACAGCTGTTTCGGGCCAATTACGCCTGTACCTACGCGCGCGACCGCCTTGTTTGTTCCACACGATATCGAGGTGGACGCCAAAGGGCCGCGCGCTCAGGACTCACTGGCCCGAAAAAGCTGTAGGAGCAGCCTTGTGCTGCGAAGCGCCGCGCAGGCGGCGCTCGATCTCAACGGCGCAGAAGATCCAGCAACAAGCCCCCCAAAAAACGGGAAGCTACCCTCACTCCACCATTGAACCCTCCTGAATCAACTGCACTGCCAGCCCTTCGATCACCTCAGAGGCCTTGAGGATGTCGTAATGGCCAGCGTCCACCTGACAATGGACCGCGTCTCCCAGCACCGCGCCGGCCGTGTTCCCAGCCCACCAGCAATGCGCCATAGCCTTGGTCTGCGGAAGCCCGGCAAGCTGCTGCGACAACGCTTTCAAACGCATGGCCACGACGAAGGTATGAGCCAGTTCGGCACTGTCGATTTCGGCATAGGCCGATTGCAGCGCCTGGGCCGAACGGACCTGATCGATCACTCCCTGCAAATGAACGACGTCGCTATCGGCAGAAACGCCAGGCACCACCAGGTCGTCCTTGGCCCCTCCCAGAACTACACTCAGGAAGCCCTGCAAATCCTGGCTCCAGTCATCAGAGAACGACTCTTGCAGGCCTGCCGGAATGAAGCTGTCAACCAAACCAAGCAATGCGACCTTCTGCCCCTGGTTTTCCAGCTCTTGGGTGACAAGTACCGCCAACGCCCCACCCAGTGACCAGCCTGCCAACCGGTACGGCCCTTCGGGCTGCTTCTGGCGAATGTACTGCGCATACTCAATCGCCATCGACTGGAGCGAATCGTCTTGCCATTCGCGGTCAAGCAACATGCGGCACTGGATACCGTAGACACTGCAATACCCATCCAGGCGACGAGCCAGAGGCTCGTAATCGAACACCGTACCAAAGCCGGCATGCAGGCAGAACAGCGCAGGTGCCTGATCGACACGGGTGTTGAGCAATAGCAGTGGATCAAGGCTTGCCTCATCGGCCGAATAGCCAGACAACTCACCGATTGTCGGCTTGGCCATCACATCGCGCAGCTTCAACTCGATGGGCAGATCATCGTGGCTGCGTACTTTTGACAGCATTTTCAGCACACGCAATGAGTCGCCGCCCAGTTCGAAGAAGTTGTCGTCGATGCCCAGCGCCTCCACCCCCAGCACGTCTTGCCATATCTGCACCAATACCCGTTCGATGCCGTTACGCGGCGCCAGACGTACACGCTGCCCGCCCAGCTCAGGCGCTGGCAGCGCCTTACGGTCGATCTTGCCATTCGGGGTAAGGGGCATGGCCGCCAGCAGCACAAGTTGTGCTGGCACCATGTAGTCCGGAAGCTCAGCACGCAAGGCATCGCGCAACTGGCCAGGCGTCGTTACGCCTGTGCCGGTCACGACATAACCGACCAGTTGCTTGCCCGTTGCACCCTCCCGTGCAACAACCACCGCATCCCTGACCTCTGGCAGATTGCGCAGGCGCGCTTCGATCTCACCCGGCTCAATGCGGAAACCGCGAATTTTCAGCTGATTGTCCAAGCGCCCGATGAAGTCGATCACCCCATCTGCGCGGCGGCGTACTCGGTCACCGGTGCGGTACAGGCGTGCACCTTGACCGAATGGGTCGGCAACGAAGCGCTCGGCAGTAAGGGCTGCACGCTGATGGTAACCTCGTGCAACACCCTCACCACCAATGTACAGCTCTCCAGCCACCCCATCAGGCAACGGGTTGAGGTCCTGGTCGAGCACATGCAGTGTGCGCTGACCAACCCGCTCACCGATCGGCGCATAGACCGCGGCGCAGGCCTGTTGCGCCGATACTTTCCACAGCAGCGGCGTGACCACCGTCTCGGTGGGGCCGTAACCGTTAGTCAGGTATTGGGGCTGCAAAGTGCGCTTGACCAACTCGAACAAAGCGTCAGGCACTGCATCACCGCCGAAGCAATAAATGCGCACAGGCGGTGCAGCCTGCTGTTGGCTTTCGGCAAACTCGGCCATTTGCTGCAGGTACGCCGGTGGGAAGCAGGCAATGTCGATGCGCTGCTCATGCAGCACCTGCAAGGTCTCCTCAGCAGTCCACAAGCGATTGTCCCGCACGATCAGGCAACCACCCGAGGAGAGTGTCGACAGCCAGCGTTCCTGGGCACCATCGAAGGCAAACGACATGAACAGCAATTCGCGGGTGGACGCGTCCATCTCATAAAGCTGCGCGATAGCCTGGCAGTGCATACGGATCTGGCCATGGCTCACCGCGACGCCTTTCGGTTTGCCGGTCGAGCCCGAGGTGTAGATCAGGTAGGCAAGGTTGTCGTCCATCACCGAGACCTCAGGCACACTCGCAGCCTGCTCAGCCAACGCCAAACGGTCCAGCGCCACGCAATGCTCCACCTCCGGGAACCGCTCGCGCAGGCCGCTGCTGGTCAGCAGCAAGTGCATGGCCGAATCCTCGACAATCCACTGCAAGCGCTCCTGAGGATAATCAATGTCCAGCGGCACATAGGCAGCGCCTGTCTTCATCACCGCGAGGAAGGCCACGATCACCTCGACTGAACGTTCCAGGGCCACCCCCACGGTGACTTCCGGACGGGCGCCAAGGCCGATCAGGTGATGAGCCAGGCGGTTGGCACGGTCCTCCAGTTGCGCATAGCTCAGTTGCTGATCGGCGCAGATGACCGCCACCGCATCGGGGTATGACTGCGCATGCCGGGCGATGACCTGCGCAAGCCGAGGGCCATTCGGCTCGCTTGGTTGCAACAGATTGCGCTGAGCCGCTTGCTGTATTTGTACGGCGCTGAGCATTTCCAGGTTGCCGATCGTGGCATGCGGATCATCCAGCATCGCGCTGAGCAGGCATTCGAAACTGCTGCGGATGGCTTCGGTAGCCGCTTCGGTGAAACGGCTACGCAGGTACATGAACTCCACCGAGAAGGTGTCATTCAGATGCACGGCCAGGTCCATCGCATAGTTGGTGACGTCGCGATCATTGACCTCGCCAAATTGCAACGTACCGCTGCCATCGCCCTGCAAGCGCTCACCCACAGGGTAGTTTTCAAAGACCAGGATGCTGTCGAACAACGGCTGCCCCGGACGACCCGCCCAGCGTTGCACGTTGGAGAGCGCAGCATGTTCGTGGTCGCGCAGCTCCAGGTTGTAGCTCTGCAATTGCTGCAACCAGTCACTGACCTTTTGCTGCGGCTCCGGCGTCTGCACCACCGGCAAGGTATTGATGAACAGGCCCAGCATCTCGTCGGCCCCCGGCAAAGAGGCGGGGCGGCCCGCCACGGTCGCACCGAAGCAGACCGTCTGTTGGCCGGTATAACGCTGCAGCAATAGCAGCCAGGTCGCCTGGACGAGCGTGTTGGGTGTCACGCGCAGGCGCTGGGCGCGCTCACGCAGGTTCTCGGTGCGCTTGGCATCCCAGTGCAAGTAGAGCGCGGCATGCCCTGGCAGTTGGCCAGCGGGCTTGGGTGCGAGAGTGTCCGCCAACAAGGTCGGGCCTTCGAGCGCCCCAAGCTTGCTGCTCCAAAATGCTTCCAGCTGTGCCTGCGACTGCCCATCGAGCCAACGGATGTAATCGCCGAACCGTCCTTTAGGGCTGTCGAAAGCCTTCCCATGATAAGCCTGGAACACCTCTCCCAGCAGTCTGGCGTTACTCCAGCCATCCATCAGAATGTGGTGACGGGTCCAGATCAATTGCATGCGATGGTCGTCCAGGCGCACCAGGATGACCCGCATCAAGGGCGCCGACATCATGTCGAACGCTTCACCCGACTCTGACGCGGCCAACGCCTCCAAGGCCTCTTGCGTGACAGTACGGTCGCGCCAGTCCAGCACGCGGATCGGCAAGTTCAGATGACGATGGACAATCTGCAGTGGCTGCGCCAAGTGGCCCGCCGACCAGAAGCCGGTACGCAAGATATCGTGACGCGCGATCACGAAATTCCACGCCTCGACGAACTGCTCGATCACCAAGCCTTCCACCGCCACCGAAGTCTGGTTGATGTAGATCCCCCCTTCCGCTCCCTGCGCGCTGTAGAACAGCATCCCTTGCTGCATGGGCGACAACGGATAGATGTCGCCGACCTGCAAGGCAGGTACCGGCAAGCTGTCGAGTTGCGCCTGGGTCAGGCCGGCCAATGGTAAGTCGGACGGTGTGACGCCTCGATGTTGTTCCTGGCAACAGTGAGTTACCAGTGATTTGAGCTCCTCGGCATAGGCATCTGCCAGCCCGCGGACGGTCGAGCGTTCGAACAGCTGCGAACTGAACGACCAGGCCAGTTCCAGTTCACCGCCGTACACCTGCCCGTTCACTGCCAGCAAACTACCCAACGGGGCGCACGCATCATGGCTTGCGCCGCCGTACTCTTTGGCCGGTACGAACAGCCCTGTTTGCTCATCGAAACTTGCGTCGAACTGCCCCAGGTAGTTGAACACGATCTCGCCCTGCGGCAGCGCAGCCAGCGTCTCAGCGGCCTGAGCACCACTCAGGTAGCGCAGCAGGCCATAGCCCAGGCCTTTGCTCGGCACTGCTCGCAGCTGTTCTTTGATGGTTTTGATCGAGCCGGCCAGGTCGGCCTGCGGGCTGAGCTTGACGGGGTACATGCTGGTGAACCAGCCCACCGTACGGCTCAGGTCTACGTCATCGAACAGGTCTTCACGGCCATGCCCCTCCAGGCGCACCAATACGTCACTGCGCTGGGTCCAGCGGCTGATTACTCGTGCCAGGGCGGTCAGCAGCAGGTCGTTGATTTGCGTTCGGTAGGCAGCTGGGGCGTCCTGCAGCAGTTGTCGCGTGGTTTCGCGGTCCAGGCGGGTGCTGACCGAGGTGGCGTGCTGCAACTGGTTGCCACCTTGTGGGTGATCGCAAGGCAATTCATCGCTTGCCCCTTGCAGCTGGTTTTGCCAGTAGGTCAATTCGGCACGCAGGGGTTCGCCTTGTGCGTAGTGTTGCAAGTGCTCGGCCCATGTTTTGAGCGAGCTGGTCTTGGCCGGCAGGGTCACCGGCTGCCCGTCCCTCAGTGCCTGGTAGGCCTGCTGCAAGTCCTCCAGCAGCAAGCGCCACGACACACCGTCCACCACCAAGTGGTGAATCACCAGCAGCAAGCGCTGGCTGCCATCTGGCAGCCCGACCAGCAGCGCCCGTAGCAGCGGGCCTTGCCCAAGGTCCAGGCTGCGCTGCGCCTGCTCTGCGATATCGAGCAGGTCTTCTTCGGCGGCCAGTGTCCGCACCCAGACCAGATCCTGAGCCGCATCAGCGGTGAACTCGGCTCGCCACGCCCCCTCGACCTGCTCGAAGCGCATGCGCAGCGCATCGTGGTGATCGAGCACCGCGTGCAACGCCGCATGCAACTGCTCAGCGACAATAACTTCGCCAGGTTGCAGCAATACCGACTGGTTCCAGTGATGCCGAGCGGCGATGTCCTCTTTGAAGAACCATTGCTGAATCGGTGTCAGTGGCGACGATCCCGTCACCCTGCCTTGATCAATGGAGGTGCCGACGACACGCCGGGCCACCGCTGCCAGTTCCTGAACCGTCTGATGCTGGAACAGCTCCTTGGGTGAGAACTGGATACCGGCCTGACGGGCGCGGCTGACCACCTGCAGGGAAATGATCGAGTCGCCACCCAGTTCGAAGAAGTTGTCGGTAACGCCGACCTGCTCCAGTTTCAGCACGCCCGCCCAAATTTCAGCCAGTTGCTGTTCAAGCGCGCCCTGCGGGGCCACATAGTCTTTTTGCGACTGATCGTGATCGGCAGCAGGCAAGCGCTTGCGGTCCAGCTTGCCGCTTGGCGTCATCGGCATGTGCTGCATGATCACCAGGTAGGTCGGGATCATGTAGTCCGGCAAGCTGGCCTTCAGGTACTGCTTCAAGGAGGCACGCAGGTCGCTTTCGTCCTCGACTTCATCGGTCGGCACCACATAGCCGCACAGCTGTTTGCCAGCCGCCTGATCGACAGCGATCACGGCGGCCTCGCGCACCTGCGGATTCGCCTGCAGATGCTGCTCGATCTCTCCCAACTCAATGCGGAAGCCGCGCACCTTCACCTGATGATCAACGCGGCCGCGGTAGGCGATTTCACCCTGCTCGTCGAAATACCCCAGATCCCCCGTGCGGTACAGCCGCCCCCCGCCGACTTCATCGAATGGGTCCGGGATGAAACGTTCTGCCGTCAGCGACGGTCGCTGGTGGTAACAACGCGCCAGGCACCCGTCACCGCCAATGTACAGTTCACCGGCTACGCCAATCGCGGTCGGCGACAATCCGCCGTCCAGCGCGCGCATCACCCGCCCAGGCAATGCGCGACCAATCGGCACACCGCTGTCTGCCGCCGGGGCATGGGCCAGGCGCGAGCAGTCATAGGTCGTGGCGACCACCGTGGCTTCAGTCGGCCCATAGGTGTTGAGCAAGCGTACTGCCGGCGGGCCATCTGCCAGCCAGGCTTGCAGGCCATCGAGGGCCACGGCTTCGCCACCGACATGGATCTGCTTCAATTGGCCATAGGCCTCAGGCTTGCGGCGATCGAGTGCCAGCAAGCGCCAATACGCGGCAGGCAGGTCGGCGACGGTTACCCCATGCCGAATGATCTGTTGGCTGAAGGTGTCGGTATCCCAGAGCTGTTGACCGCGCATCACGATGCAAGCCCCCCGGGACAGTGGCGGGAAGAACTGCTCGATGAACCCATCAAAACTGAACGTCGCGAACTGCAACACGCGGTCTTCGGCTGACAGGCGCGAGTAGCCACTGGCAACCTCGCAGAAAACCGACAGCGCATGGTGAGCAATGGCTACACCCTTGGGCATGCCGGTGGAGCCCGAGGTGTAGATCACATACGCCAGGCTGTCTGCTGTGACCTGTGTTTCCAGCGGCTGGGCACTGAGGTGCTCCAGCCACTGCCCGCCTTGCTCCAGACCCACGCACGGCAAGCCGTCAGGCATTGGCAGACGCGCCATGGAGGCCGCGTCCGCCAGCAGCACACCGATGCCACTGTCCTGAATCAGATAGGCCAACCGATCTTGCGGATAGTCCGGGTCCAAAGGCACATAAGCCGCACCGGCCTTGTGGATGGCAATCAAGGCTACAGCCAACGCAAGCCCACGTTCGGCAGCAATACCCACCAGTGTGTTCGGTACTACTCCTTGCTCCATGAGCTTGCGCGCCAACTGGTTACTGCGCAGGTCCAGCTCGCGGTAGCTCAGTTGCTGGTCGTCGAACACCAGCGCCACCGCATCCGGACGCTGGTGTGCCTGTGCTTCGATCAACTGGTGAGCGCACTTGCCGGTTAGCGCAACGGCTTCGCTGCGGTTCCACTCGTGGAGGATCTGCTGACGCTCGGTGCTGCCGAGCAACGACAGCTCTCCCAGCGCAGTGCTCGCATCCGCAATGAGCGCTTGCAGCAGATTGAACAAGTGATCGGACACTCGCTGAATACTGGCTTCGCTCCAGGACGCGCGGTCATAGCTGTATTGGATGGACAAAGTTTCCCCGAGCATGGCCGCCAGGGTCAGGGGGTAGTTGGTCTTCTCACGGTGTGAAACCACGCCGAAACTCAGCCCCTGTGGCGCCCCTTCCTGAAGCGCCTGGGAAACCGGATAGTTCTCGAACACCATCAGGGTATCGAACAGCGCCTCGCCCCCCAAGCCTGCCCAGCGCTGAACCTCATTGAGCGGCGTGTGTTCGAACTCGCGCAGGGCCAGGTTGCTCGCCTGCACCTGTTCGATCCATTCGGCCACGCTCTGCTCCGAGCGTGGTGCACAAATGACCGGCAATGTATTGATGAACAGGCCGATCTGTTCCTCCACCCCCGGTAGCTCTGCAGGGCGCCCGGCCACGGTAGCGCCGAAACACACAGTGGATTGCCCGGTGTAGCGTTGCAGCAGAAGCAGCCACGCCGACTGAACCAACGTATTGACGGTTACCCGATTGGCTCTTGCAAACCCTTCGATGCGCTGGGTCAATGCCTGATCGAACACCTGATGAAGCTCACCCTGGCCAGGCAGTTCTTGCGCCGACGCGCTACGCAGCACCTGAGCCAGACGGGTCGGTTCTTCCAGGCTGGCCAGTTGGCCCTGCCAGAAGGTCTGGGCAGCACTCGCACTCTGCTGCTGCAGCCAACCGATGTAATCGCGGTAGTGCACAGGCTGAGTGGCCAGCGCGTGGCCGGTGTAACGCTGCAACACTTCGCCCAGTAGCCGAGAGGTGCTCCAGCCATCCATGAGGATGTGATGATGGGTGCAAATCAAGTGATGCCGATCGGCGTCTGTACGTACCAGCACCAGCCGCAACAAGGGCGCCTCGTCCAGCACGAACCCTTGCTGCTGCTCGCTTTCAGCCAGCGCATGCAAGGCGCTTTCCAACATCGGCTGGGCGCGCCAGTCAAACGCGCTGAACGGCAGGGCAACCCGCTTGCGCACCACTTGCACTGCCTGGTTCAGTTCTCCCTGCCAGACGAAGCCGCTTCGCAGGATGTCATGGGCATCCAGCGCTGCCTGCCAGGCCTGCTTGAAGCGCTCCACGTCCAACCCGTCTACATCGACTCGCAGTTGGTTGATGTAGCTGCCGGCTTCCTGCTCGTACAGCGTGTGGAACAGCATGCCCTGCTGCATGGGTGACAGCGGGTAAACGTCGGCGATCTGCTCCGGCGGTACCGGCAGGCCATCCAGTTGCGCCTGGGTTAGCCCGGCCAACGGGAAGTCCGAAGGCGTGACGCTGCGGTGCTCTGGCTGGCAGCAATGAGCGATCAGTGCCTTGAGCTCTTCAGCGTAGTCATTGGCCAGCCGCTCAATCGTCGCTTCATCGAATTGCTCCCGGCTGAAGTTCCAGCCCAGTTTCAGCTCACCGCCGTAAACCTGCCCGTTGAGCGCCAGCAGGCTACCCAGAGGGGCCTGCGCGTCCTGTGGGGCGCCGGCATATTCCTTGGCAGGTACGAACAACCCCGCCTCATCGAAACTGCCATCGAACTGGCCCAGGTAGTTGAACACGATCTCACCCTGCGGCAACGCTGCCAGGGCCGCATTGGCCTCGGCGCCGCCCAGGTAACGCAGCAGGCCGTAGCCCAGCCCTTTGTTCGGGACCGCTCGCAGTTGCTCCTTGATGGTCTTGATCGAACTCGCCACGTCAGCCTGGGGGCTGAGCTTGACCGGGTACATGCTGGTGAACCAGCCCACCGTGCGGCTCAGGTCGATGCCATCGAACAGGTCTTCACGGCCGTGGCCTTCCAGGCGCACCAGTACTTCATCTTGCTCCGTCCAACGCCCAACCACGCGCGCCAAGGCGCTCAGCAGCAGGTCGTTGATCTGTGTGCGGTAGGCTGCTGGGGCCTCCTGCAGCAGTTTCCGGGTAGTTTCCCGGTCCAGGCGGGTGCTGACCGAAGCGGCATGACACTGTTGATTGCCCCCCTGCGGATGGTCGCAAGGCAAGGTATCGCTGGCGCCCTGCAACTGCGCCTGCCAGTAGCCCAGCTCAGCCTGCAGCTCGGCGCCTTGGGCGTAAGCTTGCAGGTGCTCTGCCCAGGCCTTGAACGAACTGGTCTTGGCCGGCAGCTTCAGCGCTTGCCCTGCACGCAGCGACTGGTAGGCCTGTTGCAAGTCTTCCAGCAGCACCCGCCACGACACACCGTCCACCGCCAGATGGTGGATGACCAACAGCAAGCGCTGCTCACCCTCCGGCATCTCGACCAACACAGCACGTAGCAGAGGGCCTTGCTCCAGACTCAGGCTACGGTGTGCCTCATCGGCGACGCGATGCAACGCCTGTTCATCCGCACATGGCCTGACCCACAACAACGCGGTCGTTTCAGGGGGGCCGAAGGTGGCCTGCGCGCCGAAGCGCAGTCGCAGCGCGTCATGATGCTCGACCAGGGCCAGCAACGCGGCATTCAGCGGTTCGCTCAGCAGTGTTTCGCTGGGCGCCAGCAACACGGACTGGTTCCAGTGATGAGGCGCTGGCATCTTCGCCTCGAAGAACCCGTGCTGGATCGGTAGCAAGGGCGTGACACCCGTCACCGGCCCCTGATCGACTGCGCTTTGGGACGCACGCCGGGCGACCGCTGCCAGCGCCTGCACGGTCTGGTTGAGGAACAGCTCTTTGGGCGTGAACTGGATGGCTTGCTGTCGGGCACGGCTGACCACCTGCAGCGAGATGATCGAATCACCACCCAGCTCGAAGAAGTTGTCGGTCAGGCCGACCTTCTCCAGCTTCAGCACATCCGCCCAGATCGCTGCGATCTGTTGCTCCAGCTCGCTCTGCGGCGCCACGTACTCGCCTTGCAGCAGGCTGGCATCCGGTTGCGGCAGGGCCTTGCGGTCCAGCTTGCCGTTCGGTGTTACCGGCAGCTTGCCCAGCAGCAGCAGGTGCGCGGGCACCATGTAATCTGGCAGGCCGGCCTTGAGGGCCTCACGCAGGCTGTCGCGCAAGGCGGCCTCGTCTTGCGTGCTGTTGGCGGGTACCACATAGCCCACCAACTGTTTACCGCTCGGCCCGTCCTGGGCCAGCACCACCGCTTCCTGCACCGCTGGCAATTCCAGCAGGCGCGCTTCGATTTCACCCAGTTCAATCCGCAACCCGCGGATCTTCACCTGGTGGTCGAGACGCCCGGCGTAGTCGATCACGCCATCGGCGTTGTAACGCGCCAGGTCACCGGTGCGGTACAGGCGCCCGCCGTTATCGCTGAACGGGTCCGGCACGAAGCGCTCGGCCGTCAGCGCTGGGCGCTGGTGATAACCACGTGCCAAACCTACGCCGCCCAGGTACAGCTCGCCGGCGCTGCCGCGTACTGCAGGTTGCAGGCTGCCTTCGAGGATGTGGGTCTTGAGGTTGTCGATCGGCTGGCCGATTGGCACGCTGATGCTTTCGTCCGCGCGGCAGGTCCAGTGGGTGACGTCGATGGCCGCTTCGGTCGGGCCGTACAGGTTGTACAGGCCGGCCCCTGGCAGGCGCTGCAGAGTCTGGCGCGCCAGCTCGGCCGGCAGTGCCTCGCCACTGCACACCACACGCTTGAGGCTGCGGCAGCTTTCCACCGCTTCGTGGGTCATGAACGCCTGCAGCATCGACGGCACGAAGTGCAAGGTGCTGATGGCGTACTGGTTGATGGTGTCGACCAGCAGCTGCGGGTCGCGGTGGGCGCCCGGCTGGGCCATGACCAGGCGCGCGCCGGTCATCAGTGGCCAGAAGAACTCCCACACCGACACGTCAAAGCTGAACGGGGTTTTCTGCAGCACGCTGTCACTGGCGTCCAGGCCATAGGCCTTCTGCATCCACCACAGGCGGTTGACCAGTGCCTGGTGGCTGTTGCCGGCGCCTTTCGGGCGGCCGGTGGAGCCGGAAGTGTAGATCACATAGGCGAGGTTCAGCGGGACCATGTCGATAGCTGGGTTGGCATCGCTGTAGCCATCGAGGTTTTCGCTGTCCAGGTCCAGGCTGCGCAGCCCAGCCGGGATCGGCAAGGCATCGCGCAGGTGCGACTGGGTCAGCAGCAAGGCAATGCCGCTGTCTTCGAACATGTAGCTGAGGCGGTCCTGCGGGTACTCCGGGTCCAGCGGCACATAGGCGCCACCGGCTTTGACGATACCCAGCAAGCCGATGACCATCTCCAGGCTGCGCTCCATGGCGATGCCCACCAGCACGTCCGGGCCCACGCCGAGTTCACGCAGCTTGTGCGCCAGCTGGTTGGCTTTGCCGTTGAGTTCGGCGTAGCTCAGGGTCTGCTCACCAAACACCAACGCCGGGGCGTCCGGGGTGGTGAACACCTGGGCTTCGATCAGCGAGTGAATGCTGCGCTCGACTGGGAATTCGGCGGCGGTGGCGTTCCACCCCTGCACCATCGCCTGCTGCTCTTGATGGCTCAGCAAAGGCAAATCAGCAACCTGCTGCCCAGGTTGGCTGACAATACCTTCCAGCAGGTTACGCCAATGTTGCGCCATGAGCTCAAGGGTCGGCGCCTCGAACAAATCGGTTGCGTAGGTCAGTGCGGCCTCGATCCCACCCGCGTGCTCGACGGTGTCCAGCTTCAGGTCGAACTGGGCCGTATCATTGCTCCAGGCCACCCCTTCGACCTCAAGGCCGGGCAAGCTGTGGCGCTCACCTTTGACCTGCGTCTGGTGGTTGTACATCACCTGGAACAAGGGGCTATGGCTCAAGCTCCGTTCAGGCTGCAAGGCTTCGACCAATTGCTCGAATGGCAGGTCTTGATGGGCCTGGGCCCCCAGCACACGCTGTTTGATCTGCGCCAACAGGTCATTGAAGTGGGCATCTGCAGCGAACTCGGCCCTGAGTACCTGTGTGTTGACGAAAAAGCCGATCAAGCGCTCCGTCTCCACCCGGTTGCGGTTGGCCACTGGCACACCCACACGAATGTCCGCCTGCCCGGAATACCGGTGCAGCAGCACCTGGAAGCTCGCCAGCAACAGCATGAACAACGTCACGCCCTGCTGTTGCGCGCATTGCTTGAGCGATGCCGCCAGCTCAGGCGGCAAGCTGATGCCGACACAAGCACCGGCACCGCTCGGTACTGCTGGGCGTGGTCGGTCGGTGTGCAATTCAAGGACCGGCTGTTCATCGCCCAGCTGTTCCTTCCAGTAGGCCAGCTGGCGCTCCTGCTCCCCAGCTTCCATCCAACGACGCTGCCAGATGGCGTAGTCGGCGTACTGGATGGGCAGCGCCGGCAGCGTAACCTCCTGGCCTTGGCTGTAGCCCTCATAAAGACGGACAAGTTCTTCCACCATCACCGGCATGGACCAACCGTCGGAAACAATGTGGTGCAGGGTTACCGCCAACACATGTTCGCGCTCCGCCAGGCGCAACAATTTGACCCGCAGCAGCGGCCCGTTGGCCAGGTCGAAAGGCTGACGCGCCTGAGCCTCGACCCACCCGCGAACAGCCTGCTCGTCTGCCTGTTGCTGGTCCTCCAGCGACAACTCAAAAAGTTGCTCTTCGTGTAGCCGCTGCACGGCCTGCTCGCCCTCCAGGTGGAAGGTGGTGCGCAGCGTCTCATGGCGGGCGATCAGCGTTTCAAAACTGCGCCGCAGTGCAGTTGTGTCCAGTGCCCCTTTGAACTTCAAGGCAGTGGGGATGTTGTAGGCCGCGCTCTCCGGCTCCCACTGCCAAAGGAACCATTGGCGTTGCTGAGCATAGGAAAGCTCGGGCCTTTCTACCTCATGGCGCACGACCGGAATGGGCAACTGCGCGAGGCTGATGCCTTTGTCACTCAGCTTTTCGAGAAAGAGCTTGCGCTGTGCAAGAGGCAGCCGAACGAAGCGCTGGACCAGGTCCGAATTTCTTTTATCCATGTGCATCTCAAATTGCCTCAAGCTCATTCATGAAGTCCTGGAGCTCATCCAGGTCTTCGTTACTATTGGTATTCAGTTCACTGATCATGGCCGCGTAGGCCTGCAGGTTTTCAGCCTGGAACAACAGGGCCAGCGGCAGGTTGATGCCCAGCTCGATCTGCAGACGGGCCAGCACCTGGGTTGCCAACAGCGAATGGCCGCCCAGCTCGAAGAAGTTGTCGGTCAACCCGACTTTCTCCAGCTTCAGTACCTCGGCCCAGACAGCTGCAACTTGCTGTTCAAGCTCACTGCGTGGGGCGAGGTACTCGCTCTGCAGCAGGCGTGCATCCGGTTGTGGCAAGGCCTTGCGGTCGAGCTTGCCGTTTACGGTGAGCGGCAAGGTGTCCAGCAACAGCAGATGTGCTGGCACCATGTAATCCGGCAGGTCAGCCTTGAGCGAAGCACGCAAGGTGTCGCGCAGGGCGGCCTGGGCCTCGACGCTGGCGAGCGCCGCGACGTCGGCAGGCACCACATACCCCACCAGTTGCGGGCCACTCGGCCCCTCCTGGGCCAGGACCGCGACTTGACGCACTGCCGGCTGGTTCAGCAGGCAGGTTTCGATCTCGCCCAGCTCGATGCGGAAGCCGCGAATCTTCACCTGATGGTCGATCCGGCCCATGTACTCGATCACCCCGTCGGTGCGGTAGCGGGCCAGGTCCCCCGAGCGGTACAGGCGGCCGCCGTGTGCGCCATACGGGTTGGGCACAAAGCGCTCGGCGGTCAACCCTGCACGGCCGTGGTAGCCACGGGCCAGGCCGGCCTCACCGATCACCAGCTCGCCATGCCCTCCGGGTACCACAGGGTTCAGCGCTGCATCGAGCAAGTACCAGCTAAGGTCGGGAATGACCTCACCAATAGGGCTGGTCGCGCCCTTGTGCAAGTCTTCGAGGGTGATCGGCCGGTAAGTGACGTGCACCGTGGTTTCAGTGATGCCGTACATGTTGATCAACCGTGGCTGGCTGTCGCCGAACACCTCGAACCAGGGTTTGAGGCTTGCAACTTCCAACGCCTCGCCGCCAAACACCACGTGCCGCAGCGCCAGCTTCTGCCCTGCCGTTGCCCGCTCACAGGCAACAGGCATCAGCTGTTTGAAAGCCGAAGGCGTCTGGTTGAGCACGGTCACGTGCTCGCGCGCCAGCAAGGCATGGAACGCGTCGAAGTCACGAGCCACATCCTTGGCCACGATCACCGCCTTGCCGCCATACACCAGCGCCCCAAACAGCTCCCACACCGAGAAGTCGAAGGCATAGGAGTGGAACACCGTCCACACGTCGCTCGCGTCGAAGGCAAACCAGTCGTGGGTCGCTGCAAACAACCGCACCACGTTGCCGTGCGGCAGCAGGGTGCCCTTGGGCTTGCCGGTGGAGCCCGAGGTGTAGATCACGTAGGCCAGGTTGTCCGGTGTCAACGCGATCGCCGGGTTGGCATCGCTGTAGCCGGCAAACGCATCAGCGACGATATCCAGGCACTGCACCTCAGCAGGCACCGGCAGGGCGTCGGCCAGATGCTTCTGGGTCAGCAACAGCTCGATACCACTGTCTTCGAACAGGTAAGCCAGACGCTCGCTCGGGTAGCCTGGGTCCAGCGGGACATAAGCGCCGCCGGCCTTGAGGATGCCCAGCAGCCCAATCACCATCTCCAGGCCGCGCTCCATGGCAATACCCACCCGCACATCCGGGCCAACGCCAAGCTCGCGCAGCTTGTGTGCCAGCCGGTTGGCACGGCGGTTGAGCTCGCCATAGCTCATCGTCTGCTCACCGAAGGCCAGGGCCGGCGCGTTCGGTGCACGTTGCACCTGGGCCTCTATCAGGTGGTGGATAGCGCGATGATCCGGATACTGCCCGTGGCTGGGGTTCCAGCCTTGCAGGATCTGTTGTTGCTCATCGGCATCAAACAACGACAGCTCGCCGAGCACTCGGCCTGCATCCTGAGTCATGGCTTGCAGCAGATGGCTCAGGTGGCGAGCGACCTGCTGGAGGGTGGCCGGGTTCCACCGCGCGAGGTCATGGCGGTACTGGATCGACAATGTCTCGCCGAGGCTTACCAACAGGGTCAACGGGTAATTGGTCTGCTCCTGAATACCCACATCACCAAACTGCAAACCACCTGGCGCGCCCTGCTTGAGTGCCTCGGACACTGGGTAGCTTTCAAAGACCACCAAGGTGTCGAACAGCGCCTCGCCGCCCAGGCCGGCCCAACGCTGTACATCGTAAAGCGGCGTATGTTCGAACTCGCGCAGGGCCAGGTTGCTCGCCTGCACCTGGGCAATCCAGTCACCCACGGTCTGCTCCGCACGCGGGGCACCGACTACCGGCAGGGTGTTGATGAACAGGCCGATTTGCTCCTCGACGCCCGCCAGCTCAGCCGGACGCCCCGCAACCGTGGCACCGAAGCACACGCTGGCCTGGCCGGTGTAGCGCTGCAGCACCAGCAACCAGGCAGCTTGCACCAAGGTATTGACGGTAACCCGGTTGGCACGGGCAAAGGTTTCGATGCGAGCGGTTTGCTGCGCGTCAAAATGTTGCTCCAGATCGTGCTGGCCCGTGCCGGTGCTTGCCTGCGGTTCGCAAATGGCTTGAACCAGGTGCGTGGGGGCCTGCAGGCCATTCAACTGCACCTTCCAGAAGGCTTCTGCCGCAGCACCGTCCTGGCGTTGCAGCCAGGCGATGTAGTCACGGTAGTTGCCTGCCTGGGCCGGCAGCGGGTAACCGGCGTAGTGTTGCAGCACCTCGCCCAGCAAGCGTGAGCTGCTCCATCCATCCATGAGGATGTGATGGCTGGTGTAGATCAACTGGTGGCGCCCAGCACCGGTACGCACCAGCACCAAACGCAACAAAGGTGCCTGGTCCAGGGTAAAGCCCTGCTCACGCTCGCCTGCGGCAAGTGTCTGCAGCGCGTGCTCCAGTTCAGGCAGGCCGCGCCAGTCATGCTCGGTAAACGGCAGCGCCACGCGCTTGTGCACCACTTGCACCGCCTGATCGAGCGTGCCCTGCCAAACAAAGCCGCTGCGCAGTACAGGGTGGGCGTCCAGCGCCGTTTGCCAGGCCTGCCTGAAGCGCTCCACATCCAGGCCATCCACATCCACCCGCAACTGGTTGATGTAGTTACCCGCCTGCTCTTCATAAAGCGTGTGGAACAACATCCCTTGCTGCATCGGCGAGAGCGGGTAGATATCCGCAATCTGGGTGGCAGGCACCGGCAGGCTGTCCAGCTGAATTTGGTTGAGGCCGGCCAGCGGGAAGTCCGATGGCGTAACGCCACGGCTGTGCTCCAGGCAGCAATGGGCAACGATCTCGGTCAACGCCTGCTGGTAGGCTGTCGCCAGTCGCTCGATGGTTTCGGCCTCATGGATGGCCTGGCTATAGCCCCACTCCAGGCGCAGCTCACCCCCGTAAACCTGACCACTCAGGGAAAGCAGGCTGCTCAGCGCAGACGCTTCGTTCTGCTTGATGCCATCATTTTCCTGCGCGGGCACGAACAGCCCCGACTCATCGAAGCTGCCGTCGAACTGGCCCAGGTAGTTGAACACGATCTCACCCTGCGGCAGTGCCGCCAGGGTTGCGCTGGCCTCGGTACCGCCCAGGTAACGCAGCAGGCCGTAGCCCAAGCCTTTGTTCGGGACCGCTCGCAGTTGCTCCTTGATGGTCTTGATCGAGCTCGCCACGTCAGACTGGGGGCTGAGCTTGACCGGGTACATGCTGGTGAACCAGCCCACCGTGCGGCTCAGGTCGATGTCATCGAACAGGTCTTCACGGCCATGGCCTTCCAGGCGCACCAATACTTCTTCGCGCTGGGTCCAGCCACCGACTACCTGTGCCAACGCTGTCAGTAGCAGGTCGTTGATCTGAGTGCGGTAGGCGGCGGGGGCGTCCTGCAACAGTTGCCGCGTGGTTTCACGGTCCAGACGCGTCGTGAACGAAGCGGCATGGCGCTGCTGATTGCTGCCCTGCAGGTGGTCACAGGGCAAGGCATCACTGGCGTCCTGCAACTGCCCTTGCCAGTAGCCCAGTTCGGCCTGCAATTCTGCGCCGTGGGCGTAGGCTTGCAAGTGCTCTGCCCAGGCCTTGAACGAACTGGTCTTGGCCGGCAGGCTGACAGGCTCGAACGCTGCAAGGGCGCGGTACGCCTGCTGCAGGTCTTCCAGCAGGACGCGCCAGGACACACCATCCACCACCAGGTGATGGATCACCAGCAGCAAGCGCTGGCTGCCATCCGGTAACGAAGCCAGCACAGCTCGCAGCAGCGGGCCCTGTTCGAGTACGAGGCTGCGCTGCGCATCGTTGGCGACGTGCTCCAGTGCCGCTGCGTCCGGCAGGTCAAGCACCCACAAAAGTTGAGCCGCTTGCGCCTGAGCAAATTCGGCCTGGCCCGTCTCTTCAGACTGCACGAAGCGCAACCTCAAGGCATCGTGATGCTCGACCAGGGCACGCAAGGCGGCGTCCAGCTGTGTGGCCTGCAAGCTGGCATTCGGCTTGAGCAGCACGGACTGGTTCCAGTGATGGCGCTCGGGCACCTCGCGCTCGAAGAACCAGTGCTGGATCGGGGTAAGTGGCAACGTACCGGTAACAGCCCCCTGATCGATGAACGTGCTGTCTTCACGGCGGGCCACGGCAGCCAGAGCCTGCACCGTCTGGGCCTCGAACAGCTCCTTGGGCGTGAACTGGATATCCACGAGGCGGGCTCGGCTGACCACCTGCAGCGAGATGATCGAATCACCACCCAGCTCGAAGAAGTTATCGGTCAGGCCGACCTTCTCCAGCTTCAGCACATCCGCCCAGATCGCCGCGATCTGTTGCTCCAGCTCACTCTGCGGCGCCACGTACTCGCCTTGCAGCAGGCTGGCATCCGGTTGTGGCAGGGCCTTGCGGTCCAGCTTGCCGTTCGGTGTTACCGGCAGCTTGCCCAGCAGCAGCAGGTGCGCGGGCACCATGTAATCCGGCAGGCTGGCCTTGAGGGCCTCACGCAGGCTGTCGCGCAATGCGGCCTCGTCTTGCGTGCTGTCGGCGGGTACCACATAGCCCACCAACTGTTTACCGCTCGGCCCGTCCTGGGCCAGCACCACCGCTTCCTGCACCGCTGGCAATTCCAACAGGCGCGCTTCGATTTCACCCAGTTCAATCCGCAACCCGCGGATCTTCACCTGGTGGTCGAGACGCCCGGCGTAGTCGATCACGCCGTCGGCGTTGTAACGCGCCAGGTCACCGGTGCGGTACAGGCGCCCACCGTTGTCGCTGAACGGGTCCGGCACAAAACGCTCGGCCGTCAGCGCCGGGCGCTGGTGATAAGCACGGGCCAAACCTACGCCGCCCAGGTACAGCTCGCCGGCGCTGCCGCGTACTGCCGGTTGCAGGCTGCCTTCGAGGATGTGGGTCTTGAGGTTGTCGATCGGCTGGCCGATCGGCACGCTGATGCTTTCGTCCGCGCGGCAGGTCCAGTGGGTGACGTCGATGGCCGCTTCGGTCGGGCCGTACAGGTTGTACAGGCCGGCGGCTGGCAGGCGTTGCAGGGTCTGGCGCGCCAGCTCGGCCGGCAATGCCTCGCCACTGCACACCACGCGCTTGAGGCTGCGGCAGCTTTCCACCGCCTCGTGGGTCATGAACGCCTGCAGCATCGACGGCACGAAGTGCAAGGTGCTGATGGCGTACTGGTTGATGGTGTCGACCAGCAGCTGCGGGTCGCGGTGGGCGCCCGGCTGGGCCATGACCAGGCGCGCGCCGGTCATCAGTGGCCAGAAGAACTCCCACACCGACACGTCAAAGCTGAACGGGGTTTTCTGCAGCACGCTGTCACTGGCGTCCAGGCCATAGGCCTTCTGCATCCACCACAGGCGGTTGACCAGTGCCTGGTGGCTGTTGCCGGCGCCTTTCGGGCGGCCGGTGGAGCCGGAAGTGTAGATCACATAGGCGAGGTTCAGCGGGACCATGTCGATAGCTGGGTTGGCATCGCTGTAGCCATCGAGGTTTTCGCTGTCCAGGTCCAGGCTGCGCAGCCCAGCCGGGATCGGCAAGGCATCGCGCAGGTGCGACTGGGTCAGCAGCAAGGCAATGCCGCTGTCTTCGAACATGTAGCTGAGGCGGTCCTGCGGGTACTCCGGGTCCAGCGGCACATAGGCGCCACCGGCTTTGACGATACCCAGCAAGCCGATGACCATCTCCAGGCTGCGCTCCATGGCGATGCCCACCAGCACGTCCGGGCCCACGCCCAGTTCACGCAGCTTGTGCGCCAGCTGGTTGGCTTTGCCGTTGAGTTCGGCGTAGCTCAGGGTCTGCTCACCAAACACCAACGCCGGGGCGTCCGGAGTGGCGAACACCTGGGCTTCGATCAGTGAGTGGATACTGCGCTCATTCGGGTACGCCGCGAAGGTGTCGTTCCAGCCCTCGACCATCAACTGCTGTTCTTGCAGGCTCAGCATCGGCAGCTCGCCGACCACTGCATCCGCATCGGCGACCAATGCCTGCAGCAGGCGGGTGAAATAACCCGCCAACCGGCCAATGCTCTCGTCGCTCCACAGGGCACGGTCGTGGCTGTATTGCATCGACAGGGTCGCGCCCAGTTCTACTACCAGCGTCAGCGGGTAGTTGGTCTGCTCTTGCACAGCCACGTCGCCAAAGCGCAACCCGCCCGGCGCGCCTTGTTGCAGCGCCTCGGACACCGGGTAGTTCTCGAACACCAGAATGCTGTCGAACAGCGCGTCACCGCCCTGCCCGGCCCAGCGCTGCACATCGTACAGCGGGGTGTGCTCGAACTCGCGCAACGCCAGGTTGCAGCCTTGAACCTGGGCGATCCACTCGGCCACGGTCTGCTCGGCACGGGGCGCGCCAATCACCGGCAGGGTGTTGATGAACAGGCCGATCTGCTCTTCCACCCCGGCGAGGTCCGCGGGGCGGCCGGCCACCGTGGCGCCGAAGCACACGCTGGCCTGACCGGTGCAGCGCTGCAACAGCAGCAACCAGGCCGATTGCACCAGGGTGTTGACGGTAACGCGGTTTGCCCGGGCGAAGGCTTCGATGCGGGCGGTCTGCTCGGCATCGAGGGCCAGGCGATGATCACCGTAGCCGCTGCCCGCATCGCCTGCGCAACCGGCAATGGCCTGGGCCAGACGCGTCGGCTCGTCGAGCGCGGCCAACTGGGCCTGCCAGTAGGCTTCGGCGACCGCCGTGTCCTGGCTTTGCAGCCAGGCGATATAGTCGCGGTAGTGCGTGGCCTGGGCCTTTGGCGCCATGCCTGCGTAACGTTGCAGCACTTCACCCAGGAGGAGTGAGGTGCTCCAGCCATCCATCAAGATGTGGTGGTTGGTGTAGATCAGGTGGTGGCGGGCTTCGCCCGTTTGCACCAGCACCAGGCGCAGCAGCGGCGCTTCGGTCAGGTCGAACCCTTGTTGGCGCTCGCCTTCGGCCAGCGCCTGCAGGGCCTGCTCAAGCGCCGGCTGGCCACGCCAGTCATGCTCGCTGCACGGCAACGCCACCGATTTGCGCACCACCTGCACGGCCTGCTCCAGCTCGCCCTGCAGGACGAAACCGCTGCGCAGGATGTCATGGGCATCGAGCGCGGCCTGCCAGGCCTGCTTGAAGCGCTGTACATCCAGCCCCTCGACATCGACCCGCAACTGGTTGATGTAGTTGCCGGCCTGTTGGTCGTAGAGCGTGTGGAACAGCATGCCCTGCTGCATCGGCGACAGCGGATACACATCGGCGATCTGCGCTGCAGGTACAGGCAAGCTGTCCAACTGGCCCTGGGTGAGCGCGGCCAATGGGAAGTCCGAAGGCGTCACGCCGTGGTGCTGCGCCTGGCAGCAATGCTCGACCAACTCGGCCAGTGCCTGCTCGTAGGCCTGGGCCAGCTGCTGGATGGTTTCCGGGTGGTAGACGTCTTCGCTGTAGGTCCACTCCAGGAACAGCTCGCCGCCATACACCTGGCCGGTGATGCTCAGCCAGTTGCCCAGTTGCGCACCGGCGCATTGGGTACGCCCGGCGCTTTCGCCGCTCGGGCTGAACACGGCGGTATCGTCGGTCGTGAAACTGCTGTCGAACTGGCCCAGGTAGTTGAAGGTGACGCGTGGCTGCGCAGTGCCGCTGAGCCGCTCGCGGACCGGGGTGTCGCCCAGGTAACGCAGTAGGCCGTAACCGATGCCCTTGTCCGGCACCGCGCGCAATTGCTCTTTGATTGCCTTGATCGACGGGCCCATCGCCTGGCCAGGGGCAAGGCGTACCGGGAACACGCTGGTGAACCAACCCACCGTGCGGCTGAAGTCAAGGTCGTCGAACAGGTCTTCGCGGCCATGGCCTTCCAGTTGCACCAGCACCTCGTCCTGCGCGCTCCACTGGCACAGGGTACGCGCCAGCGCGGTCAGCAGCAGGTCGTTGACCTGGGTGCGGTAAGCGGCGGGTGCCTGCTTCAGCAACTGGGCGGTACGCGCGGCATCCAGGCGCGATGCAGCGGTACGGGCATGCTGGTTGCCCAGGCTGCCCTGCGGGTTGTCACGCGGCAGTTCTGCCGGGCTGCCTTGCAGCACCTGCTGCCAGTAGTCAGCCTGGGCGTGCAGCGCTGGGCTGCTGGCGTGAGTGACCAAGCGCTCGGCCCAGGTTTTCACGCCGCAGGTTTTGGCCGGCAGGCTAACGACTTGCCCGTTCAGGCGTTGCTGGTAAGCCTCTTGCAGGTCCTCCAGCAGTACCCGCCATGACACGCCGTCTACCACCAGGTGGTGAATGACCAACAGCAAACGCTGCTGGCCATCGGCGACGTCGAACAGTTCGGCACGCAGCAGCGGCCCGTGCTCCAGGTCGAGGCTGGCTTGCACCTCAGTGCCCGCAGCGTCCAGTTCGCTCAACGCCGCGAGGCTGCGCTGGCGCAGCACCGGCGAAGCGTCCACGGCCTGGAAGCGGGCCTGCCACTGGCCGCTCTGGCGGCTGAAGCGCAGGCGCAAGGCATCGTGCTGTTCCAGCACCGCACGCAGGGCCGACTCCAGGTGCTCCACTTGCACACGCTGGGCCGGTTTCAGCAGCACCGACTGGTTCCAGTGCGCAGGCTGGGCGATGTCCATCTCGAAGAAACGCACCTGGGCCGGCAGCAGCGCCACCTCACCGCGGGTCGCGGTATCCACGGGGGCTGCAAGCGGTTGCTTGGCTTCGATGCGCTTGGCGACCTGGGCCAGTTGGCCAACGGTCTGCTGTTCGAACAGCTGCTTGGGGGTGATCTTGATGCCTTGGCGCTTGGCCCGGGCAATGATTTGCAGGCTGAGGATGGAGTCGCCACCCAACTCGAAGAAGTTGTCGCTGCTGCCCACGCGTTCCAGCTTGAGCACATCAGCCCACACGGCGGCGAGCTTCTCTTCGACCTCGCCTTCTGGGGCCACATAGCCGCGGCTCACCGCGCCCGGTGTGGGCAAGGCACGCTTGTCGAGCTTGCCGTTGGCGGTCAGTGGCAGGCGCTCGAGCAACAGGATGTGTGCGGGCAACATGTAGTCAGGCAGGCGCGTTTGCAGGTGCGCCTGCAACTGCTGCGTGCTCATGCCCCCTTCAGCCACCACGTAGGCCACCAACTGCAGGCGCTCGGCATCGCCTTCCAGCGGCACGGCCAGGACCACGGCGTCGCTGACACCGGGCAGCCCGGCGATGACTCGGCCGATTTCACCCGGCTCGACGCGATAGCCACGGATTTTCACCTGGTCATCGGCACGCCCGATGAATTCGATCAGGCCTTCAGCACTCATTCGCGCTCGGTCGCCCGTGCGGTACAGGCGGGCGCCATCCGCAGCCGGTACAAAGCGTTCGGCCGTCAGCCCCGGCTGGCCCAGGTAGCCCTGAGCAACACCCTGCCCACCCAGGTACAGCTCGCCGACCACGTGCGGCGCCAGCGGGTTGAGGTAACCATCGAGCACTTGGGCGCAGGCATTGCCCAACGGACGACCGACCGGCACCGTGCGGCAGCCTTGCAGACGCTGGCCTGGCTCGAAGGTCAGCACGCCGACCGTGGTCTCGGTCGGGCCGTAGTGGTTGATCACCCGGCACCCCGGGCGCAACTCACGGACTTTTTCCAGCAGGCTCCAAGGGCACGCTTCGCCGCCCAGAATCAACGCTTCGGCGGGCAGCACCTCGGCGGCGCGGGACGCTTGCAGCAGGCCTTGCAGGTGGCTTGGCACCAGCTTCACCACGCCCACCTGGTGCTGCGCCATGTAGCTGGCGAAACCGTCGGGATCGAAGGCCAGTGCCTGCGGCAACAAATGCAGCAGGCGGCCCGAGGCC
Organism: Pseudomonas sp. ITEM 17296; assembly: GCF_028895205.1. Classification (NCBI taxonomy): domain Bacteria; kingdom Pseudomonadati; phylum Pseudomonadota; class Gammaproteobacteria; order Pseudomonadales; family Pseudomonadaceae; genus Pseudomonas; species Pseudomonas sp. ITEM 17296. Next base: position 162,381 of record NZ_WJRS01000005.1, on the reverse strand, counting down.
AGGGCACCGAACAGCACGGTGTGGCCCAGGTCGGCGGCGGTGGTGGACACCATGGCCATGCTCGCACCGGCGGGCAGTTGCAGGCGCTCCAGCACGGCTTGGATGTAGCTGGCCAGCGCCCCGTGGCTGACCACCACGCCTTTCGGCTGGCCGGTCGAGCCCGAGGTGTAGATGAGGTAGGCCGGCTGTTCAGGGCAGACTGCAACCGCTACTCGGCTGTCGCTACAGCCTGCCCAGGTGGCGGGTTCACAGGCAACCGCCTGCACCCCGTCGAGGCCCGCGAAGCGTGTATCGCCCGGCTCATGCAGCAGCACGGCAGCGCCACTGTCGACGATCAACTGCTGCAAGCGCTCCTGCGGCTGCTGGGTGTCCAGCGGCAGGTAAGCGGCCCCGGTCTTGAGGACTGCCAGCAAGGCTGTGACCCACTCGATGGAGCGCGGCAGGCACAGGGCAACGATGCTGCCAGCACCGACGCCGCGCTGGCGCAGGTAGTCGGCCACGCGGTTGGACGCAGCGTCCAGCCCGGCCTGGGTCATGAAGCGGTCACCTGCGCGCACGCCACCTTGGGCCTGCCCTTGGGCCATCGCCTGGTGCCACAGGGCGAGGAAGTCGCGGTGCGGGTAAGCTGCTGGCGCGGCCTGCTGCTGCGCCGCCACTTCAAGGTGCTCGACGATCGGCGTGTGCGGGGCGTGGCTGAGCACGTCCAGCACGCGCCGCAGCGAATCCGCCAGGCGCTGAATGGTGGCCTGCTCGAACAGGTCGGTGGCGTAGGTGAAGTACCCCTCGATGCCTTCGGGTTTGTCCGAGAAGTCGAAGGCCAGGTCAAAGCGCGCATCGCCTCCTTCGCGGGCAAAGCCTTCTACCTCCAGCTCGCCCAGGCGCTTGCGCGAGGGGTCGCCGGCCGCCACGTGCTGGTTGATCTTAAACTGGAACAGCGGGTTGTGGGCCAGGTTGCGCTCTGGCAGCAAGGCATCCACCAGGTGCTCGAACGGCAGCTCCTGGTGCGACTGGGCGCCGCCGATCACGTCCTTGACCTGCTCCAGCAGCGCAGCGAAGGTCGCGCGCTCGTCCACTTGCACACGCAGCACTTGGGTATTGATGAAGAAGCCGATCAGGCCTTCCAGCTCTTTGCGGTTACGCCCGGCATTCGGTGCGCCGATGCGGATGTCCGACTGCCCGCTGTAGCGCGACAGCACCACCGCCATGGCCGCCAGCATCAGCACGAATACGGTGTGGCCGCCCTTGCGTGCCTGGGCGCGCAAAGCCTCGGCCTGCTCGGCGCCGATGTTCAGCTTGAGCACCGCGCCGCGATAGCTCGGCGTGGCCGGCCGCTCGAAGTCCAGCGGCAGGCTCAGCAACGGCTGCTCGTCACCCAGTTGCGCCTGCCAGTACGCCAGCTGGCGCTGGGCCTCACCGGCCTCCAGCCAGGCACGCTGCCAGATCGCATAATCGGCGTACTGGATCGGCAGGGCCGGCAATACGGCCTGGCGGCCTTCAGCCAACGCGGTGTACAACTGGATGAACTCCTGCACCAGCAGGTCGCTCGACCAACCGTCGGAGATGATGTGGTGCATGCTCAGGGCCAGCACATGGTGCTCGACGTCCACGCGCAGCAGCGTAACCCGCATCAACGGCCCGGCCAGCAGGTCGAACGGCTGCTTCAGCGCGGCATCGACAGCCACGCTCAAGGCGGCTTCATCGTCCTGGCACTCGACCACGTCCAGCACCAGCGGGCAGGCGTCGAGAATGTCCTGATGGAACTCGCCTTCATCCGAGACGAAGCGGGTACGCAGTGATTCATGGCGGCTGACCAGCGCATCCAGCGCCTGCTGCAATACCGCCAGGTCGAGTGCGCCCTTGAGGCGCACGGCCATCGGCACGTTATAGGCCGGGCTGTCGGGCTCCAACTGCCACAGGAACAGCAAGCGCTGCTGGGCAAACGACAACGGAATGCGCGTCAGGCCCTGGCGTGCGGGCACGATGGGCAACAGGCGGAAGCTTTGCCCGGTGGCCTGCATTTTCTCCAGGATCTGCTGACGCTGCTCCACAGGGAGGCCGACGAAGCGTTGGGCAATGCGTTGTGCTGCAGTGAGTTCCATGTCAGGCCTCTGTGAATTCATTCATCATTTTTTCGATATCGCTCAGGCCGTCGTCGCTCAGCGACAGGCCCTGCTCGTCCAGTGCCTGGGCGAACGCACGCAGCTCGGGGTGGGCGAAGATCAGCCGCAGGGGCAGGTCCAGGCCCAGCTCCACGTTGATGCGCGAAACCGCCTGTGCGGCCAGCAGGGAGTGGCCGCCGAGCTCGAAGAAGTTGTCGTTCAGGCCAACCTGGCCGAGGTTCAGCAATTGCGCCCAGATCTGCGCCAGTTGCTGTTGCAGTTCGGTCTGCGGCGCTTCGTAGTCGTGCTGCGGCTGGCTGGGGTCGGGCAGCGGCAGCGCCTTGCGGTCGAGCTTGCCGCTGGGGGTCAGCGGCATGTTCGGCAGGGTCACCAGGTAGGACGGGATCATGTAGTCCGGCAGGCTGGCCTTGAGGTACTGCTTGAGCGCCTGGCGCAGGTCGCCAGTGCTGCCTTCGACAGGCACGGCATAGGCGCACAGCTGCTTGCCGCTGGGCAGGTCGATGGCCAGTACCGTTGCCTCACGCACATCCGGGTGCGCGCGCAGGTACTGCTCGATCTCGCCCAGTTCAATGCGGAAGCCGCGCACCTTCACCTGGTGGTCAGCTCGCCCGCGATAGGCCAGTTGCCCCTGCTCGTCGTAGTAGCCGAGGTCGCCGGTGCGGTACAACCGGCCTCCACCCACGGGGTCGAACGGGTCGGGAATGAAGCGTTCGGCTGTCAGCGATGGGCGTTGGTGGTAACCCCGCGCCAGGCACCCTGCCCCGCCGATGAACAGTTCGCCCGACACGCCGACCGGGGTCGGCGACAGGCCGTCGTCCAGGGCGTGCAAGGTCCGGCCTGGCAACGCGCGGCCAATCGGCACGCCGCCTGCGCTGATCTGCTCAGGCGTCATTGGCGAGCAGTCGAACGTGGTGGCGACCACGGTCGCCTCGGTCGGGCCGTAGGTATTGAGCAGGCGCACCGCCGGCGGCCCGTCGGCCAGCCAGGCGCGCAGGGCATCTTCCGGCACCGCTTCACCGCCCACGTGGATCTGCTTGAGCCGGCCATAGGCCTCGGGTGCGCGACGCTCCAGGGCCAGTAGCCTCCAGTAGGCCGCCGGCAGGTCGGCCACGGTAACCCCGTGGCGGTTGATCTCGTCCACCAGGGTGTTGGTGTCCCACAGCCGCAGGTCGCGCAGCACCACGCAAGCGCCTTGCGCCAGCGGCGGGAAAAACTGCTCGATGAAGCCGTCGAAGCTGAAGGTAGCGAACTGCAGCACACGGTCTTCCGGGCTCAGGCGCGAGTAGTCGCCAGCCACCTGGCAGAACACCGACAAGGCATGGTGATCGACGGCCACGCCCTTGGGCATGCCGGTGGAACCGGAGGTGTAGATGACATAGGCGAGGTTGTGCGGCGCGGCCAGGTTCGGCAGCGGCTCGGCTGGCCAGGCGTGCAGCCACTGGGTGCCGGGTTCGAGCACCACGCAAGGCAGCTGCTTATCCAACTGCAAGCGCGCCAGCGACGGCGCATCGGCCAGCAGCAGGCCGATGCCGCTGTCCTCGACCATGTACGCCAGGCGCTCTTGCGGGTAGTCCGGGTCCAGCGGCACATAGGCACCGCCAGCCTTGTGAATGGCGATCAGCGCCAGCGCCATGCCCAGGCCGCGCTCGACGGCTACACCTACCAGGCGGTCTGGGCCTACGCCCAGGGTACGCAGGCGGTGGGCCAACTGGTTACTGCAGCGGTCCAGCTCGGCGTAGCTCAGTTGCTGGTCGTCGAAAATAAGCGCCACTGCGTCGGGCCGCGCACTTGCCTGGCGTTCCAGCAACTGGTGCGCACACAGGCCGCTGCTGGCCTGCGGAGCCGGGTTCCAGCCATGAGTCAGTTGACGGCGCTCAGCGTCGGCCAAGAAGTCCAGCTCGGCGATGCAGCGCTGCGGCTCGGCACAGATGGCTTCGAGCAGCGCTTGCCAGTGCCCGGCCATGCGCTCGATACGCGGGGCATCGAACAGGTCGGTGGAGTAGTTGAACGAGGCCGTTACACCGTCGGAGCGTTCCAGGGTGTTGAGCGAGATGTCGTACTGCGCGCCCGGCTCCAGCAGGTCCACTTCCCGGACCTTGAGGCCGTGCAGGGCATCGCTGGACACCTGCTCGCCCAAGTCGCGCAAATGGTTGTACAGCACCTGGAAGAACGGGTTCACGCCCTGGTCGCGCTCGGGGTACAGGGCTTCGGCCACCTCAAGGAACGGCACGTCCTTGTTGGCCTGGGCCTGCAACGTGGTCTCCTTGATCGCGGCCAGCAGTTGCGGGAACGGCAGGCTGCCATCAACGCCCACCCGCGCCACCACCACGTTGATGAAGAAGCCGATCAGCCCTTCGAGCTCCAGGCGGTTGCGGTTGGTGACTGGCACGCCGATGTTGATCGTGTCCTTGCGGCTGTAGCGCGACAACACGATGGCATAGGCCGCCAAAAAGACATGGAACAGCGTGGCATTGGACGCCACCGCCAATGCCCGCAGGCGCTCGGTCAGGGCCAGCGGCAGGCGCACATCGAAGCGGCTGCCCTGGTAGCTTTTGACCTGCGGGCGAATACGGTCGGCGGGCAGTTCGAGGACCTCGAAGTCGTCTTCAAGGCGCGCTTTCCAATAGTCGATCTGTGCCTGCATCTGCCCCTCGTCCAGCCATTTGCGTTGCCAGGCGGCGAAGTCGGCGTACTGCACCGGCAGCGGTTCGATGGCCCGCACCTGGCCGCTGGCGGCCGCGTTGTAGGCCGCTGCGAACTCGCGTACCAACAGGCTCATCGACCAACCGTCGGAGACGATGTGGTGCAGGGTCAGCGACAGCAGGTGCTCTTGCGCATGCACCTTGAACAGGCGGGCACGCAGCAGTGGGCCGTGCTCCAGGTCGAACGGGGCGAAGGCTTCGGCCTCGAGCTTGCGCATCTGCGCGGCGTCGTCCTGGCCACTGAGGTCTTCGAAACCGATCGGCACCGAGGCGGCGGGCAGGATGCGTTGCCACGGCAAACCGTTGGCTTCGACAAACACCGTGCGCAGTGATTCGTGGCGCGCCACCAGCGCATCCAGCGCGGCCTGCACCGCAGCACGGTCGAGGGGGCCTTGCATGCGCACGGCCATTGGCGTGTTGTAGGCCAGGCTTTCGGGGTTGAGCTTCCAGAACAGCCACTGGCGGTTTTGCGAGCGGGACACTGGCAGTGGCTGCTCGCGGTCGAGGATCTCGATCTCAAGCCCAGCGCCCTGCTCGCCCTCGGCCACTGCCTGGGCGAAGGCCTGCAGGTCGACCGTGTCGAACAGGGTACGCAGCGGGATGTCCAGGCCCAGGTGCTTGCGCACCCGCGATACGGCCTGGGTGGCCAGCAGCGAGTGGCCGCCCAGGGCAAAGAAGTTGTCGCTCAGGCCCACCTGCGGCACCTGCAGCACTTCAGCCCAGATCTGCGCCAGTTGCACCTGCAGCGGGGTCACTGGGGCCTGATAGGCGGCCTGGATGGCGACCGGCTCGGGCAGCGCCTTGACGTCGACCTTGCCGTTGACCGTGACCGGCAGTTGCGCCAGCACCATCAGGTGGGTCGGCACCATGTGCTCGGGCAGCAGGCCTTTGAGCGTGGCGCGAATCGTGTCCTGCCAAGCTTGGCTGTCTGCCGGCATTTGGCTGGGCACCAGCCAGGCCGCCAGCACCGCTTCCGGTGCCTGGCCCTTGACCCGGACCACGGCGTTGGCGACGCCTTCCAGACTAAGCAACTGCTGCTCGATCTCGGCCAGTTCCACGCGGTAACCGCGGATTTTCACCTGGCCGTCCATGCGCCCGGCAAACTGCAGCTCGCCAGCGGCGTTGTGCCGTACCCAGTCGCCACTGCGGTACAGGCGTTCGCCGTGGGCACCACTTGGGTCGGGCACGAAGCGCTCGGCGGTGAGCGCCGGGCGGCCGAGGTAGCCACGGGCAAGGCCGGCGCCGCCGATGTACAGCTCGCCCTTGGCCTTGGCCGGCAGTGGCTGCAGGCAGCTGTCGAGCACGCTGACGGTTGTGTTGGCCAGCGGTTGGCCGAGCGACGCCTGATCGTCCAGTTCAGCCACCAGCACGCCGACCGTGGTCTCGGTCGGGCCGTAGTGGTTGAACACCTTGAGTGCCGGCGCCAGGGCGCGGATTTTGCCGAGTAGGCCCGGGCTGATGGCTTCGCCGCCCAGCACCAGGCACTGGCCAGGCAGTGCCGCGCGACCGGCGACCAACATGGCCTCCAGGTGCGAGGGCACGATCTTAACGGCGTCCACCTGGTGCTGTGCCAGGTAGGCCGCAAAGCCCTCGGCATCCAACACTTGCTCGCGCCGCATCAGGTGCAAGGTCTGGCCGCCACACAGGGCGCCGAACAGCATGGTGTGGCCAAGGTCCGCTGCCGGGGTCGAGACTTGCGCCATGCTGTGGAACTGCCCCACAGGCAGGCGTGCGGCGATGCCCTCAACGTAGTTGCCCAAGGCGCCATGGCTGATCGCGACGCCCTTGGGCTGGCCGGTGGTGCCGGAGGTGTAGATCACGTAGGCGAGGCTGGCTGCGGCAGCACTAGGGCGTGGCGTTTTTTGGCTTAGGGCTTGGGTATGTTCCCACGCCAGCCGGGAGACGCCTTCAGGCAGTTCCGCCTGCCAGTTGCCAGGCGCCAGCACCCGCTGGGTGCCGCTGTCGGTGAGCAGGTAGGCCAGGCGTTCGGCCGGTTGTTCAGGCTCCAGGGGCAGGTACGCGCCGCCCGCCTTGAGCACGCCGAGGATGCTGGCGAGCATGCCGACACTGCGGTCAGCCAGCACGCCGATGAGGGTGTCTGGCTGCACGCCGGCTTCGACCAGCCTGTCGGCGATGGCCTCGGCGCGGGCATCGAGCTCGGCGTAGCTGGCTGCCTCGCCGGCGGCAATCACTGCGGTGCGCGCGGGGTGGCGGCGGGCGGCGGCGGCAAAGCGCTGGTGAACCAGCAGCGGCTCGACCAAATGACCTGGCACACCCCGAGTGGCTGCCAGGCCCGGCAACGGCAACTCGCCCACCGCGCCAGCGGTGTCATCGGCCAGCGCCTGCACCAAGGCCAGCCATTGCTCGCCCAGGGCCTCGATCGTGGCCGCATCGAACACGTCCAGGGCATAGGTGAAGGCCGCATGCAGCTGCCCGGCACGCTCGTGGGTATCCAGCGCCAGGTCGAAACGGGCGCTGTGCTTTTCCAGGGTGATCGGCGCCAGGCTCAGCCCGGAGCGGGTCTTGATGGCTTCGACATCCGCCACCTGGGCCTGATGGTTGAACAGCACGCGGAACAGCGGGCTGTCGGTGCTGCGGGGCAGGTCCAAGGCTTCGACCAGTTGCTCGAACGGCAGGTCCTGATGGCTCTGCGCGCCCACGGCGGTTTCGCGCACGCGCTGCAACAGGCCGGTGATATCCAGCAACGGGTCGAGCTCGGTGTGCAGCACTTGGGTATTGATGAAGCAGCCGATCAAACCCTGGCTTTCGGCGCGGTTGCGGTTGGCGATGGGCACGCCGACGCGAATCGCGCCCTGCCCGCTGTAGCGCTGCAGCAGCAGCTTGAAGGCCGCCAGCAAAACCATGAACAAGGTAACGTTGTGCCGACGCGCCAGGCCGCGCAGGCGCTCGGCGACATCGGCAGCAATCGGGAATGCGTGGCGAGCGCCGCGGTAGCTTGGCCGGCCTTTGCGGGTGCGGTCCAGCGGCAGCTCCAGTGGGGCGTGATCATCGCCCAGGCGCGCCTGCCAGTACGCCAGCTGGCGGTCCTGCTCACCGGCCTCGAGCCAGCTGCGCTGCCACAGGGCGTAATCACGGTACTGGATCGGCAGGGGCTCGAGTGTGGCTTGGGTGCCGGCCACAGCGGCGTCGTAGAGGTGCAGGAATTCGTCGATCAGCACGTTCATCGACCAGCCGTCGGCGACGATATGGTGCAGGGTCAGCAGCAGGACATGTTCCTGCGCTGCCAGTTGCAGCAGGCGCACGCGCAGCAGCGGGCCGGTGGCCAGGTCGAAAGGCGCCAGGGCCTCTGCTTCGGCAATCGATTCGAGGGTGTGTTGGCGGGCCGCTTCGGCCAGTTCGCTCAGGCAGTCCTGGCGCAATTGCAGCGGGGCCGCGACGGCATCCACGTGCTGACGCACGTCATCGCCGTCGGCGACAAAGCGGGTGCGCAGGGTTTCGTGGCGGGCGACCAAGGCGTCGAAGGCGTGTTGCAGGGCGCTCAGGTCCAATGGGCCATTCAGGCGCACGGCCATCGGCAGGTTGTAGGCTGCGCCTTGGGGGTCGAGCTGCCAGAGGAACCACATGCGCCGCTGGGCGTAGGACAACCGGTCACGCTCGTCGACCTCGACACCCGGCGCAATCGGCAACACCGAGAAGTCCATGCCCTCGCCCTGCAACGCTTTGAGGAACAGGCGGCGCTTGTCGGGGCTGAGTTCGATGAAGCGGCGGGCGAGTTTGAGCGTCTGTTCAGCATTCATGTCGAGCGGTGTCCTGGCAGTCGAGCGGTAACTGTCAGACGAAGGCATGGGGGGCTGATTTAGGGGTTGGGGCTGATAGGTGCATGCCTTGGGTTTTGCAGCGCCGGTGAGATCGAGCGCCGCCCGCGCGGCGCTTCGCAGCACAAGGCTGCTCCTACATCTGTTTCCGGCCAGTAAAGCCTGTGATAGAGGCGCGCGACCGCCTTGTTTGTTCGACTCGATATCGTGTCAGGCGCCAAGGGGCCGCGCGCTGATGCCTCAGGAATAATTGGCCCGAAACAGATGGAGCAGCCTTGTGCTGCGAAGCGCCGCGCGGGCGGCGCTCGATCTCACAGGCGACAAAACCCCCAAGGCATGCACCTCCTCACCGCCCCACCTGCGAATGCCCCTCCGCCATCGCCACCACCACCTTGCGCTTCCCCGTAAACGGCGAACGCGCATGCGCCGCGAGCATGTTGTCGAGCATCAGCACATCATTCTCCAGCCAAGGGAAACTGATAGTGCACTCATCCAACACCCCGCGTACCTCATCAAGCAACGCGTCCTCGATGGCCGACCCATCGCCGTAATACACATTACGCGGCAGGTCCTCTTCCTCGACGATGTCCATCAACGACTCCCGCACCTCCGGCTGCAGGTTAGACACATGGAACAGGTGCGCCTGGTTGAACCACACGTCCTCCCCCGTCACCGGATGACGCGCCACCACCTGGCAGCGTTGGCGTGTGCGCAACTCGCCATCCTCCTTCCAGATGCATTCAATGGCATGCGCACGGCAGTAGGCCTCTACCTGCCGCGGGTCTTCGGTGTTGAACACCTGCGACCATTCCACGTCCAGGCCGTTGCCGTAGTTACGCACATACATCAGGCCCTTCTCGACCAAGCGCTCGCGAATACGCGCTGGCATCCGCCGATACACCTCGCGGCTGTCGGCAATCGGCGTCTCGCCGCCGGTCTCGGCGGGGATCACGCTGTAGAACCAGATCTTCATCGGCCACTCGAGGGTGTAGGCCTGCTCGTTGTGCAGCGGGATGCTCTGGTGCGCCGGGTACTCGGTCGAGGTGTAAACGCCTTGGGTCACGTTGCTGCGCGGCGTGGAGCCGAACTCGTAGTTGAGCAGCGGGTGGCCGAACGCGGCGGCGAACTGGCGAAAAGCCTCAGCCCCGCCCACCTGGAAGCCCCTGAACAGGATGCCGCCTGTGTGCAGCAGGTGGCGGTCAACCAGCGGTTTCAGCTCGTCGAACGCGTCGAGCAGGTCGATGCCAGGCTCCGGCGCGCGCACCAACAACGGCAGGTCGCCGCGGGCAGCGTCCAGGGGTTCGATCGCAAAGCTCAGCAATTCACTCATGTACCGTCACCTCAAGCCAGGGCCGCCGTGGCGGCGAAAGGGATGCTGCGCCATCAGGGCGCCTGACTAGATGAACGAGCATGCCCGGCAGAAATTCACCCGCGCGAACACACAGGTAAAGCGAACGCGCGCCGGTTCGTCTGAACGATGTGCACCCTTTTATCGTCCAGGAACCCTACATGACTCGCCAGCTTCTGCTCCTCGCCTTGCTTGCCGCGGCCCCTGCCGTCGCCTGGTCGGCCGAGCACTGCGCCGTGGACATCCACGGCACCGACCAGATGACCTTCGACAAGGCCGAAATCACCATCCCCAAGGCCTGCACGTCGTTCACCGTCACCCTCGCCCACCCTGGCGAAATGCCGAAGAACGTCATGGGCCATAACTGGGTCCTGAGCACCCAGGCAGATATGCAAGGCGTGCTGGACGACGGCCTGAAGGCAGGCGAGGCACAGGACTACGTGAAGCCAGGCGATACCCGGGTCATCGCCCATACCCGCCTGATTGGCGGTGGCGAAAAAGACAGCGTCACCCTCGACACCCGTTCGTTGAAGGCCGGCACTGCCTACAGCTTCTACTGCTCGTTCCCGTTCCACAGCACCTTGATGAAGGGCACCCTGGCCCTCGGGAGCTGACCCCGCTGCGCCGCCCACCTCCACTCCCTCACCGAGATCGCGCTTCATGAAAACGTCTTCCCCCGGGGCCATCCGCGAATTGCTGAGCCTGCTAAAACCCTACCGCCCAGCGGTCATTGTCTCGGTGCTGCTGGGCATGGTCGGCGGCCTGGCCGTGACCGCGCTGCTGGCCACCGTCAACCAGGGCCTGCATGCCCCCGACGGCATGAGCCAGGGCGTGATCCTGGCCTTCGCCGGCCTGTGCGTGCTGGCGCTGGTGAGCAGCGTGGCCGCCGACAGTGGCACCAACTACGTAGGCCAGAAGGTCATCGCCCGGCTGCGCAAAGACCTCGGCGCCAAGGTGCTATCGGCGCCGATCGAGCAGATCGAGCGCTACCGCACCCACCGCCTGATCCCAGTGCTGACCCGCGACGTCGACACCATCAGCGACTTCGCCTTTGCCTTCGCCCCGTTGGCCATCTCGCTGACCACGGTGATCGGCTGCATGGCCTACCTGGCCTGGCTGTCGTGGCCGATCTTCCTGATCACCCTGGTTGCGATCGGCATCGGCAGCGCCGTGCAGTACGTGGCCCGACAAAAAGGCGTGGCCGGTTTCAACGCCGCCCGCGATGCCGAGGACAACCTGCAAAAGCACTACTCGGCGATTGCCGAAGGCGCCAAAGAGCTGCGCATCGACCGCCGCCGCCGCCATGCCATGCTGACCCGCAACATCCAGGGCACCGCCGACTTCATCGCCAACACCCACATCCGCGCCATCAACATTTTCGTGGCCGCCAAGAGCCTCGGGTCGATGCTGTTCTTCGTGGTCATCGGCCTGACCCTGGCCCTGCAGTCGCTGTGGCCGAGCAACGACCCGGCCGTAATGAGCGGGTTCGTGCTGGTGCTGCTGTACATGAAAGGCCCGCTGGAGACACTGATCGGCAACCTGCCGATTCTCGGCCGCGCGCAAGTGGCGTTCCGCCGCATCGCCGACCTGTCCGAGCGCTTTTCCTCGCCCGAACCGCACCTGCTGCTGGACCAGCCGGTCAAGCACACCGCCCCCGGCAGCGCGCACCTGGAGCTGCACAATGTCGAATACGCCTACCCACCGGTGGACGGTAACGAACCCTTCCGCGTCGGGCCGGTGAACCTGAGCATCGCGCCGGGCGAGATCCTGTTCATCGTCGGCGAAAACGGCTGCGGCAAGACCTCGCTGATCAAGCTGCTGCTGGGCCTGTATACCCCGCAACGCGGCGAAGTGCGCCTGAACGGCAAGGCCGTTGACCCGCAAGGGCTGGACGACTACCGCCAGCTGTTCACCACCGTGTTCGCCGACTACTACCTGTTCGAAGACCTGCCCGAGCACGAGCACAGCCTGCCCAGCGATGCCACGCGCTACCTGGAGCGGCTGGAAATCGCCCATAAGGTGAGCGTGCGCGATGGTGCGTTTACCACCACCGACCTTTCCACCGGCCAACGCAAACGCCTGGCGCTGGTCAACGCCTGGCTGGATGGCCGGCCGGTATTGGTGTTTGACGAATGGGCGGCGGACCAGGACCCGACCTTCCGCCGGGTGTTCTACACCGAGCTGCTGCCGGACCTGAAGCGGTTGGGCAAGACCATCATCGTGATCTCGCATGATGACCGCTACTTCGATACGGCGGACAAGGTGGTGCACCTGAGCCGCGGGAAGGTGGTCGAGGCGTTGGAGCCGGCGTGAAGTAGCGTAGCGCGGGCTTGGCTAGGGGCGGTCACGACAATGGCCGCCCTTTTTTGCGCTATCTATAACGGCTCTATAATCGATCTATAAATCACTATAAACCCCGAAAAAGGGTCGTCTGCAAGCGCCAGGAACACCTGGCGCTGCGGGCAAATAGCAATCAGATCAACCAGCGGTACAACAGATACGCCACCACCACCGCCAACACCGGCCGCAAAATGCGGTAAGCCTTGGGGTTGGCGCGCTTGAACTGCTTCACGTGGCTGCTGATCTTGTTGCTGAAGCGCTTGCTCCAGGCATACGCCTGGTTGATCCCGCCGACGCGCTCGTCGTCGGTGTTCTGCGGCGCGGTGGCGCGGCCGAGGAAGGCACTGACTTGGCGGTTGATGCGGGTCATCAGCGGGCTGCTCAGCGGGCGTTCGATGTCGCAGAACAGGATTACGCGGGTGACGTCGGTCTCGTTCTTGACCCAGTGCACGTAGGTTTCGTCGAACATCACGTCCTCGCCGTCACGCCAGGCATACACCTGGCCATCGACGTAGATGCGGCAGTCGTCGGAATTGGGCGTGGACAAGCCCAGGTGATAGCGCAAAGAGCCGGCGAACGGGTCGCGGTGCGGGTTCAGGTGGCTGCCACCGGGCAGCAAGGCGAACATCGCGCCCTTGACGTTAGGGATGCTGCTGACCAGCTCGACGGTGCGCGGGCACAAGGCCTCGGCCGACGGCAGCGGTTTGTCGTACCACTTCAGGTAGAAGCGCTTCCAGCCCTTCTTGAAAAACGAACCGAAGCCGGCGTCGTTGTCTTTTTCGGCTGCGCGAATGTAGCCCTCGTCGAACAGGCGCATGGCCTCTTCACGGATTTCCTGCCAGTTGTCCTTCAGCACATCCAGCTCAGGGAAGCGCTGGCGGTCCAGGTACGGCTTGGACGGCACGCCAGAAAACAGGTACATCAAGGCGTTATAGGGGGCGAACAGCGCCGAATGGTTGACGAACTGGCGCAACACCGGCAGGCGCGCCTTGCCGCGCAGGTGCACGAACAGCACGCTGCCGAAAAACACCAGCAGGACACCCGCCTTGGCTGCAAAGGAAAAGGTCATGCAACACTCCTTGGAAAGGAAGCAGGCCTGCGCCGCCTGCTCCCGAAAAAATCATCCGGCCATCATAAACCCATCCCGCCCCGGTAAAAACAACCTGGGCGGGATCTCATTCATGAAGATTCTGCAATAAACCGGATTACCGAGTGTTGCGCCTGATCAGAGGACAAGGCGATTACTGCTGGTTTTCCTGCTCGCTGAACATATCGCTGAACAGCATGCTCGACAGGTAACGCTCGCCAGAGTCGGGCAGGATTACGACGATGGTCTTACCCTGCATCTCTGGTTTTTCGGCCAGGCGCACTGCCGCCGCCATCGCTGCGCCACAGGAAATACCGCACAAAATGCCCTCTTCCTGCATCAGCCGAATGGCCATGGCCTTGGACTCTTCGTCGGTCACTGTCTCGACCTGGTCGACCATGGTGAGGTCGAGGTTCTTCGGCACGAAGCCCGCGCCAATGCCCTGGATCTTGTGCGGGCTGGGCTTGAGTTCTTCACCGGCCAGGGTCTGGCTGATCAGCGGCGAGGCCACCGGCTCCACCGCCACCGACAGGATCGACTTGCCCTGGGTCTGCTTGATGTAGCGCGAAACGCCGGTGATGGTTCCGCCAGTGCCCACACCGGCCACCAGCACATCGACGGCGCCGTCGGTGTCGTTCCAGATCTCCGGGCCGGTGGTCTTTTCATGGATTGCCGGGTTGGCCGGGTTTTCGAACTGGCCTGGCTGAAAGTACTGGGCCGGGTCGGAGTTGACGATTTCGTTGGCCTTCTCGATGGCGCCCTTCATGCCCTTGGCCGGCTCGGTCAGCACCAACTCGGCACCCAAGGCCTTGAGCACTTTGCGCCGTTCAAGGCTCATCGAGGCCGGCATGGTCAGGATCAGCTTGTAGCCACGGGCGGCGGCAACGAACGCCAGGCCAATGCCGGTGTTGCCCGAGGTGGGCTCGACGATGGTCATGCCGGGCTTGAGCTTGCCGCTGCTTTCGGCGTCCCAGACCATGTTCGCGCCGATCCGGCATTTGACCGAGTAGCCCGGGTTGCGCCCTTCGATCTTGGCCAGGATGGTCACCCCACGCGGGGCGATGCGGTTGATCTGCACCAGCGGCGTGTTACCGATGGAATGGGCGTTGTCTGCGTAGATACGGCTCATGGCAGGGGTCCTTGAACATGAAGATGCAGGGAAAGACTTCAAGGGTAAGCCTGCCCCGTTGGCCCGTAAAGCCTGTTCGAACTCCCAGGCGGCGGCTGCGGTCAACCGCACATCCAGCCTAGGAGAACCTTCGATGAAAGGTCGCTACCGCTGGCCGCTGGTCGGCCTGTCCAGCCTGGTCGTGCTGCTGGTGGCCCTGCACCTGGCCCTGCCCTACCTGGTGCGCGACTACCTCAACGACAAGCTGGCCGACATGGGTGACTACCGCGGCCAGGTCGTCGACGTCGACCTGGCCTGGTGGCGCGGCGCTTACCAGATCAACGGCCTGAAGATCGTCAAGACCAGCGGCAAGGTCCCGGTGCCGCTGCTTGATGCGCCCTTGATCGACCTGTCGGTGAGCTGGCACGCGTTGTGGCACGACCGCGCCGTAGTGGCCGAGGTGACCTTCGTGCGGCCAGCGCTGAACTTTGTCGATGGCGGCAGCAAGCAGGCGTCACAGACCGGCCGCGGCACCGATTGGCGCCAACAACTGGAAAAACTGCTGCCGATCACCCTCAACGAAGTGCGCATTGAAGACGGCGTGCTGACCTTTCGCAACTTCACCTCCAAGCCCCCCGTCAACCTCAAGGCGACCCGGCTCGACGCCAGCATTCGTAACCTGACCAACGTACGCAACGAAAAAGGCCGGCGCGACGCCAGTTTCGACGCCAATGCCGTGTTGTTCGGGGATGCCAAGGTCGAGAGCCGCGCTACCTTCGACCCGTTCAGCGACTTCGACGACTTCGAATTCCGCCTGCGCGCCTCCGATATTCAGTTGCGCAAGCTCAATGACTTTGCCAGCGCTTATGGCAAGTTCGACTTCAATGCCGGGCATGGCGACCTGGTGATCGAAGCCCAGGCTGAGAAGGGCCGGCTTACGGGCTATATCAAGCCGTTGCTGCGCGATGTCGATGTGTTCAACTGGCAGCAGGACGTGCAGAACAAGGACAAGGGCTTTTTCCGCTCGGTGTGGGAGGCGCTGGTGGGGGGCACCGAATCGGTGTTGAAAAACCAGCCGAAAAACCAGTTCGCCACCCGGGTGGAGCTAAGTGGCAGCGTGCACAAACAGGATGTCAGTGCCTTCGAGGCGTTTTTGCAGATCCTGCGTAATGGCTTTGTACAGGCGTTCAATGCCCGGTATGAGCAGCCTGCGCCCAAGTCCGACTGAAAGCGCGTGACGGGGCATTCAGGGACTGAATACCCGGTCTGCGTTTGCAGGCGCCGAGCCCCGCGTTATAGTCGGTAACAAATCAAAAATAGGTACTGGCTGTCATGGCCCTATCGCCAGCAAGCCGGCTCCCACAGGGATACCACAGTTCTCAAGGCTTGTGGTGCTCCTGTGGGAGCGGGCTTGCCCCGCGAAAAGGCCGGCACAGCCACCCGCAGAGGACACTCCCATGAAGTTCGAAGGCACCCGCGACTACGTCGCCACAGACGACCTGAAACTGGCGGTAAACGCGGCCATCACCCTCGAACGCCCGCTGCTGGTCAAAGGCGAACCGGGCACTGGCAAGACCATGCTCGCCGAGCAGCTCGCGGCCTCCTTCGGCGCCCGCCTGATCACCTGGCACATCAAGTCCACCACCAAGGCCCACCAGGGCCTCTACGAGTACGATGCGGTCAGCCGCCTGCGCGACTCGCAGTTGGGCACCGAAAAAGTCCACGATGTGCGCAACTACCTGAAAAAGGGCAAGCTCTGGGAAGCCTTCGAGGCTGAAGAGCGGGTCATCCTGCTGATCGACGAAATCGACAAGGCCGACATCGAGTTCCCCAACGACCTGCTGCAAGAACTCGACAAGATGGAGTTCTATGTCTACGAAACCGACGAGACCATCAAGGCCAAGCAGCGCCCGATCATCATCATTACCTCGAATAACGAAAAAGAACTGCCCGACGCCTTCCTGCGCCGCTGCTTCTTCCACTACATCGCCTTCCCCGACCGCGCCACGCTGCAACAGATCGTCGACGTGCACTACCCGAACATCAAGCAATCGCTGGTCAGCGAGGCGCTGGACGTGTTCTTCGACGTGCGCAAGGTGCCGGGCCTGAAGAAAAAGCCCTCCACCTCCGAGCTGGTCGACTGGCTCAAGCTGCTGATGGCCGACAACATCGGCGAAGCGGTGCTGCGCGAGCGTGACCCGACCAAAGCCATCCCACCCCTGGCGGGCGCCCTGGTGAAGAACGAGCAGGACGTTCAATTGCTCGAGCGCCTGGCGTTCATGAGCCGACGCGGCAACCGCTGAGGGGCCGGCCATGCTGCTCAACCTGTTCAACGAAATGCGCGCGGCCAAGGTGCCGGTGTCGGTACGCGAATTGCTCGACCTGCTCAATGCCCTGCAAAAACGCGTGGTGTTCGCCGACATGGACGAGTTCTACTACCTGGCACGGGCGATCCTGGTGAAGGACGAGCGGCATTTCGACAAATTCGACCGAGCATTCTCGGCCTACTTCAAGGGCCTGGAAAACCTCGACCGCCACCTTGAAGCGCTGATCCCCGAAGACTGGCTGCGCAAGGAATTCGAGCGCTCGCTCACCGATGAAGAACGCGCGCAAATCCAGTCGCTGGGTGGCCTGGACAAGCTAATCGAGGAATTCAAGAAACGCCTTGAAGAGCAAAAGGAACGCCACGCCGGCGGCAACAAGTGGATCGGCACCGGCGGCACCAGCCCATTCGGTTCAGGCGGTTTCAACCCCGAAGGCATCCGCGTGGGCGAGGCTGGCCAGCGCCAGGGCAAGGCGGTGAAGGTGTGGGACCAGCGCGAGTACAAGAACCTCGACGACCAGGTCGAGCTGGGCACGCGCAACATCAAGCTGGCCTTGCGCCGGCTGCGCAAGTTCGCCCGTGAAGGCGCTGCCGAAGAGCTGGATATCGACGGCACCATCGACCACACCGCACGCGACGCCGGGTTGCTGAACATCCAGATGCGCCCGGAGCGGCGCAACACCGTCAAGCTGCTGTTGCTGTTCGACATCGGTGGCTCGATGGATGCCCACGTCAAAGTCTGCGAAGAGCTGTTTTCGGCCTGCAAGACCGAGTTCAAGCACCTGGAGTACTACTACTTCCACAACTTCGTGTACGAGTCGGTGTGGAAGAACAACCTACGGCGCACCTCGGAGCGGTTCTCCACCTTCGACCTGCTGCACAAGTACGGCGATGACTACAAAGTGGTGTTCGTCGGCGACGCGGCCATGGCGCCCTACGAGATCACCCAGCCTGGTGGCAGCGTCGAGCACTGGAACGAAGAAGCCGGGTATGTGTGGATGCAGCGCTTCATGGAGAAATTCAAGAAGATCATCTGGATCAACCCGTATCCGAAGCAGGCGTGGGACTACACGGCATCTACGCACCTGGTGCGGGATTTGATCGAGGACAAGATGTACCCACTGACCTTGCAGGGGTTGGAGGATGGGATGCGGTACCTGTCCAAATAAAGCTGTACCTTCAGCTCCCTCCATCCCAGTGGACCCAAGGGCGGCGGGGCTCAGAACGACTAGACGCCGATGCCGCCAATAATCTGCCAACCTTGGATCAAGGGAAGCAAGGATGCTTTCATTCGATACCGCCGCCGCAACACAGCCGTTTGACAATACGGCTCCAGTCCTTTTGTCGCGTTGCAGCGACCCACGACAAAGCCTTGGACTTTTTAAAGAGTTCGCTCATTTTCGATCCGCTGCCCTACTCCGGAAAATGCCGCCGCATTCTTATGTTTTGCTCTCTAATCCTTGGCCCTTCAAGATCCTGTTTACGCCAGAATTCTCTTGCGAACTCCATACCCGCACTTTCGTTTTCGTTAAGCATCTCCAGCCGCCTCCGAAAGTGCTCTGACAGCTACACATTATTCACCGCAAAGTTATCGGTATTTTGCTCAAGCTCTGCACGCGACAGAGACCTGGACGCGAGACCACCACTAGATCTAGAACGATCCATGCGTACATCTCTAATAGCATCAAGCGCCCAAAAATCTCGAACCACAACATCAGCCAAGGAACTTTCGCTACCTTTCAAGTACTTAAGTGCAGCCTCAGTAAGCTTTCGCCAATCACTCCCACTCAATACACCGCTATCAAGCAAAGCCTGTCGATCATAAATGTCAAGCCCATCTATACCTGACTCCAGATAGCGATTATATACCCCCACCTATTCCTGCGCTCATAACCATCAATACCATAGGGCAATAAGTAATTATACGCACCTCTGACAGAACGATAAATATCAGTCAAAAACTGTGGAACCGCACCTGAGGGATCCACATTATTGACAGGATCACCTTGACAATACGCATACGCATTTACACCGCCCGCACCAAATGGGCTTAACTTGTCTGCCGAGTAGAATCTACGCAATGAAGGACTGTAGCAACGACGGCCATTCCCCAGCAAGTAGCAACCTGAGACCGAGTCATTGTCTTCACCGTTAAACCTAATCAAAAATGAGTGATCGCCACTTGGTGCATACCCATATGGTGTATAAGCAAGCCTTACCTTAAACGTTCCAAAAACAGAGTGACTTTGCCCAAAGACCATGCATTCAACAACCTTAAAGGTTGCGGCGCTTTGAATCCCACCCAAGGGCATAGCACCCACTTTGAAGTGACGGTAATTTTGCAATTCCGAAATCTCCGCGACTCGCTGGCTATGTTCATAAAAGAAACGTGAGCTCATTGGCATTGCACCTTTTAATTACGGCATACCTATCACCTTTAATTATCGTGCATAACGAACGTGCAATCCGCAACTCGTAAAATTGCCAGGTGCGGCGCCAGCGATAATGTGCTTTCCAACCATGTGAATCACTCAATTGTTATTTATTGCCACGTGCACAAGTCATCATCGACACCAAATAGAGTTGCCCGTACCGCCCTCAGTGACAACGGTACAGGTATTCCACCTTCGACCTGCTGCACAAGTACGGCGATGACTACAAAGTGGTGTTCGTCGGCGACGCGGCCATGGCGCCCTACGAGATCACCCAGCCTGGTGGCAGCGTCGAGCACTGGAACGAAGAAGCCGGGTATGTGTGGATGCAGCGCTTCATGGAGAAATTCAAGAAGATCATTTGGATCAACCCGTACCCGAAGCAGGCGTGGGACTACACGGCGTCTACGCACCTGGTGCGGGATTTGATCGAGGACAAGATGTACCCGCTGACCTTGCAGGGGTTGGAGGATGGGATGCGGTATCTCTCCAAGTAAACACGTAGCCTGGCTGCGTCTCACCTGCATGCGCAGCTAAGGTGTGTAACGCTCATTCCAGAAGCCAGCGTGCCAATCCTTTTCGATCAACGGCTTGCCATCCCTTATGTTTGCAAGCCGTTCCTTGAAAATATGTATAACTTCTTCTTTGAGCTGACTATCCCCGACTTTTAGGGACTGACGTACCTCCGCGAACCTTTGGGAAGGAATACCGTTATCTGTCAGGTACATCACCATATCACCATCTCGTTTCGTCATTCCTTGACGAAAGCGTTTTTCGACAAATGCGCTTTGGACTGTGACTTTCCCCGTTAATCGTTTCAGCGCACGCTCTGTCATATTGATCATGATGGCGTCTGCCTGACCAGGGTAACGTTTGATCAAAGGTTCGAAATTTCCAGGAAGCAAGCGCTCAACCACAGGCCCGACATCACCGCTTTTGAAGCGAGCTTCAACGGCGTAACCGTTGAAGCCGCTGTCGATACCCAAGTTCGAGAAAGGTGCTTTTGTCCCCGCAGGAAAAACATTTCGCTGGATTTTTGAATTTGCCCAATGTGCCAGGTCTACAAGCGTATATCCTCGCCCGCTGGGATCAACTCTGTTTACCGGGTCTCCGGTACAGTAGGCATAGGCATTGATACCACCTTGGGCGAAGGGGCTTTCTGCATCTGCAGTGAAGAACCTCATCAACAGAGGGTCGTAGAACCGGTAACCGCGACCCAAGTGATAACCGCGCAGGTTTTCATCCAGATGTTCACCATTGAATGCCTGTGGATAGGCGGACTCGTGTCGGGAATGATCGCCATAAACCGAGTATGCTGCTTTCACGCCACCTGTTTGATACGCCCCCAGGACTGAGCGGGAACGGTCGACTGCAAGGCACAATATTTCAAGCTTGAAACTGGCAGAAGACCGGATAGCCAAAGGCACCGTATCGGTACCAAAGTATAAAATGCTCCCCGAGTCATGCAGCTCGCAGTGTCGTCGTTTTCCCGCATAGAAAAATGTTTTCTTAAAGATGAGCCACCTCCAGCAGTGGAGCATTGCCAAGCAATGAAGGGCAATGTTCGCAACATCGCAACGCGCCTACAACTGGCAAAATTAACAGCTCCGCGTTGGTTGTTACGACTGCACTGCGTTGATCTTTACCGGCTGCTCATCAGCACCAACGCTTCAGATAATCACGATGTGCCTGCCACGCGGTATCCTGCACGACCGCTTGAAACCTGACGACCGCCCCCGGCATGCACTGCGCCAATTGCGCCAGCGCCAACGGCGTCAACGCCCCCAGCCGCGGATACCCGCCAATGGTCTGCCGGTCATTGAGCAGCACGATCGGCTGCCCATCTGGCGGCACCTGCACCGCGCCCAGCGGAATCCCTTCGGAGATCATCGGCGCACCCTGGTAAACCAGCTGTGGCCCAAGCAATCGGATCCCCATGCGGTCTGCTCGGCTGTCCAAAGTCCAGTCACTGTTGAACGCTTCAAACAGGCTCATGCCGCTGAAGTCACCGATCTGCGCGCCCATCACCAGGTCGAGCACAGGCTTCGCCGAATACACAGGCCGCAACGCCCCAGGCACTTCGCGCAAGGCCGGGGATGAACCGGCAAATGTCAGCCCCTGACCTTTGCCAAGCGCGTCCCCTCGCCCATCGATGCCGCCAAGTCCTTCACGTACAACGGTGGCGCAACTGCCCAGCACTGCCTCGGCCTGGAACCCGCCAGGCGCAGCAAGATAAGCGCGTACGCCCTGCTTGGGCTGCCTCAAAGTCAGCTGCTGGCCCTTGGCCAGAGTAAAGCTGCGCCAAGGCGCCAGGGGCTGATCATCAACCCGCGCATCCAGGTCGGCGCCCGCCAAGGCCAGGACGCAATCCTGCTCCGCCACCACGCTGAATCCGCCCAACGCCACCTCGATCACTGGCGCACCCAGCGGGTTGCCCAGCAACCAGTTGGCCCAATTCATCGCCACCCAGTCCAGGGCCCCGCCCTGGGTCACGCCCAAGTGGCGCACGCCAAACCGCCCGGCATCCTGCAATTGGCACAGCGCGGTGCTGGCCTCGATGTTCAACTGCGTCATGCCTGCGCCTCCAGTGGGCTGTCATCCCCCCCCAACGCCCTGAACTCGGCGTGGGAAACCGCCACGAAACGCACCCGGTCACCCGGTTGCAACAAGCTGTAGCCTTCGCGTTCACGGTCGAACAGGCGCACCGGGGTACGCCCGATCAGGTTCCAGCCGCCTGGCGATACCGCCGGGTAAGCGGCGGTCTGGCGCTCGGCGATACCCACGCTGCCCGCCGCCACACGCTTGCGCGGGGTGCTCAGGCGCGGCGATGCCAGCCGCTCGTCCACCAGCCCCATGAAGCCGAAGCCTGGGGCGAAGCCGAGGGCGAATACCGGGTACTCGCGCTCGCTGTGCAGGCGGATCACCGCTTGCTCACTCAGGCCGGCGCGCGCCGCCAATACGGGCAATTCAGGGCCAACACTGGCGTCGTACCACACCGGAATCTGATGCCGACGGCCACCGCTGCCGGTGTCCGGCTGCAGCCCCTCCAGCGCTTGGGTGATCAGCGCCCTCGCCTGCCCAGGCGGCAGATCGAACTGCACCATCAGCGTGGTGTAGGAAGGCACCAAGTCCACCAGGTGCTTCCCGAACGCGGTATTCAAGCGCTGGCTGGCCGCGAGCATCCACGGCATGTTGGCTTCATCGATGGTGTCGAACAGGCGCACCATCAGGCTGTCGATCGCGACCACTTCAACGCGCACCTTCATGCTTGCTCCAGCGCATCGAGGGCCTGGCGGATCTGCCGCACCGCTGCCACTGAACTGTCGTTATCGCCGTGCACGCACAGGGTGCTGGCGCGCAGGCGCAACGCGCTGCCATCGTCCGCTACAAGGGTTTCGCCGCGGGCCAGGCGCACGGCCTGTTCGACCACGAGGGCCGGGTCATGGTGCACGGCGCCGGGCAGGCGCCGCGAGACCAGGTGGCCACTGGCGGTGTAGGCGCGGTCGGCGAAGGCCTCGAACCACAGCGGCACGCCAATCTTCTCCCCCAGGGCCTGTGCCGCACTGTCGTCGGCAGTGGCCATGAGCATCAACGGCAAGCCGCTGTCATAGGCCGCCACGGCTTCGAGCACCGCGCGCAACTTGAGCGGGTCGGCCATCATGTCGTTGTACAGCGCGCCATGGGGTTTGACATAGGCCACCCGGCTACCAAGCACCTTGCAGATGCCGTCCAGCGCACCGATCTGGTAGTGCAGCAGGTCGCGGATTTCCTCAGGGCTGCAGGCCATGGAGCGGCGGCCGAAGCCGACCAGGTCCGGGTAGGCCGGGTGCGCGCCGATGGTCACGCCATGGGCCAGTGCCAACTCCACGGTACGGCGCATGATGCTGGGGTCGCCGGCGTGGTAGCCGCAGGCGATGTTGGCGCAATCGATAAACGGCATCACTTCGGCATCCAGGCCCATGCGCCAGCTGCCAAAACTCTCGCCCATGTCACAATTGAGAAGCAGGCGTTCCACCACACAGACTCCCTTGTCGCTGTTCATAGGCCTACCTTACCGCGCCTGAAGGTGTTTGCCGCGTGTTTCCGGCAGGCTGAGCGCTGCCAGAATCACCACGCCGTACGAGACAGCCGAGAAAACACCAATCCCCAACCCCAGTGGCACCTTTTGGCTGAGCACGCCGATCAGCAAGGGGAACAGTGCGGCGATAACCTTGCCGATGTTGTAGCAAAAGCCCTGCCCCGAGCCACGAATGCGGGTGGGGAACAGTTCGGTCAGGAACGCGCCCATGCCACTGAAGATGCCCGAGGCGAAGAACCCCAGCGGGAAGCCCAGCCACAGCATCACGCCATCGCTGACCGGCACCTGCGTGTACAGCAGCACGATGATGAACGAGCCCACGGCGAACAGGATGAAGTTCTTCTTGCGGCCCAGCAGGTCGGACAGGTACGCGCTGACCACATAGCCGATGTAGGAACCGACGATCACCATCGCCAAATAGCCACCGGTACCCAGCACGCTGAGGCCGCGCTCGTTTTTGAGGAAGGTCGGCAACCACGAGGTGATCGCGTAGTAACCGCCCAGTGCTCCGGTGGTCAGCAAGGAGGCACGCACGGTCGTCCAGAGCATGCCGGGGGCGAAGATTTCGTAGAAGTGCGACGGTGCTTCGACCGCCTCAGCCGCCTTGGCCTGGCGGTACACCTCCGGGTCCTTGACCAGGCGGCGCACGAAGATCACGAACACGGCCGGCACCAGCCCCAGCAAAAACAGCGCGCGCCAGGCCTGCTCGGCCGGCAGCCAGGAGAACAGCAGCGCGTACAGAATTGCGGTCAGGCCCCAGCCGATGGCCCAACCAGACTGCACCATGCCCACCGCCTTGCCACGGTCCTGGGCGCGGATCACTTCGCCGATCAGCACCGCGCCGGCGGTCCATTCGCCGCCAAAGCCAAAGCCCATCAAGGTGCGGGCAATCAGCAGCTGTTCGTAGTTTTGCGCGAAGCCGCAGAGGAAGGTGAAGAACGCGAACCACAGCACCGTGAGCTGCAAGGTGCGGACCCGGCCAATACGGTCGGACAGGATGCCGGCGACCCAGCCGCCGATGGCAGACGCGATCAACGTACTGGTATGGATCAGCCCGGCCTCGGCGGTGCTGATGCCCCACAGCATGATCAGCGTGGGGATGACGAAGCTGAGCATCTGCGTGTCCATGCCGTCCAGGCCATAGCCGATCTTGCAGCTCCAGAAGGTGCGTCGTTGCTGCTTGTCGATGTCGCGGTACCAGGCGAAAGGCCCGGTCGAAGAAGGTGAAGCGACCTGCTGCTGCACGCCGGTGGGGTTCATGCTTGCCTCGGCTTGTTGGTATTGTTTTATGGGGCGACCTATTGCGTCGCGGCCTGGGCATCATTGTTCAGAGACCGCGCCGGGTGCGTCCAACGAGAAAAACCGCCGGTCTGGAACAAGAAAAACTGATCATGAACCTTCGTTTCCTCGAAACTTTCGTCTGGGTCGCCCGGCTCAAGAGCTTCCGCCTGACCGCAGAAAAGCTGTTCACCACCCAGGCCTCGGTCTCCAGCCGCATCGCCGCGCTGGAAGCCGACCTCGGCGTCAAACTGCTGCTGCGCGACTCGCGCGGCGTCAGCCTGACCCCGGAGGGCAGCAAGGTGCTGGAATACGCCGAGCGTATGCTCGACACCGCCAAGGCCATGAAGCAATCGCTGGACAGCGACCGGGCCAAGGTCGGGCGCATTCGCATCGGGGTGATGGACACGGTGATCCATACCTGGATGAGCGCGTTGGTAGCGGCGTTGACCGAGCGCTACCCGCAGGTAGAGATCGAGCTGGTGGCTGATACCGCGCTGAACCTGCGCGAGCAGCTGCAGAAGGGCTTTTTGGATGTGATCCTGCAGACCGACCTGTTGCGTGAACAGTCGATCCGCAGCCTGGACCTGGCGCGTTACCCGATGGGCTGGATCGTGGCCGCAGGCTCGCTCCAGCACCGTGATTACGCCTCGCTGGCGGAACTGGGCCGCGAGCGCATCGTGACCTTTTCGAAAAACTCGAGGCCACACCAGGAAGTGCTCAGCCTGTTGCAAGGCGCCGGGGTGCAAACACCGCGCTTGAACTGCGTGAACTCGGTGGCAGCGATTACCCGGCTTTTGCGCGACGGCTTTGCGGTGGGTGCGCTGCCACCGGCCTTGGTGGATGCGGAGCTAGGCTTGGGGGAATTGGTGCTGCTGGAAGGGCTGCAACCACCGCCCAGCCTGGAGCTGGTGGTGGCCTGGCAGACTGGCGTGGCATTGGTGGATGAGGTGGTCGAGGTGTGCCGGCAGGTGCTTGAGCGGTATGCGCAGGATGTGGGTGGGCAACGGATTGTGCTGGTCTAGGGATTATCGCTGCCTTTACCGGCCCTTTCGCGGGGCAAGCCCGCTCCCACAGGCTGCCCACTGAGCCTGAGAGCAGTGGGCAACCTGTGGGAGCGGGCTTGCCCCGCGAAGAGGCCCGCACAGGCGCTACATGACTCAGCGCCAGCTTTCCTTCACCACCCGGCGCCGCCCGCCCATGATCACCCAGCCAAGCGCCAGCAACAGGCTCTCGACCACAAAGGCCAGCACAAACCCGGCACCAATGCCCCAGCCAACCGCCTCTGGCACCAGCAGAATCTGGTAGCTGTAGCCCTTGAGCGTTTCTTCACGCATTTGCGGGTCCGGCTGTACCAACACATGCCAGGTACGGCTCACCCACGACCCTTGCAGCGCCTGCCATTCGTTTTCCAGCAGTTCGTTGCGGATCATCAGGCTTTCGATGCTGTTGGCATCACTGTTGAACACCGGGTCATCACTGCTGCGGTAATGCCGCAGCAGCGCCTGGAGGTCGCCATTGAAGAAGCGTTCGGCCGTCTGCTTGAAGCCATCCAGCGCCTGGCGTGATTCGAACAGGTGCGCCTCGACCCGCTGGGTGTAGTCATTTACCAGCCCCGGAACCTGGATACCGGCCAGCAGGCCGAAGGTGAACAGCAACAACCGCAGGTAACTTCTGAACATGCAGCGTCCTTAGCTCTGGCCTTGCGAAACGCACTCTCCGTGCCGCCACAGTGCCCACTCGCCCGGCGCGTAACGCGCCCAGGTCTCGTTCTCGGTCAGGGCCTCGGTGGCAATCACCGTGACCACGTCATTGGGGGTCGTTTCGGTGTGAAAATCGACGATCAGGTCGACATCTTTCAACCGTGCCGCACCAAAAGGTGCGCGCCGGGTAATGTGCACCAACTTGGTCGAGCAGAAGCAGAACAGCCAGTCGCCGTCACTGAGCATGCAGTTGAACACGCCCTTGCCACGGTAGCCGGCACAGGCTTCGACCAGCACTGGCAGCAGCTGTTCCACGGCTACCGGCTCTGGGAAGGCCGCGCGGATGCGGTTGAGCAGGTCGCAGAAGGCCGCTTCGCTGTCGGTATCGCCCACGGGCCGATAGAAGGTCGCTTCACCCTTGAAGTCGCCCAACTGGCCGTTGTGCGCGAAGCACCAGTTGCGGCCCCACATTTCGCGGACGAACGGGTGGGTGTTGGACAGGCACACCTTGCCGACGTTGGCCTGGCGGATGTGGCCAATGACCACTTCGCTTTTGATCGGGTAACGCTGCACCAGGTTGGCGACTTCCGACTCGCTGCTCGCGGCGGGGTCCTGGAACAGGCGCAGGCCACGCCCTTCATAGAAGCCGATGCCCCAGCCATCACGGTGCGGGCCGGTGCGGCCGCCGCGTTGCATCAGGCCGGTGAAGCTGAAAACGATGTCGGTGGGGACGTTGGCACTCATGCCCAGCAGTTCGCACATGCGCGTGTCTCCGATTACAGGCGAGGCTCGACCCGACCGCCGCCCGCAGGCGCGGCAGGGGGTGGATCGTTGCGGTAACGGTCGCGGCGCTCGGCCGCCAGCGGGGCGTCGACCCGGACCTCGTCATCTTCGGCGGCCTGGCGCTTGGCGGCGGCCTCGGCTTGCTCGCGGCGCTCACGGGCACGCTTTTCCAGCGGCCAGCGCACCAGCACGAAGAGCAAGTACAGGCCAAAGGCGATCATGCCGTACATGGCAAAGTCGGACACCGCGCGCCAGGCGTTGTTGCCGACCTTGAAGGCCACGTCCAGGGCGGTAATGGCGATGGCTGGGGCAAAGCTGTCCTTGACCGGGTCGACGATGGTCGGGGTCAGCAGCAGTACCGCCAGGATCACCCGCAGCGGTTCGCGCAGCCAGCGCCACATCCAACCCGTGAGCTTGAAGCCCACCAACAGGCAGCCCAGGGCGGCAATGGCGTACAGGCCCCAGGCGAGGGTATAGTCGTTCTCGGTCATGGTGTTCGTGCAAGCCAGGCAAAGAGTTGCCTATGATAAACACTTTTCAGGGCGCAGACAGCGCTTCCCTGTTCAGGCTTGCCCGCGAAGCGGCCTGAACAGGCACCGCAAGCCCTCAGCCAAGGACCCCCGATGCCCACCAAGCCCCAGCCCCCCATCGCCCGTGCAGACCAAGCCGCCGACCCATACGCCTGGCTGCAACAGCGCGACGCGCCCGAGGTGCTCGAATACCTGCAGGCCGAGAACAGCTACCAGGAGGCCTGCCTGGCCGACCAGGCGCCCCTGCGTGAACAGCTGTTCGAGGAAATCAAAGGCCGCATCCAGGAAACCGACCTGTCGCTGCCTTCCCCTTGGGGCCCGTACCTGTACTACACCCGCACCACCGCCGGCGACGAATACCCGCGCCATTACCGCTGCCCGCGCCCGGCTGACGACTCCAACACGGTGGATGAAAGCCGCGAACAGCTGCTGCTCGACCCCAATGCACTGGCCAACGGCGGCTTCCTGTCACTGGGGGCGTTCAACGTCAGCCCCGACCATCGCCTGCTGGCCTACAGCCTCGACACCAGCGGCGACGAGATCTACACCCTGTACGTCAAGGACCTGGGCGACGGCAGCATCACCACCCTGCCCTTCGAGGACTGCGACGGCAGCCTGACTTGGGCCAATGACAGCCAGACGCTGTTCTTCGCCGAACTGGATGACACCCACCGCCCTTGGCGCCTGCGTCGTCACACCCTGGGTAGCAGCGGCGCGCCAACCGTGTTCGAAGAGCCCGACGGCCGTTTCTTCCTGCATTGCTACCGCACCAGCTCCGAACGCCAGTTGGTAATGCTGCTGAACAGCAAGACCACCAGCGAGGCCTGGGTACTCGACGCCGAAACGCCGCAGCTGCCGTTCACCTGCCTGGCGCCACGGGTTGAAGACCATGAGTACTTCCCGGACCACGGCCAGCTCGATGGCGAGTGGCGCTGGTTCATCCGCACCAACCAGGACGGCATCAACTTCGCCCTGTACCACGCCCCGGCCGATGACGTACCGACCCGTGATCGCTGGCAGTTGCTGGTAGCGCACAGCGACGAGGTGATGCTGGAAGGCCTGAGCCTCAACGCAGGGGCATTGACCCTGAGCCTGCGCGAAGGTGGCCTGCCGATCATCGAAGTACGCCCCCAGGGCCTGGCGGCTTACCGTGTCGAATTGCCGGATGCTGCCTACAGCCTTTACGTGCAGGCCAGCCTTGAGTTCGTCAGCACCCGCGTACGCCTGCGCTACGAAGCGCTCAACCGCCCGGCCCAGGTGCGGCAGCTGGAACTGGCCACCGGTGCACAGGCGGTGCTCAAGCAAACCCCGGTGCTGGGTGCGTTCGATGCCGACGACTATGTCAGCCAGCGCCTGTGGGCCACCGCCCAGGACGGCACACAGGTGCCGATCAGCCTGGTGCGCCGCCGCGAAGACCTGGGCAAGACCGTGCCGCTGTACCTGTATGGCTACGGCGCCTATGGCGAAAGCCTCGACCCGTGGTTCTCGCATGCCCGCCTGAGCCTGCTGCAGCGAGGCGTGGCCTTTGCCATTGCCCACGTGCGCGGTGGTGGCGAGTTGGGTGAAGCCTGGTACCGGGCCGGCAAGCAGGCACACAAGCAGAACAGCTTCACCGACTTCATCGCCTGTGCCGAGCACCTGATCACCGAAGGCGTGACCTCGCCCGAGCGCCTGGCCATCAGCGGCGGCAGCGCGGGTGGGTTGTTGATGGGCGCTGTGCTCAACCTGCGCCCCGAGTTGTTCCGCTGTGCGATTGCCGAAGTACCTTTCGTCGACGTGCTCAACACCATGCTCGACCCCGACCTGCCGCTGACCGTCACCGAGTACGACGAGTGGGGCAACCCGCAAGAGCCCGAGGTGTATGAGCGCATCAAGGCCTATGCACCGTACGAGAACGTAACAGCCCAGGCCTACCCCGCCATGCTGGTGGTGGCCGGCTACAACGACAGCCGCGTGCAGTATTGGGAGGCCGCCAAGTGGGTCGCCCGCCTGCGCACGCGCAAGACCGATGCCAACTTGCTGCTGCTCAAGACTGAAATGGGGGCTGGGCATGGCGGCATGAGTGGGCGGTACCAGGGGCTCAAGGATGTGGCGCTGGAGTATGCCTTTGTGTTTGGCGAGTTGGGGGTGGTGTAGCGCAAAGGTGAGACCGCGCAGTGTTTTATAGGTGCATGCCGTTGGGGATACAGCGGCTTTGAAACCGAGCGCCGCCCGCGCGGCACATCGCGAGCAACGCTCGCTCCTACGTTTGTTTCTGGCCAATTATTACTGAGGTATTGGCGCGCGGCCCCTTGGCGTACACCTCAATATCGGGACGTATAAACAAGGCGGTCGCGCGCGCTGCCACCGGCGTGACTGGCCCGAAACGAACGTAGGAGCGAGCGTTGCTCGCGATGCGCCGCGCGGGCGGCGCTCGATTTACGCCACACCGCAAATTCCACGGCCATCCTTTCCCGCCCAAAACCGTCACTCTAATCCTCCTCCACCGGCACCTTCGGCGGCTCTGGCCGCAAGCCTGGCAACGGCTGGTCCTTCGGCGGCCCAGGCACCGGCATTGGCGGCAACAACGGTGCGCCAGGCTGGCTGTCATAAGCCTTCGGCGGCGTACTCGGGGTGATCTGCGGATAGGGCGTGGGCGTGGGCGTGCCGGGGGCGCCGGGCACGGGTGTATTGAGCCGGGGTGGCGCGCTGGCGGCTTCGGCCATGGGCAGGCCAGCCAGGAGCAACGCGGTGAGGATCGCATGCAACATCAGCAACCTCCTGTCGGGAACCTTCCTACAGGCTACGCCTAAATGGAAGCTTTCGCCTGTCCGCCTGGCCTGCAAGCGCGCTAGACTCAGTGGCATAACCGTCATTTGCCTGATCAGAACAAAGGAAACACCATGAGCTCGGCCTCTACCTCCGCCGCCACCGCACGCCTCGACCGCATCCTTGCCGACGCCAAGCGCGACAAAGAGATGGGCTACCGCGACAAGGCCCTGAAAATGTACCCGCACGTGTGCGGCCGCTGCGCCCGCGAGTTTGCCGGCAAGCGCCTGAGCGAGCTGACCGTGCACCACCGTGACCACAACCACGACAACAACCCGCAGGACGGTTCGAACTGGGAGTTGCTGTGCCTGTACTGCCACGACAACGAACACTCGCGCTATACCGACCAGCAGTATTTCAGCGAAGGCTCGACCAGCACCCCGAGCATCGCCAAGGCTACCCATAACCCGTTTGCCGGGCTGGCTGGCCTGCTGAAAAAAGACTGACCATCGACACAGCCCCCGCTGCGGCCGGCGAGCCCGTATAATCGCGCTTTTTTTGCGAAGGGCCCCGGCACGTGGCAAACAAACGATACAGCTGCATCGGCCTGTTCAACCCCAAGTCGGCGGAAAACGTCGGCTCGGTGATGCGCGCAGCGGGTTGCTACGGCGTCAACTCGGTGTTCTACACCGGCAAACGGTATGAGCGCGCCCGCGACTTCGTCACCGACACCAAACGTGTGCACTACGACATCCCGCTGATCGGCATCGACGACCTGCAGCGCATCATTCCGCTGGGCTGCACGCCGGTGGCGGTAGAACTGGTCGACGGCGCACGGCCGCTGCCCGAGTACACCCACCCGGATCGCGCCATCTACATTTTCGGGCCAGAAGACGGCAGCCTCGATGCGGATGTGCGGGGGTGGTGTGAAGAGACCATCTACATTCCGACCCAGGGGTGCATGAACCTGGCGGCGACAGTGAATGTGGTGCTGTATGACCGGATGGCCAAAGGGCTGAATACCCGGTCGGGGCCCAAGTTCAAGTAAAAAAGCCGCCTCTAAGGGTGCCTGTACCGGCCTCTTCGCAGCACAAGGCTGCTCCTACATCGTCCTGTAGGAGCAGCCTTGTGCTGCGAAGAGGTCGGTAGAGGCATCACCAGAGGCGGCCAGGTGCTGAGCTCCGTCAGAACAGCACCGTCCTGCAGTCAGCTCACGAAGCGTTGATCCAGATGGTCTTCAACTCCGTGTACTGATCGTGCGCCCAGATGGACTTGTCGCGCCCACCAAAGCCGGACTCTTTGTAGCCGCCGAACGGCGTCGAAGCATCGCCTTCGCCGAAGCAGTTGACCGTGACCACACCCGCGCGGATTTCCCGCGACAAGCGCAGGGCATTGCGCAGGCTGCCGGTGTAGGCCGAAGCCGCCAGGCCGTAGATGGTGTCGTTGGCCAGCTCGATCGCTTGGTCAATGGTTTCGAAGCTGGTCACGCTCAGCACCGGCCCGAAGATTTCCTCGACGAACAACCGATTGTCAGGCGTCACCCCGTCAACGATGGTCGGTTGCACGAACACGCCCTGCTCGGTCTCACCGCCCTGCACCACGTTGAGCTTCTGCTCGGCGGCATATTCCAGGTAAGACTTCACCTTCTCGAAGTGCGCTTTGCTGACCATCGCCCCCAAGCGGTTTTCCGGGTCCAGCGGGTCGCCCAGCTTCCAGTCCTTCAAGTGCTTGCCGATCAGCGTCAGCAGCTCGTCCTTGACGTCCTTGTGCACGATCAGGCGCGAGGACGCCGAGCAGTTTTCGCCCATGTTCCAAAACGCACCGGCGGTAACGAACTGGGCCACTTCGTCCAGGTCTTCACAGTCGTTCATGACCACGGCCGGGTTCTTGCCACCCAGCTCCAGCACGATGCGCTTGAGGTTCGACTCGGCGGCGTATTTCAGGAACAGGCGGCCGGTGTCGGTGGAACCGGTGAAGCTGACCATCGGGATGTCCATGTGGCGGCCGATGGCTTCGCCCACTTCACGGCCACCGCCTGGCACCAGGTTGAACACACCCGCCGGTACGCCGGCCTGATGCGCCAGCTCGGCCACGCGCAGGGCGCTGAGGGTGGTTTCCTTGGCCGGCTTGACCACGATCGAGCAACCGGCCGCCAGCGACGGGGCAATCTTCCAGGCCAGCATCAGCAGCGGGAAGTTCCACGGCAGCACCAGGCCGACCACACCGATGGCTTCACGCACCACCATGGTCACGGCCGCATTGCCGGTGGGGGCGGTGTTGTCGTAGATCTTGTCGATCAGCTCGGCGTGCCAGCGAAGGGTGTGGATGGTTTCCGGCACGTCGACGTTCTGGCATTCGCTGACCGGCTTACCGCTGTCCAGTGCCTCCAAAACCGCCAGTTCGTGGCTGTTGTCTTCCAGCAGCTGGGCGAACTTCAGCAGGATGTGCTTGCGCTCAGCGGGTTGCAGTTTCGACCACGAGCCGTCTTCGAAGACACGCTTGGCCGCCGCCACGGCAACGTCGACATCCTGCACGTCGCAGGCGGCGACTTCGGCCAGCTGTTTGCCAGTGGCCGGGTTGGTGGTGACGAAGGTACGGCCCGAGACGGCATCGCGGAACTCACCGTCGATGAACGCCTGGGTGCGCAGTTGCAGGTCGGCGGCGATGGCCGCGTACTGTTCCTTGCTCAGCAATTCAGCCATGGTCAGGCACCTCCGGTGATCTGGGCGATGTTGCGCTTGAGTTCAGTGACCACGCGCTCGAGTGCCTGCTTCTCGGCGGCATCCAGGTCGTACAGCGGTTTGCGCACGCCACCGGTGCTCAGGCCGTTCAGCGCGCAGCCGTACTTGATCGACTGGACGAACTTGCCACCTTCGAGGAAGTCCATCAGCGGCATCATGGCGGCCATGATGCGGCGGCCTTTGGCGAAGTCCTTCTCGATCACGCAGGCCTCGAACAGGGCCACGTGCTCACGCGGGATGAAGTTGGAACCGGCGCAAACCCAGCTCTGCGCGCCCCAGGCGAAGAACTCCAGGGCCTGGTCGTCCCAGCCGCACGACAGCTGGATGTTCGGGCGCTGGATGGCCAGGCGGTGCAACTGGGCCATGTCGCCCGAGCTCTCCTTGATGGCGACGATGTTTTTCACATCGGCGACCGCATCGAAGAATTCCTCGCCCATGCCCACGCTCATGCGGCCTGGGTAGTTGTAGAGCATGATCGGCAGGCCGGCAGCCGCGTCGACCGCTTTGACGTGCAGGGCGATTTCCTGTTGGGTCGGCAGCGCGTAGGGCGGCGTGCCCACCAACAGCGCGTCGGCCTTGATTTCCTTGGCGTGCTTGGCGAAGGCCACGGAGTCTTCGGTGCGGATCGCGCCGGTGCCGATGATCAGCGGCAGGCGGCCATTGAGCACGTCCTTGGCCTGGGCGGCCAGTTCGATGCGCTCTTGCGCGGTGTGGGCGTAGTACTCGCCGGTGGAGCCACCGATGATCACGCCGTGGATTTTCGATTCGACCAGGTAGTCGAGTACTTCGGCGAACGCCGCCTTGTCGATCGAGCCGTCCGCAGCCAGCGGAGTGATTGCCGGGGTGTAGATGCCTTCGAATTTCACGGTAGGTTCTCCAGTGCGTTGTTCAGGGGTGTAGAAGCCACAGCGGTTCTACGCTGCGGCGGCTTTTCGAATAACTCAGCTCAGCGATGCCGCTTGCTGCAGGTTCAATGAACGGGTTTCCGGGGCCAGGGCGACAGAGACGGCCAGGCCGACAAACGTGACGGCGGCGGCGGCATACATGGTTGCGCCGATGCCATAGTTGTCGAGGGCGATGGGTACCAGCCAGGTACCGACAGCAGCACCGACCCGCGACATGGAGGTGCCCACGCCCACGGCGCCGGCACGGATTTCGGTGGGGAACAGCTCGTTGGGATAGACCAGTTGCAATACCTGGGCACCGCCGATGAACAGTGCATAAGCACCGAACAGCACCAGAATCAGCAGCTCGCTGCCATGGCTGAACGCCGCCAGGCCCAGCAGCGCCAGCCCCGACCAGAAGAAGCTGTGCAGCAGCGTGGTGCGCCGACCGAGGGTGTTGAGCAGGCGGGTGCCGATGATGCAACCGACCACGAACAGGAAAGTGATGGCGACCGAACCGATCGATGCCCAGTCACCCTTGAGGTTGAGCGCGCCCAGCACTTTCGGGGCGAAGGCATACACGGCGAACACCGGGATCACCGAACAGGTCCAGAACAGGGTGACGAACAGCATGCGCTTGCCATACCCGGAGTGCAGCAGGCTGAGAAACGACAGCTTGCGGGCCTTGGGTTCTTCCGGCAGGTTGCGCAGCGAGAAGCCATTGCCATAGACCCGCTTGATCACCTGTTCGGCCTCGGCCGAGCGGCCCTTGCTGATCAGCCAGCGTGGCGATTCCGGGGTGCCCAGGCGAATGGCGAACAGCAGCGCGCCAATGACCGCTGCACTGGCCAATACCAGGCGCCAGGCATCATCGCCACCGTGGCGCAGGATCGCCTCACCGACCATGTAGGCGGTCGCGGCGCCGGCGAACCACAGCACCGTCAAGGTGGCCAGGCGCGGGCCGCGGTTCTTCTTGGGTAGGAATTCCACCAGCAGCGAGGTGGCCACCGGGTACTCGATGCCCACCGCGATGCCGATGGCAAAACGCAACAGGAACAAGGCCAGCGCCGACTCCACCCAGAACTGCGCAAGCGACGACAGGATGAACAGGGTCGGGCCGACGAAAAAGACACGCTTGCGGCCAAAGCGGTCGGTCAGCCAACCGCCGAAAAAGCCGCCGAAGAAAATGCCGATCAGCGCCGAGGCGGCGATCATGCCCTGCCAGAAGCTGGTCAGGCTCAGGCCCGCGGACATTTGCACCATTGCCACGCCGATGATGCTCAACACATACCCATCGACGAAAGAGCCCCCGCCGGAGCGCAGGGTCAAAAACTGGTGAAAACGGTTGATCGGTACATCTTCAATCGAAATATTCGGACTTGTCATTGTTGTTCCTACCACTTCTTCTGCATGCACGTTTTCAAGGCGAGCGCGTCCGCGAAACTGAAAACAGCCTTCAGCCCCGGGTCATCGGACATGACATCTCGATCATCAATTTCGGGCAAAGCGCGCCCGTGCCGGGCAAAGCCGCCCGACGTCAAATATTCAATGGCCTAACTTACAAAACGATCAGCTTTCTTTGCCCGCGCGCAGTTGCCCCCACATCAAGTTGGCGTTCAAGCCCAGGGATACCAAGGGCTGCGGTGGATTCGCGCAAGGCCCGGGGGCATTGAGCAAAAACTCGATAAGTTCGTGTTTGTCACCGGCCAGCCAGTCGGCCAGCAACTTCCCGGTGACCGTGCCGCGGGTAACACCCAGGCCGTTACAACACAGCGCGCCGACCACATTGGGCGCCAACTGGCCAAAGAACCCCATGTGATTACGCGACAACGCCAGGGCGCCGCCCCAGGTGTATTCAAAGTTCACGTCGGGCAACATCGGGAAGCGACGGGCAAAGGATTCGCGGTGGCGTTGAACGAAACGGTCCAGGTACTTGCGGTTGCTGCGCCCGTCCGGGTTGAAGCTGAAGCTGTTGCGCACCAGCAGGCGGTTGTCGACGGTGCGCCGCAGGGTGGTGCCGAATGGGTCGGCTGGGATCACGCCCCAGTAGGGTTTGCCACCCAGGCGGGCTTGCTCGTCTTCGGTCAGCGGGCGGGTGATGCTGCCATAGGTGAACACGGGCAACATGCGGCCCTTGAGGAAGCCGAAGCTCATGCCAAAGGCATTGGTGGTGAGCACCAGCTTGTCAGCAGTGATCGAGCCCTTGGCGTGGCGCAGTACCACCTTGTCGCCGTACTCGACGTCAGTGATCGGCGTGTGCTCGTACAGCGAAACGTTGCTCGGCAAGCTGTCGGCCAGGCCTTTGACCAGCGCCGAAGGCTGCAGCAACGCGGTACCCGGCGTGAACAAACCCTTACGGTAGAAGTCCGTGCCGATGTGTTCGGGCAGGTCGCGACCTTCGATCACTTCATAGGGCTGGCCGAGTTTGTCCAGGCCTCGACGGTAGGCATCGAGCACGGCAATGCCACGATCCTCGACAGCGGCCTGGTATTTGCCACAGTGCCGAAACTGGCATTCGATGCCATGGCGCTCGATCAGCTCCTTGAGGTACGACTGCCCACCCAGGTTGAGCTTGAGCACAGTCTTGGCAGTATCGATATCGCCGATGTAGTCCTCGGCGCCGATGTCATGGGGCAGGTCGATGGCAAAACCGGCGTTGCGCCCGGAGGTGCCAAAACCGACTTCCTGGGCCTCGACCAGCACAACCTCGTCATGCGGAAAGTTCGTTGCCAGCTGGCGCGCAGCGGCCAGCCCGGTGAAGCCGGCACCGACCACCACCCAGCGCGCCTGGCTATGGCCACTGTGGGCCGGCCGTGGCGTGCGGGGTGTGCTCAGGTGATACCAACCACAGGTGGCATCATCGGCAGGTAACGAGCTTATTCTTGTCATGTCAATAACCTGGATCTTGTTGTTGACGAGCGATCAGCGCCAGTGGCGACGACCTGGAAACCTCATATCTGAATCGGTACATCCAGCCCTTGCGGTGCGGCGTATTCAGCCATGCGCCGGCGCGACAGCTCGAAGTGCTCACGCACCAGTTGCCCGGCGCGCGCGGGGTCGCGGCGTTCGATGGCATCGATCATCTGGTCATGCTGGTCGCAGGCGGTTTCAAGGTCCTGTTGCATGTCATCAGTGGTCGGGTGGCGATAAAAAATCTTGCCCAGGCGGGCATGGTCGATAAGCAGGCGGCGCAGGCTCGGCATCAGGTAGTCGTTGTGCGCCATCCTGCCGATTTCCAGGTGGAAGGCGTCGTTGTAGACCACCCGGTTTTCCACATCACGCGCTTCGATGGCCTGGCGGAACTGCGCCTGGATAGCCTTGAGCGCCTCGACCTCCGCTTCGCTGGCGTAGGTAGCGGCCAACTGGGTGGTGGCGATATAGATGAGCGGCGCCGCGACGAAAAAGCTGTGCAGCGAATCGTGGTTCATCGCGGCAACCCGTGGCGCGCGGTTGGCCTCGAGCTCGATATAGCCTTCGGCGGCAATCTGGCGCAGCAGCTCACGCACCGGTGGGCGCGACAGGCCGAACTCGTCACACAGGGCCAACTCGTCCACCACAGCGCCGGGGGCCAGTTCCATGCTGAGGATCCGGCGGCGCAGCGCTTCGGCGAGGACGGCCTTGCGGTCCTGCGGCGCTTCTTCGCTGCTGGCTTGTACGGTGGCTTTCATGGCGGCCTTCTTTGTTGTCATAGCGCTGTGTCTACTATTTGTATAACGACTATAGGGCACTGTTAGACAATGTGTCTACAGCATTTTAGATGAACGGTTGAATCTCTGGATCGCCCGTATTTAAAGGGCTTCGCGGTTTTAAAGGGTGAGATTAAACACCTGGGGGGCTGCATTGCCAAACCGGACAAATAACTGCCCAGACAAGACATTTTTCAGGTGCTGGCGCTGAATGGCAATGCACAGGCCGTGCGCCTGGCAACCATTCGGCACAGCGAATGAACGGCTGCGAGCCCCTTGCGGTCAGCTGCTTACACTTCATACGGAGGGCTTGCCATGCTCGATATCCATTCCGCTGCGGCGTCGCCGGAGCACAATGTCCAGGGCCTGGAAAGGGTCGGTTCGCTGGCCGGCGGGGCGCTGATGTTCAGCAAGGGGCTGCGCCATGGCGGCCTGGTCGGGTTGCTGCAGATGGTGGTGGGCGGTATGGCCGTGGCGCGCGGGGTCAGCGGGCATTGCTCGACCAAGGCCTGGTGGCAGCGGCATCGTCAGGAATACAACCGGTTGCGCGCGGACATCGAAGACAGTGCAGCGCAGTTGCAGGCGTTGAAGGCGAGTGCCAAGGCAGCTACCCGAGGGGTGACGGTGACAGGGAAGGACCCGTTGACTGGCCTTTGATTTTGTTTTTGCCTGTGCCGGCCTCTTCGCGGGCAAGCCCGCTCCCACCATTACTTCACTGATCCTGAGAGCAGTGCATTGCTCCATTGGTCCTCAGAGCAGTGCATTGCTCCATTGGCCCATTGGTCCTCAGAGCAGTGCATTGCTCCATTGGTCCATTGTTCCTCAGAGCAGCGCAATCCTGTGGGAGCGGGCTTGCCCGCGAAGAGGCCGGCACTGGTGACACAAATCGCTAGCGCAACACCTTGCTCTGCAACACCTCAGACCGCCGCCCCAGCACACGCTCGCTGATCTGCACGAACTCCTCGGTGCTGACACTCGGCAAGCGCATCAGCGCCCGCGCCACGTCATCCAACGAACGCTTGGCCTGGGTGTGGATGCGGATCTCCTTGTCCAGGGCCTGCAGCAACAGCACCCCTCGGGCAACCTGCGCCGGGTTGGCCTGCTCTCCCTTGAGCTGGGTAACCTTGGCAGCCTGCTTGCTCAAGCGCGCCTGCCAGGCCTCGTAGCGGTCATCGCTGACCCCGCCTGCCCGGCGCAACAACTCACTGGCGTAGTAATCAGTCAGGCTCTCGATCAGCCAGTCACTGCCTTCACGGCCATGAATCTGCGCAAACAGTTGCACCAATTCGCGCAACAACGGGCTGCTGCCATTTTCGCTGATCATCGGCCGGGCACTGTGCATGTACAGCGACCCCTGCGCCGCCATCGCCCCGCGCCACATACCATCCCGGGCGCCGACCAACAGCAGTTTGGGTGGGTTACGCGGGAACACGGCCTGCAATTGCCGCCAGACGAAGGTCAGCAGGGTCAGGCTGTCCATGCGCCGCATGCCCTGCCCGACTGGCGCGGCAACGGTAACTTCAGTCTCGCCCAGGCGAGCCCGGCGGCTGCCCAGGTCTCCCGCCAGCATCCAGCCAGTGGGGCGGTCGAACAGGCGCGAGACGTTGTCGATGCGGAACTTGTCCTTGCCAATGCGCGGCCAGGAAGTTTCGATGCTTTTCCAGCCTTCTGGCAGGTCGAACCACAGGCGTGCCACCAATTCGGTACCGTCCTGCTGATCGAGGCGCGCGGGCGGTACCAGTTGGTCGCCGAGGAACAAGGCCCAATGGGGCGTGATACGCGACGAATAAGCGCCACTGCGCAGCTTTTGGTCCAGTTGCACGCGGTAGCTGAGGCTGGTCTTGCCGG
This sequence comes from Pseudomonas sp. ITEM 17296, assembly GCF_028895205.1. Taxonomy (NCBI): domain Bacteria; kingdom Pseudomonadati; phylum Pseudomonadota; class Gammaproteobacteria; order Pseudomonadales; family Pseudomonadaceae; genus Pseudomonas; species Pseudomonas sp. ITEM 17296. Next base: position 122,866 of record NZ_WJRS01000005.1, on the reverse strand, counting down.
GCGCCGGGTGCCACACACCGCGCTCGCCCTTGTCTGCGACTTGCCATTGGCCGTCAGCCTGGAAGCCACTGTAGGTGCCGGCCTTGCCCAGCTCGAAGTCGAGGCTGCGCACGCTGCTGCCTTCGGCCAGGGTCAGGCGCACTTCGGCCTGGCCATTGGCTGGCAACAGGCGCACGTGATAATCCAGGTCGACTTTCTTCGCCCAGGCCGGCGAACAGGCCATCAGGCTCAGCAGCAACAACAGCTGGCAACGCATACAGAAACTCCTTGTTTCCCAGAGGCGACGGGGCGCGCCGGTCAGCTGGCGCGAAAAATCAGGTGGTCTTCCCAGTCGTCTTCATCGACATCATGCTCACTGAGCATACGCCCTGACTGGGAAATACGCTGTTCATGGACCTGCTGGCGATCGCCGCAGATCAAGTGGTGCCAGTCAGGCAGGTCCTTGCCTTCGCTGACCAGGCGGTAACCGCAGGTGCTTGGCAGCCACTTGAACTGGTCGGCCTTGCCTGGGGTCAGCTGGATGCAGTCGGGCACGTGGGCGAAGCGGTTGGGGTAGTCGCTGCACTGGCAGGTGTCGAGGTCCAGCAGTTTGCAGGCAATGCGCGTGTAATAGATGCTGTTGTCGTCCTCGTCCTCGAGCTTTTGCAGGCAGCACAAACCGCAGCCGTCACAGAGCGATTCCCACTCTTGCGGGCTGAGTTGTTCGAGGGTTTTGCGCCGCCAGAACGGCGCGCTGTCAGCGATCATCACACGGGTTTCCTGCATTCATCATCAGTGCGCGGCGCGCGGCGGCGCCAGTCTAGAGCCTGGCCTTCGGCAAAGCCAGACCGCTTGTCAGTCATGACGGGACGCAGTAGCGTGCGGTTTTCCCATCCGCTTGCAGGAACAGCCATGAGCGCCACCCCCCGTATTGCCGATTACGCCATCAACGAGCAGTTCATCAACCGCTGGTCGCCACGGGCCTTCACCGCCGAGCCGATCAGTGAGGAGACCCTGCTGAGCTTTCTGGAAGCCGCGCGCTGGGCGCCTTCGGCGTACAACTCGCAGCCTTGGCGCTTCCTCTATGCCCGTCGCGACACTGCGAACTGGGAGCGTTACCTGAGCCTGCTGGTGCCGTTCAACCGCAGCTGGGCGCAACAGGCGTCGGCGCTGGTGCTGATCATTTCCAAAACCACCTTCGCAGCGCCTGGCGCCGCTGAAGAAAGCCCTGCCCTGTGGCACACCTTCGACACCGGCTCCGCCTGGGGACACTTGGCCCTGCAGGCCAGCATCAGCGGCTGGCACACCCACGGCATGGCTGGCTTTGACAAGGAGCTGGCACGTAGCGAACTGAAGGTGCCGGAAGGCTACGAGCTGCATGCCATGGTGGCGATCGGCAAGCTGGGCGACAAGGCGACCTTGGCTGAGGCGCTGCAGGCGCGTGAAGTGCCGAGCTCGCGCCGGCCGCTGAGCGAGCTGGCGGCTGAGGGTGATTTTAGCCTGTAAGGCTTTTTGTTGGCTGTACCGGCCTCTTCGCGGGGCAAGCCCGCTCCCACAGGTATTGCGCCATCCCTGTGGGAGCGGGCTTGCCCCGCGAAGAGGCCGGTACAGGCCACTAGCAATCAGTAACCCCGGGCGAAATTCACTTCCCCGCGCAACCCCTGCCCCGCCTCATACGCCCGCACATTCTCGACGAACAACCGCACCATCGCCGCCGGCGAGGTGGGCGCCGAGCTGTGCCCGGTCAGCAGCAACCCCCAGGCGGTCCAGAATGGGTGACGCTGGGGCAGTGGCTCCTGGCGGCACACATCGATCACCGCGCCCGCCAGATGCCCCTGCTTCAGTGCTTCCACCAGGTCGCCATCGACCACCGCCACTCCACGCCCGGCATTGATGAACAAGGCACTGGGCTTGAAGCGCTGGAACAGCGCCGCATCGTACAAATCGTGGGTGGCAGGCGTGTCCGGCAGCAGGTTGATCACGTAGTCGACCTGCTCGACCATGCGCGGCAGGTCCGCCAGGGCCACCACTTCGACGAACGGCAGCTGCTCGCGGGCGCTGCTCGCGACCCCGTACAAGGTCACGCCGAATGGCAGCAGAAACTCCGCCACACGCTGGCCGATATCACCGGTGCCGACGATCAGCACCTTGCGCCCCTCAAGGGTGCGCCCTGGGCGGTCGTCCCAGCGCCGCTCGACCTGGCTCACCAGGCGCGACAGCACCTCGCGTTCATGGCCGAGCAGGTAGGTCAGCATGTACTCCGCCATGACCTGGCCAAAAATGCCAACTGCGCGCGTCAGGCGATAGTCCCGTGGCAAACCCTCGGCCAGCAACGGGGTGATGCCAGCCCAGGTCGACTGCATCCAGGCCGGCTTGTGGCCCTGGCGCAGCAGGCTCGCCAACAAGTCGGGCTGGCCCAGCCACACCGGGCACTGCGGCGCCTGCAGCGCCAGCTCGGCAGAGTCGCTGCTGGTCAGGATTTGCAGGTCAGGGGCCGCTTCGCCCAGCAGCTGGGTGTACTTGGCATGATCCTGTTCGGCGATCAGAACGCGCATCGTGAAAACAACCTTGGCAGACAACGAAAGCGGCCCGACAGGCGGGCCACTTGGCGAATGAGAGAAACCGGGCCTGGGTCAGACCGGGTCGTTACGGCGCAGCAGCTCTTCGGGCAGGTGCTCGATGTACTCATCCTCGGCCGGCGGCATCTGCAGGTGATAGCCCTGGTTGTCGAGGTTTTCCAGCACCTTGGTGATGTCCTCACGCGCCAGCTTGCGCTCGGGGCTCAGCACCAGGTCGAAAGCATGCACGGGGGTGCCGAAGAACGGCAGCAAGGCCTCGGGCACGCGCTCCAGGCCTTCGGCCTTGAGCACATACAGGTACATTTCGTTCTTGCGGGGGCTCTTGTAGATCGAGCAAATACGTTTCATCGGGTCTCTCCGGCGCCTGCCAGGTTGTCCAGCAGGGCCTGGCCCATGCGCTCGCGACGCCAGCCGCGCAGCGAATCGGGCAGTTGATAGGGGCCATTGGGGTAGCCGCTCTTGAGCAGCGCTTCCAGGGTTTTCTTGCGCAGCATCAGCTCGGGGGCAATGCCTAAGCGCTCGCCTTCGGCCTGGCCGATGGCGCGCAGCTGCTTGAGGATGCCGGCCGCTTCGATCGGCAATGGCTCAGGCAAAACCTGCGGCCACTGATCGGCGGGCAGGCTGGCAGCACGCTTGATCAGCTGGACGAGAAACTCCCCGTCCTGGCGGATGGTGCGCGGGTGCATCTCGTCGATCTTGGCCAAGGCCGACAAGTTAGAGGGCTGGGACTTGGCCATCGGCCACAGCGAGTGCTCTTTGAGGATGCGGTTGCGCGGCACGTCGCGGTTGCGCGCTTCGCGCTCACGCCAGGCGCACAGCTCGCGCAACACGGCCAGCTGCTGGGGCGCCAGCTTCCAGGCCAGCTTGACGTCGCGGTACAGGCTCTCGGGCTCGACTTCCCGGCGCAGCTGGGCCACCAGCTCGGCGCCGTCTTCCAGCACCCAGGCGTACTTGTCATCGGACAGGCGCGGGCGCAGCGCGATGAACAGCTCGGCCAGGTGCACGGCATCTTCGGCGGCGTAGCTGACCTGGGTGTCGGACAGCGGGCGTTGCAGCCAGTCAGACCGGGTTTCGCCCTTGGGCAGCTCGAGCCCCAGCACGTCCTGGACCAGGCGCGAGTAACCCATGGAGAAACCCAGGTTCAGGTAACCGGCGGCCAACTGCGTGTCGAACAGTGGCTGTGGCAGCTTGCCGGTCAGGCGCAGCAACACTTCGAGGTCTTCGCTGCAGGCGTGCAGCACCTTGACCACGCCGCTGTCTTCAAGCAGCTCGCCCAGCGGCTGCCAGTCCTTGATCAGCAGTGGGTCGATCAGAAAGGCACGTTGACCGTCGCCAATCTGGATCAGCCCCGCCTTGGGGTAGAACGTGTCTACCCGCATGAATTCGGTGTCGAGCGCTACGAAGGGCAGTTGGCGCCACTTTCGGCAGAGGTCGGCCAGGGTCTGGTCGTCACGGATCCAGTGAATTTCGATGGCCACGAGGCTCTCCCACTAACATTGGCGCGCAGTATATACGGCGCGGGCACTGCGGGTGAAACCTGCGCCATCCCTGGAATAGATAAACGGTGGTGTAAAAGCCATGCGCGATCAGCGCTTGGCTGCCAGCCACGGCCTGCAGCTGGCGAACATGTCCAGCGATTGCTGATAGACCTCGGTGCGCACCTGCAACAGGCCGAGCATCGAGTGGAACAGGTTGTCCTGGGACAGCGGCGCATCACTGAGCTTGGCCAGGCAGTCGGTGTCCAGGCCAAAGTCCTCTTTGTAGCTGTCGGAGAACCAGGTCAGCAGTGGCACGTGCTTCTGCTGCTCCGGGGCAATGGCGTAAGGGGTGCCGTGCAGGAACAGGTTGTACTCACCCAGCGACTCACCGTGGTCGGAGAGGTAGATCATCGCTGTGTCGACCTTGTCCTGTTTGCTGCGCAACGTGTCGATCAGCGACGCCAGCACCTTGTCGGTGTAGGCCAGGGTGTTGTCGTAGCCGTTGATGATTTCCTGCTCGCTGCACTGGTTCAGTGCATTGCTCTGGCACACCGGGGTAAAGCGCTCGCTGGCGTTGGGGTAGCGCTTGAAGTACTCGGGGCCGTGGCTGCCCATCTGGTGCAGCACCAGCACGGTGTCCTTGTCGAGGTTGTCGATCAGCTCACCCAGGCCCTGCAACAGGATCTCGTCATGGCATTCGCCGTTGGCGCACAGCGCCGGGTCGGTGAGGTTGCTGACATCGATGAACTGCACCCGATCACAGGTGCCCTTGCAGCCCGACTGGTTGTCGCGCCACTGCACGGCCAGGCCTGCCCGCTGCAGGATATCCAGCAGCCCTTCGCGGTTTTTCGCCACGCGCGCGTCGTAGTCTTTGCGCGGCATGCCCGAGAACATGCAGGGCACCGACACGGCGGTTTCAGTCCCGCACGAATGCACATCGGAGAAGGCCAGCAGGCCCTGCTCCTTGGCCAGGTTAGGAGTAGTGTCGCGGTCATAACCGAGCACGCCGAAATGGTCGGCCCGCGCACTTTCGCCGACGACCAGCACCGTCAACGACTTGCGTTCATGGTGCTGCCAGGCGGCATCGCGTTTCGCATCCGTACCATAATTCTGGAAGGGCCTGGCCGCAGTACCGACGCGTTCGCTGACATAACCAATGGAGGCACCCACGATATTGCTCGGGGTGAGCATCAGGCGCAGTTCGTGATGATTGCGAAACAGTGACGACAAGCCCTGGTAGTTGACCAACGCCACCGACCCGAGGGCGACCACACAGGCGCCGCTGACCACCAGCTTGCCCAACAGCTCACGGTGCCAGGCGCGGTAGGCGATCGGTGTTTTCCACAGCACGACCGAGGGCAATACGCCCAGCAACAGTATATAAGCGGCAAACTTAAACGACATCAGGTCGCGCACTTCCGCAACATTGGTCTCTGCCATGTTACGGAACATGCCAGAATCAATAAGCACCCCGTACTGATTCATGAAGTAAGCAACACCCGCGCCACTCATGAACAGCACAATAAGTACCGGCTTCAATACATACCGGAAGGCAAACAAGGTCAAAATCAGGTTGAATGCGAACAGCATCAGCACGGCAAACGCCAGGCTCAGCCAAAGCCCCGCCAACCCTGGCGGAACCACGTGCTCCAGGTGCTGCCAGAGAAAGAAATTGAAGCCGATCAGCAGGTACAGGCTGGCCAGCAGCGTGACCCATTCAGTCCGCAGGGATTTAAAGTTGAGCATCAGTGTTCGCAATCAAGAGTGATTATCAGCCCACGGGCCTGTGCGGCACCGCGAAAAGTTGGCTGAACTCTAGAAAGGCCACCATCAATTTTTCGTGAAAAAGACGCCAACAAAACCGTGAGATGGCGTTTTTCCAACATTAAATGAAGTTTATTCAGCCGCCATTCAGCCTGGCAGGCCAAGTTTGCTGCCCGGTTGCGAGAAGGCTGCGCCGGCCTCCCCCAGCTCCCCACCTGCGCAAAGGCGACTATCCTCAAAGGTCAGGACCGTTCGCCAACCCCCACGAGAGGTGAAGAAATGCCCGTTCCGCATGATCTGCTCGCTGACCTGAACATCACTGCCGAGGATTTCCAGAAGCGCATCGACAAAGACCATGACCTGCACAAACTGCACAAGGAGTACAACGCCAAAGACAAGGAAGTGCTGGCCGCTGAAGGCAACGCCAGCACCGATGACACCGTCACCCGACTGCGCAAGGAGCGGCTGCTGATCAAGGACAAGATCGAACGGATCATTCATCCGCCGAAATCTTGAGGGGTTTCTGCTGAATCAACCGGCCCTATCGCCAGCAAGCCGGCGATAGGGCCAGCCGCTTTTATACGCTAGCCGACGCCTTCAACGCCGTATCCAGATCTTCGATCAGGTCCCGATAGTCCTCGATCCCCACCGACAGCCGCAGCAAGTTCTCACTGATGCCCATCACGCCCTTCTGTTCCGGGCTCAGGGAGTTGTGCGACATGCTCCAGGAGTGGTTGATCATGCTCTCCACGCCGCCCAGCGAATCGGCAAGTACGAAGATCTGCAGCGCCTCGACCAGGCGATTGAGCGCCGCCCGGTCGCCACCCTTGACCTTCATGGCCACCACAGCCCCGCCCGCACGCATCTGGCGCTTGCACAGCGCATGCTGGGGGTGGCTTTCAAGCCCTGGATAAAACACCTGCTCGATCTGCGGATGGCTTTCGAGAAAACGCGCCACCTGTAGGGCATTGGCGCACTGGCGCTCCATGCGTACATCCAAGGTTTTCAGGCCACGCAGGGCCAGGTAGCAGTCGAACGGCCCTTGAATCGCCCCGACGGCCATGCTGATCTTGCGCAGCCGCGCCAGCAGCGCGTCATTGGCGGCCACCACCACACCGCCGGTGAGGTCGGAATGGCCGCCGATGTACTTGCTTGCCGAGTGCATCACCAGGTCCACGCCCAGGGTGATCGGGCGCTGGTTCCAGGGCGAGCAGAAGGTGTTGTCGATGCAGGTGAGGATACCGCGCGACCGCGCCAGGTCGCAGACCGCCTTGATGTCGACCAGGTGCAGCAAGGGGTTGGTCGGGGACTCGATCCAGATCAGCTGGGTTTCTGGGCGAATCGCCGCGGCCACAGCCTGCACGTCGTTGAGGTCGACGTAAGTGGTGGTCAGCCCCGATGTGTGGCTGCGGTAGTCCTCCAGAATACGGAAGGTGCCGCCGTATACGCCGTTCATCACCACCACGTGGGCATCCTTGGGCAACAGCTCCAGCACCGTCGCCGTGGCGTTCACGCCGGAGGCGCAGGCCACCGCGCCGACACCTTCTTCCAGCGCCGCGACGCAGCTCTCGTAAGCATGCCGGGTCGGGTTGCCGACGCGGCTGTAGGCATACTCGGGGTTGTCGTCCAAGCTGCGCTTGATGTACGAACTGGCGGTGTAGATGGGCGGGAAGATCGCGTTGTCGGCAACGCTATCCTGCTCGCCGGCGTGGATGGTACGGGTGGCGAAATTACGCGGCTTGTCGGACATGATCCGGTCCATTGACTGAGGTAAGCCTGCAACTATCGCACAACCATTGCCGGCGGCAAGGACGTGCAACGGGGGTCACGCATTTTTCCGGTTTTGCAGTAATCTGGAGAAAATCATTCTCTGGCCAGCCTGTAATCGACATGGACAATTTCGACCAACACATCCTCACCTTGCTGCAGCGCGACGCGTCCATTTCTCTCAAGGACCTGGCCGAGGCGGTAAACCTGTCCACCACGCCCTGCTGGAAGCGGGTCAAACGGCTGGAAGAAGAGGGTTACATCCTTGGCCGCGTCGCCCTGCTCGACCCCACGCGCCTGGGGCTGGGCCTGACCGTGTTCGTCCAGCTCAAGACCCAGCGCCACGACAGCGCCTGGCTGGAGCAGTTTGCCGCGACGGTGACCGGTTTCGAGGAGGTGATGGAGTTTTACCGCATGTCGGGGGATTGGGATTACATGCTGCGGGTGGTGGTAGGTGACATTGCCGCCTATGACCGGTTCTACAAGAAGCTGATCACCCGCACCGACGGGCTTTCCAACATTACGTCGAGTTTTGCCATGGAGCAGATGAAGTACACCACCGCTTACCCGGTGCGCCGGCCCTAGCGCGATCGTCTGTAGGAGCGGCCTTGCGTCGCGAAAGGGCCGCGAAGCGGCCCCAACAATTTATGCCGCGAAGCTGAAAACCTGGGGCCGCTGCGCGGCCCTTTCGCGACGCAAGGCCGCTCCTACAAAGACCGCGCCTCGATCCGGTTCCCCGCCTTGGCTTTCTCTACCCTGATCGCGATGAACTTCGAGGTCGGCGTATACGTCCCCTCGCCATAACTCTCCAGCGGCACCAGCGGGTTGGTCTCCGGGTAATACGCCGCGGCCTGCCCCTGCGGCACGTCATACGCCACCAGGCGGAACCCGGACACCCGCCGCTCGCGCCCGTCCTCCCACAGCGACACTAAGTCCACGTGCTCGCCAGGCTCGAACCCCAGGCGACGGATGTCGGCCTCATTGACGAACACCACCTCACGCAGGCCAAACACCCCACGGTAGCGGTCATCCAGGCCATACAGCGTGGTGTTGTACTGGTCGTGCGAACGCAAGGTCTGCAGGATCAGGTCCGGTTTGTCGCCACGGGCCAGCACCTGGGCATTGACCAGTTGCTCCGGCAACTGGCTGGCACTGAAACGCGCCTTGCCGGTGGCGGTACGCCACGTGCGATCCGCCGCGTTGTTGCCCAGGTGGAAGCCACCGGGGTGCTGCAAGCGCTCGTTGAAGTCGGTAAAGCCGGGGATCACATCGGCGATCATGCTGCGGATGCGGCTGTAGTCAGCAATGGCGTACTCCCAATCGATCGGCTGCTTGCCCAAGGTCGCCTGGGCCATGCCGGCCACGATGGCTGGCTCCGAACGCAAGTGTGGCGAGCGCGGGCGCAATTGGCCGTGGGAGATGTGGACCATGCTGAAGGTGTCCTCCACGGTCACGCCCTGCGGCCCGTCGGCCTGCAGGTCGATCTCGGTTCGCCCCAGGCACGGCAGGATGAGCGCATCACGGCCGGTGACCAAGTGCGAACGGTTGAGCTTGGTGGAAATCTGCACGGTCAATGCACAGTTGCGCAGGGCCGCGTGGGTTCGAGGGGTGTCTGGGGTAGCCTGGGCGAAGTTACCCCCCAGGGCGATGAAGACCTTGGCCTGCCCTTCTTCCATGGCCTTGATCGCCAGCACCGCGTTATGCCCGTGGGCACGGGGCACACGGAACTGGAAGCGTTTTTCCAGGGCATCGAGCAGCCCGGCCTTGGGCTTCTCATCGATGCCCATGGTGCGGTCGCCCTGCACATTGCTGTGGCCACGCACCGGCGACAGGCCAGCACCGGGTTTGCCAACGTTGCCCCGCAGCAGTTGCAGGTTGACGATTTCCTGCACCGTGGGCACCGAGTGGCGGTGCTGGGTGACGCCCATGGCCCAGCACATGATGACCCGCTCGGCCTTGCGGTACATGCGCGCTGCCAGCTCAATCTCGGCCTGGGTCAGGCCCGACTGCTCGACGATATGCGCCCAGGAGGTGGCATCCACCGCCGCCAGGTAGGCGTCGACGCCGCTGGTGTGGTCGGCGATGAAGGCATGGTCGAACACCGCCGGTTCACCCTTGGCCTGGGCCTCACGTTCCCATTGCAGCAAATACTTGGCGATGCCACGCATGGCCGCCATGTCGCCGCCCAGGGCCGGGCGGAAGTACGCGGTGTTGGTCGGTTCGGAGCCGTTGCTGAGCATTTCGAACGGGTGTTGCGGGTGCTGGAAGCGCTCCAGGCCACGCTCCTTCAGCGGGTTGAAGCACACCACCTGGGCCCCACGCTTGACCGCCTCGCGCAGCGGTTCGAGCATGCGCGGGTGGTTGGTGCCGGGGTTCTGGCCGATGACGAAGATGGCGTCGGCCAGTTCCAGGTCATGGAACACCACGGTGCCCTTGCCCACGCCGAGGGTTTCCGACATGCCCACACCGCTGGCCTCGTGGCACATGTTCGAGCAATCGGGGAAGTTGTTGGTGCCGTAGGCGCGGACGAACAGCTGGTACAAAAACGCCGCTTCGTTGCTGGCCCGCCCCGAGGTGTAGAACTCGGCCTGGTCGGGCGAATCGAGCGCCTGCAGGTGTTTGGCAACCAGGGCGAAGGCCTCTTCCCAGGAGGTTTCGACGTAGTGGTCGGTGGCCGCGTCGTAGCGCATCGGGTGGGTCAGCCGGCCTTGGAATTCGAGCCAGTAATCGGTCTGTTCGGCCAACGCACTGACGCTGTATTTGGCGAAAAATGCGGGGTCTACCGAGCGACCGGTGGCTTCCCAGTTGACCGCCTTGGCGCCGTTCTCGCAGAACTTGACCATGTCGTTTTCCGGCGATTCGCCCCAGGCGCAGCCGGGGCAGTCGAAGCCGCCGTTCTGGTTGGTCTTGAGCATGGCCCGCAGGTTCTTGAAGGCGTTTTCGCTGCCCAGCCAGCTTTTGGTCACGCTCTTGAGCGCCCCCCAGCCGGCGGCGGCGCCTTTGTAGTCCCTGATATGTTGGTCCTGGCTCATGCGGTGAATCCTCACGCTCGGTGTTTTTTCCAGACTATTGAGCGTGGGGCACAAGCGTCCAATCGAAAGATCTTACGGGCTGATAAGCCGTTTCGATCACGGGCCAGCACTGACAATCCAGATCGCGTCCTGTAGGAGCAGCCTTGTGCTGCGAAGAGGCCGGTTTGGCTAGCCGAGAAGCTGTGGCTGCAATGGCCTCTTCGCAGCACAAGGCTGCTCCTACAGGGGAAGTCTCCCATACATGCCGGGGCCTGCAGCCGTGATAGAGCAGATTGATCAACCAGTCGGGGAAAGCAATTTGACGGGGGTGCGGCCAGGTTATAGCTTGGAGCTGAGTCCATCCCATTCGAGCGCAATCGTGGAACAGAACAGCCGGGCCCTGATCGACGGCTTCAACCGGAAAATCGACTACCTGCGGATGTCGGTCACCGACCGCTGCGACTTCCGGTGCGTGTACTGCATGGCCGAAGACATGCAGTTCCTGCCGCGCCAGCAGATCCTCAGCCTCGAAGAACTGTTCCAGGTGGCTGAGCGCTTCGTCGCATTGGGCACCCGCAAAATCCGCCTGACCGGTGGCGAGCCGCTGGTGCGCCAGGGCATCGTCGAGCTGTGCGGGCGCATCGCCGCCCTGCCCGGCCTGCGCGAACTGTGCATGACCAGCAACGGCTCGCAACTCGGGCGCCTGGCCCAACCGCTGTTCGACGCCGGCGTCTCGCGCCTGAATATCAGCCTCGACAGCCTGGACCCCGGGCGCTTCAAGCAACTGACCCGCACCGGCGACCTCAACCAGGTGATCGCCGGCATCGACGCCTCGCGCCAGGCAGGCTTTCGCAAGACCAAGCTCAACTGCGTAGTGCTCAAGGGCCGCAACGATGACGAACTGGTCGACCTGGTGCGCTTTGCCATCGACCGCGAGCTGGACATCACCTTCATCGAAGAAATGCCCCTGGGTAACATCAGCGAACACCAGCGTGGTGAGTCGTTCTATTCCAGTGACGAGGTGCGCGACCGGCTGGCCGAGCAGTTCACCCTGATCGAGTCCACCGAATCGTCCCAAGGCCCGGCACGCTACTGGCGCCTGGCCGAAGCGGCGCACACCCGGGTCGGCTTCATTTCGCCGCACAGCCATAACTTCTGCGCCACCTGCAACCGCGTGCGCCTGACCGTCGAAGGCCGCCTGCTGCTGTGCCTGGGCAACGAGCATTCGGTGGACCTCAAGCAGGTCCTGCGTGCCCACCCAGGCAACGCCGAACGCCTGGAAAACGCCATCCGCGACTCCTTGCACCTCAAGCCTTACCGCCATCATTTCGAGGTGGGGGGTGACGTGCAGATCCTGCGTTTCATGAACATGACCGGCGGCTGAATAGCCACCTCTGGATTTCCATGATCGTCCACCCCCGCCCCGATGTGCTGCGCGTGCTGTTCACCCTTAAGGGCTCGATCATCAAGCGCATCGCCCTGCGCTGCCTGATGGTCACCCTGCTGGCCGCACTGATCGTGCTGGTCGAGCGCCACTATCCGGCATTTTTCTACCCGGTCAGCGCCACACCGTTCACCTTGCTGGGCCTGTCGCTGTCGATCTTCATGAGCTTTCGCAACAACGCCTGCTACGACCGCTGGTGGGAAGGCCGCAAGGCCTGGGGCAAGCTGATCATCGAGACCCGTTCGTTCGTGCGCGAAAGCGTGGTGATCGCCGACCCGGCACTGCGTGCCGAACTGTTGCGCAGCCTGTGCGGCTTTGCCCATGCGCTCAACGCCCGGCTGCGCAACGAGGATGACCTGGCGGCCGCCCGGCCTTGGCTGGCCAACCCCAGCGCGATCAGCCCGCACAATGTGTGCGACACGATCTTGCGCGAAGTCGGCGGGCACTGCTCACGGCTGGCGCAGCAGGGGCAGATCAGCGATTGGCGCTACAGCGTGCTGGAACAGCGGCTGGTGGGGCTGACCGAAGTGCAGGCCACCTGCGAGCGGATCAAAGGCACGCCGTTGCCGTTCCCCTATACCTTGTTGCTGCACCGCACCATCTACATCTTCTGCCTGCTGCTGCCGTTTGCCCTGGCTGAACCGCTGGGCTGGTTGGCGCCGCTGTTCACCACCATCGTCGGCTATACGTTTTTTGGGCTGGATGCGATTGGCAACGAACTGGAAGACCCGTTTGGGCGCGATGAGAACGACCTGCCTACCGATGCGCTGGTGCGCACCGTGGAGCGCGATGTGCTGGCCGGGTTGGGGGTTGAACCGCTGCCACCGGCATTGGAGCCGGTGGGGTATGTATTGAGCTGATTCTTTTACTGCCTGTGCTGGCCTCTTCGCGGGCAAGCCCGCGAAGAGGCCAGCACAGGCAGGGCATTAACCGCGGCTTGCGCAAGCCTCGACAGGCTTCAGGTGCGGCACGAAGTTGCACGGCCGGTGGCGCGCATCCAGTTGCTCGGCCAGGATCCCTTCCCACGCCGTGCGGCAAGCCCCGGTCGAGCCTGGCAGGCAGCACACCAAGGTACCGTTGGCGAGCCCGGCCAATGCCCGGCTCTGAATGGTCGACGTGCCGATATCGAGAATGGACAAGGCCCGGAACAGCTCACCAAAGCCATCGATACGTTTGTCCAACAGGCATTCAACGGCTTCAGGCGTACTGTCACGCCCAGTGAAGCCGGTACCGCCGGTGATCAGCACCACTTGCACCTGCTCGTCGGCGATCCAGGTGGCGACCTGGGCGCGGATCTTGTACAGGTCGTCCTTGAGCAGCGCTCGCGCCACCAGACGATGGCCGATTTCCACCGAGCGGCTGGCCAGCAGCTCACCGGAGGTGTCGTTGTCGTAGGTGCGGGTGTCACTGACGGTCAGTACGGCGATGTTGAGCGGTACGAAGACCGCATCGGGTTTGACGCTCACGGTAGGCTACTCCTGAAAGGGCATTGTCACCACGCTAGAGGCACGGCCGGGGGGCGTCCAATCGATATGGCGTACCGGGTGATCAATGACATCTATCGCTGACTTGGTTAAGGTCAGCATAACCAGACGCCAGGCACTCCCATGGACATCAAGCAACTCAAGTTCCTCATCGCGCTCGACCAGACCCGCCATTTTGGCCAGGCCGCAGCGCTGTGCCACATCACCCAGCCGACGCTGTCGATGCGCCTGCGCAACCTGGAAGACGAACTGGACCTGGTGCTGGTCAAACGCGGCCAGCGCTTCGAAGGGTTCACCGAAGCCGGCGAACGCATTCTGGCCTGGGCCCGCACGCTGCTGGCGGCCCACGACGGCCTGCAAGCCGAAGCCGCCAGTTGCCGCGGCCAGGTGGTCGGCAGCCTACGCCTGGGCACCGTGCCGCTGGCCAGCTTCAACCCGATGCAATTGCTGTTGCCGCTGCGCGAAAAATACCCCGAGCTGCACTTCCAGATCAGCTCGCACAGCACCGAGCAGATCATGGATGGCCTGAGCCGCAACCAGCTCGACCTGGGCATCTGCTACCTCGACCAAGTCAATGCCAGCTTCTTCGAAGTGATCGAGTTGGGCACCACCACCATGGGCCTGCTGCACGATACCCGGCACTTCCAGTTCCAGGCCGACACCCTGCGTTGGGAAGACCTCGGCGATATTCCACTGGGTTTGCTGAGCAAAGGCATGCACTACCGTCAATCGCTGGACCTGAGCTTTCGCAGCCGCAGCCTGGAACCCAACGCCGTGCTGGAAAGCGACTCGAGCTTCCAGCTGATCCAAGCCATCAGCACCGGCGTGTGCTGCGCGATCATGCCACTGGATTGCGGGCTGGAAGACTTGAGCGACCACATGCGCATCCTGCCTATCGTCGACGCCAGCATCCACAGCCCGGTGGGCCTGCTGCTGCGCCGCAGCGAGCCGCGTTCGGCGATTGCCGAGCAGTGCTTTGACGAGGCGCGCGCGCTGTTTCAACCCTCCTGAGCGGCCGTCGCCTGGCGGTACTGGCGCGGGGTGAAGCCGGTCAATTGCTTGAACTGGCGGCTGAAGGCGCTGTGGTCGGTGTAGCCGCACTGCATCGCCACCTCGGTGATTGGCAAGTCGCTGTGCAGCAAGCGATGGGCATGCTCCAGCCGCGCCTTGTGGATCATCTGCCGTGGCGTGAGGTGGAACACCCGCTTGCAATAGCGCTCCAGCTGCGCCACGGAAATACCCGCGATACGGGTCAGCTCGCCCATGCTGATGGGTTGATGAAAATGCCGACGAATGTGCTCATCCACGGCTGCCAGGCGCTGGTAAGCGGGGTGGGTGTCGGCGGCTGACTGCAGGTCGACCGATATGCCCACCAGGCCGATGATTGCGCCGTCGGGGTTGAGTAAGGGCCGCTTGTGGGTCAGGCACCAACCCGGTTCGCGGCTGCCGTACAGGTGCAGTTCGAGCTGGTCTTGCAGCACCAGGCCATCCTTGAGTACGCGACGGTCCTGCTCGGTGTAGCCGGGGCCCAGTTGTGCCGGGAAGACCTCGGCGCTGGTCTTGCCCAGCAAGGGTTGCAAACGCTTGAGGCCGCAGCGCTGGACCAGGGTGTTGTTGGCCAGCACGTAGCGGGCGTCGGCGTCCTTGATGAAGATCGCGGCGTTGGGGATCGCGTCGAGGATCGGCAGCAGCAGGGAGACCCCGGCGAGCAGGGCCTCCAGGGTGGCGGGGCGGTGCTGGTCCAAGGACTGGTACAGGGTTGCCAGGGGGGTTGCGGTCATGGGGTTGATCTCTAATGGCTTTACTGGCCTCTTCGCAGCACAAGGCTGCTCCTACAGGGATCGCACTGCCTTGTAGGAGCAGCCTTGTGCTGCGAAGAGGCCGGCACTGGCACTGCATCTCCCAAGCCCTTATGCGGTATGGCTTTCAGCCTATCCACGAGCCCATCACCCCGCCACTATTTTTCTGCAACTGTGCCGATTTCGTCATCCACCCTGCAGAAAACCATCAAGAACCGATGCCCAGATCGGTCCACTCTATGCCCCACGCAAGCCGCCCAAGACCTACAAGAGTGCGGCCCAAAAAGCCGCACCTCGTGACATCAGACCTGCCTATCCAAAACCTACAAAAAGGCGCACCCATGTCAGGCAAATTCAAAAAACAGCTCTCATTGCTCGACCTCACCTTCATCGGCCTAGGCGCCATTTTCGGCTCCGGCTGGCTGTTCGCCGCCAGCCACGTCTCGGCTATCGCTGGCCCCGCCGGTATTTTGTCCTGGTTCCTCGGCGGTTTCGCCGTGCTGTTGCTGGGCATCGTCTACTGCGAGCTCGGCGCCGCCCTACCCCGCGCCGGTGGCGTGGTGCGCTACCCGGTGTACTCCCACGGCCCGCTGCTTGGCTACCTGATGGGCTTCATCACGCTGATCGCGTTTTCCAGCCTGATCGCCATCGAAGTGGTCGCGTCACGGCAATACGCCGCGGCCTGGTTCCCCGAGTTGACCAAGGCCGGGTCCAGTGACCCGAGCGTGCTCGGCTGGCTGGTGCAGTTCGCGCTGCTGGGGCTGTTCTTTCTGCTCAACTACCGCAGCGTCAAAACCTTCGCCAAAGCCAACAACCTGGTCAGCGTGTTCAAGTTCATCGTGCCGTTGCTGGTGATCGGCGTGCTGTTCACCTTCTTCAAACCGGCAAACTTCGAGGTCCAGGGCTTTGCGCCGTTCGGCCTGTCCGGTGTGGAAATGGCCGTCTCGGCGGGTGGCATCATCTTCGCTTACCTGGGGCTGACACCGATCATTTCGGTAGCCAGTGAAGTGAAGAACCCGCAGCGCACCATTCCCATCGCGCTGATACTGTCGGTGCTGTTGTCCACCGCGATCTACGCCCTGCTGCAACTGGCCTTCCTCGGCAGCGTGCCAACCGAAATGCTGGCCAACGGCTGGGCCGGTGTGACCAAGGAACTCGCCCTGCCTTACCGCGACATCGCCCTGGCCTTGGGCGTGGGCTGGCTGGCCTACCTGGTGGTGGCCGACGCGGTCATCTCGCCAAGCGGTTGCGGCAACATCTACATGAACGCCACCCCGCGGGTGATCTATGGCTGGGCGCAGACCGGGACCTTTTTCAAAGTCTTCACCCGCATCGACGAGCAGTCCGGCATCCCCCGCCCGGCGCTGTGGCTGACCTTTGCCCTGTCGGTGTTCTGGACCCTGCCGTTCCCGTCCTGGGAAGCGCTGATCAACGTGGTCTCGGCGGCACTGGTACTGAGCTATGCCGTGGCCCCGGTCACCGTCGCCGCGCTGCGCCGCAACGCACCCGACATGCCGCGCCCGTTCCGCGTCAAGGGCATGAGCGTGCTCGGCCCGCTGTCGTTCATCATCGCCGCGCTGATCGTCTACTGGTCTGGCTGGAACACCGTGTCGTGGCTGTTGGCCCTGCAAATCGTGATGTTCGTGCTTTATCTGCTGTGCGCCCGCTTCGTGCCAACCCAGCACCTGTCCATCGGCCAGCAAGTGCGCTCGTCAGCCTGGCTGATCGGTTTCTACGCGGTGACCATCCTGCTGTCCTGGCTGGGCAGCTTCGGCGGCCTGGGCGTGATCGGCCACCCGTTCGACACCGTGGTAGTGGCCGCCTGTGCCCTGGGCATCTACTACTGGGGCGCCGCGACCGGCGTGCCGGCGCACCTGGTGCGCCTGGATGGCGAAGACGAGAGCGAAGCCACCGCCGACACACACCTGGGCCACCGCCCTGCCGCTGTCGCCTCCTGACCTCGGCCACCATTCAAGGGACCTGCCCATGAAACACATTCACGTCATCGACTCGCATACCGGCGGCGAACCGACCCGCCTGGTGATGAAAGGCTTCCCACCGCTCAATGGCCGCACCATGGCCGAACAGCGCGACGAACTGCGCGAACTGCACGACCCATGGCGCCGCGCCTGCCTGCTGGAGCCTCGCGGCAACGATGTGCTGGTCGGTGCGCTGTATTGCCCACCGGTCTCGGAAGACGCCACGTGCGGGGTGATCTTCTTCAACAACGCCGGCTACCTGAACATGTGCGGCCACGGCACCATCGGCCTGATCGCCTCGCTGCAGCACCTGGGGCTGATCGCGCCAGGCGTGCACAAGGTCGACACGCCGGTCGGCCAGGTGAGCGCCACCTTGCATGAAGACGGCGCGGTCACCGTAGGCAACGTGCCTGCCTACCGCTATCGCCAACAGGTGCCGGTCGAGGTACCGGGCCATGGCGTGGTGCACGGCGATATCGCCTGGGGCGGCAACTGGTTCTTCCTGGTGTCCGAGCATGGCCAGCGCATCGAGCTGGACAACGTCGAAGCGCTCACCGACTACACCTGGGCGATGCTCAAGGCCCTGGAGGCCCAGGGCATCACCGGCGAAAACGGCGAGCCGATCGACCATGTCGAGCTATTTGCCGACGACCCCGACGCCGACAGCCGCAACTTCGTCATGTGCCCCGGCAAGGCCTACGACCGCTCCCCTTGCGGCACGGGCACCAGCGCCAAGCTGGCCTGCCTGGCCGCCGACGGCAAGCTCGGCGAAGGCCAGACCTGGGTCCAGGCGAGCATCACCGGCAGCCAGTTCCAGGGCCGCTACCAGCGCGAGGGCGAGCGCATTCGCCCGTTCATCACCGGCCGCGCCTACATGACCGCCGACAGCACCCTGCTGATCGACGAACAGGATCCTTTCGCCTGGGGCATCTGACCTGCCCAGGCCTTTTTATTCGCAACCCAGACTGAATACTGCAAGGAGTGACACCCATGAGCGACAACATCTTCACCGGCTGCATGCCT
The DNA here is from genome assembly GCF_028895205.1 of Pseudomonas sp. ITEM 17296. NCBI lineage: Bacteria > Pseudomonadati > Pseudomonadota > Gammaproteobacteria > Pseudomonadales > Pseudomonadaceae > Pseudomonas > Pseudomonas sp. ITEM 17296. The sequence continues at coordinate 104,559 of NZ_WJRS01000005.1, read as the reverse complement.
GCCCTGATGACCCCCTGCACCGCCGCGCGCAAACCGGACTTCGATGCCCTGGTACGCAAAGGCCGCGAGCTGATCGAAGCCGGCATGAGCGCCGTGGTGTACTGCGGCTCGATGGGCGACTGGCCGCTGCTGACCGAGGCCGAACGCCAGGAAGGCGTGGCGCGCCTGGTGGCTGCCGGCATCCCGACCATTGTCGGCACCGGTGCGGTGAATACCCGTGAAGCGGTTTCCCACGCGGCCCATGCCGCCGAAGTTGGCGCGGCCGGCCTGATGGTGATCCCCCGTGTACTGTCCCGCGGCGCTTCGTTGGTCGCCCAGAAGCACCACTTCTCGGCCATCCTGGCCGCCGCGCCGAAACTGCCGGCAGTCATCTACAACAGCCCGTACTACGGCTTTGCCACCCGCGCCGACCTGTTCTTCGAGCTGCGCCGCGAGTACCCGAACCTGATCGGCTTCAAGGAATTTGGCGGTGGCGCCGACCTGCGCTACGCCGCCGAGCACATCACCTCCAAGGACGATGACGTGACCCTGATGGTCGGCGTCGACACCCAAGTGGTGCATGGCTTCGTCAACTGCAATGCCACCGGTGCCATCACCGGCATCGGCAACGCACTGCCCCGTGAAGTGCTGCAACTGGTGAGCCTGAGCAAGCAGGCTGCCAAAGGTGATGCCAAGGCCCGGCGCCTGGCCCGTGAACTGGAAGCGGCGCTGGCGGTGTTGTCCTCGTTCGATGAAGGCTGCGACCTGGTGCTGTATTACAAGCACCTGATGGTGCTCAACGGCGACCGCGAGTACAGCCTGCACTTCAACGAGACCGACGCCCTGACCGATGCCCAGCGCAACTACGCCGAACAGCAATACGCGCTGTTCCGCCAGTGGTACGCCAACTGGTCGGCCGAGCAAAACGTCGCCTGATCACTGTGGGCGTAACCGTGGGAGCGGGCTTGCCCCGCGAACACCGGCAAAGCCGGTGCCATGCACCGCGGCCCCTTCGCGGGACAAGCCCGCTCCCACAATGCCGCTGGGGGATCTCCCACAGGGTATGCGCTACACCCTTGCACCTGAATCCGACTCCAAAGGAGGCTCTATGCCCCTGACAGGCAACCTGCTGATTGGCCAAACGCCGGTAACCGGCAGCCGCGACGCCATCCGCGCCATCGACCCGGCCACCGGCCAAGCGCTCGAACCCGCCTACCTCGGCGGCACCGGCGAACACGTGGCCCAGGCCTGCGCACTGGCCTGGGCGGCGCTCGATGAATACCGCGAGACCTCGCTCGAACAACGGGCACACTTTCTTGAAACCATCGCCGAACAGATCGAGGCCCTGGGCGATGCACTGATCGACCGCGCCGTCGCCGAGACGGGCCTGCCCAAGGCACGCATCCAAGGCGAACGCGGCCGCACCTGCACGCAACTGCGCACGTTCGCCCGTGTGGTACGTGCCGGCGAATGGCTGGACGTGCGGGTCGACAATGCCCTGCCCGAGCGCCAGCCCCTGCCGCGCCCCGACCTGCGCCAGCGCCAGGTGGCCCTGGGGCCGGTAGCGGTGTTTGGCGCCAGCAACTTCCCCCTGGCCTTCTCGGTGGCCGGCGGCGACACGGCTTCGGCACTGGCCGCGGGTTGCCCGGTGGTGGTCAAGGCCCACGGCGCCCACCCTGGCACCAGCGAGCTGGTGGGCCAGGCAGTGGCGCACGCCGTGAAGCACTGCGGCCTGCCTGAAGGCGTGTTTTCGTTGTTGTACGGCGCGGGCCGTGAAGTGGGCATCGCGCTGGTCAGCGACCCGCGCATCAAGGCCGTCGGTTTTACCGGCTCGCGCAGCGGCGGCATCGCCCTGTGCCACGCCGCGCAGGCCCGCCCAGAGCCTATCCCGGTGTACGCCGAGATGAGTTCGATCAACCCGGTGTTCCTGTTTGACGCCGCCCTGCAGCGTCGCGGCGAAGCACTGGCGCAAGGGTTCGTCGCTTCGCTGACCCAAGGCGCCGGGCAGTTCTGCACCAACCCTGGCCTGGTGATCGCCCGCCAAGGGCCGGCGCTGCAACGCTTCGTCGACGCCGCCAGCGAGCAGGTGCAACGTGCAGCCGCACAAACCATGCTCACCCCCGGTATTTTCAGCGCTTATGAAACGGGCGTTGGCGCATTGGCCGAGAACAACAACGCCCACGTCGCCGCCAGCGGTCAACCGGCGCAAGGCCCTAACCAGTGCCAGGCCCAGTTGTTCGTGACCCAGGCCAGCGCGTTTCTGACCGACCCGGCGCTGCAAGCCGAGGTCTTCGGCGCTGCCTCACTGGTGGTGGCGTGCGACAGCGACGCGCAGGTGCGCCAGGTGGCCGAGCACCTGGAAGGCCAACTGACCGCGACGCTACAACTGGACGAGGCCGACATCGACAGTGCCCGCGCGCTGTTGCCGACCTTGGAACGCAAGGCCGGGCGCATCCTGGTCAACGGGTGGCCGACCGGGGTCGAGGTGTGCGATGCGATGGTCCATGGCGGGCCATTCCCGGCTACTTCCGATGCCCGCACCACGTCGGTGGGCACGGCGGCGATCCTGCGCTTCCTGCGCCCGGTGTGCTACCAAGACTTCCCAGACGGGCTGCTGCCAGAGGCCTTGCGCCACGGCAACCCGCTGCAACTGCGCCGGTTGCTCGACGGCAAGCGGGAAGGCTGAACAATGGTCGAGCCGCTCAACGCTGCTGAAACTGATATCGCTGTGGTCGGCGCCGGCATCGTCGGCGTCGCCTGTGCCCTGCAACTGGCAAGGCAAGGCCGTCGGGTGCTGCTGATCGACCGCGAGCCACCTGGCCACGGCGCCTCGTTCGGCAACGCCGGGCACCTGGCCACCGAGCAGGTGTTCCCGATTGCCGACTTGTCGATTCTCAAACGCCTGCCCAGCATGCTGATGGACCCGATGGGCCCGCTGCGCCTGGACTGGAAGTACCTGCCCAAGGCCATGCCCTGGTTCACCCGCTTGCTGCTCAACCTGCGGCCCGCGTCGTTTCAGCGCAGCGTGGCTGGCATCCGTGCGCTGAACGAAGGCAGCCTGGCGGCCTGGCAGCGGTTGCTCGGCTCGATTGGGCGCAGCGATCTGTTCAAGGAAGAGGGGTCGTTGCTGGTGTTCGAACGCAACGAATCGCGCCAGGCACTGGCGGCCTTGCAGGCGCGCATGCAGCAGCAGGCGGTGCCGGCGGAGTACTGGTCGGCCGACAGCGTACGGGCAACGGCGCCTCAGTTGAGCCGCTCGATCCTGGGCGGGCTGTTTTTCCCCCGTACCGGGCATTTCATCGACCCGTACCGCGTGGTCTGCGAGCTGTTCGAAGCGGCCAAGGCCAGTGGGGTTCGCTTCGTCCAGGCGCACGTCGACGGTGGGCACCTGCACGGCAGCGGCGTCAGCCTGGCCAGCGACCAAGGCACGTTCACTGCACGCCAGGTGCTGATCAGTTGCGGCGCGCATTCGGCCAAACTCACTGCGGCCCTTACCGGCAAGCGGGTGCCGCTGGACACCGAACGTGGCTACCACCTGATGTTGCCGGGTGAACATCAACGGCTGCCCTTTGCCGTCACCTCGCTGGAGCGCAAGTTCATCATGACGCCGATGGCCGACGGGTTACGGCTGGCCGGCACGGTGGAATTCGCCGGGCTCGATGCGCCGCCTAGCATGCAGCGGGCATGGCAGCTGCATAGGCTGAGCAAGGGCTTGTTCCAGCAAGATCTCGATGCCGAAGGGGCGACGCCGTGGATGGGTTTCAGGCCGTCCTTGCCGGATTCATTGCCGGTGATCGACCAGGTGTGCGAGGGACGGGTGATGCTTGCGTTCGGGCATCAGCACCTGGGGTTGACCCAGGCGGCGGTGACGGCCGAATGGGTGGGGCGGCTTGCCGACCAGGAAAGAGGGCTGCAGATGGAGGCCTATCGGTTGGATCGGTTTTGATCAGGGCCGGCCTCTTCGCGGGGCAAGCCCGCTCCCACAGGTACTCCGCTGGCCTTGAGGTTGGCGGTTACCTGTGGGAGCGGGCTTGCCCCGCGAAGAGGCCGGCCCAGGCTACTGAATAATCAGCAACTCAGCGATAACGCTCAAGCCAGTGCGCATAAGGCGCCGGCAAGGTCCACGACGCTTTATCCACCCCCAACTCCTTGGCCGCGAAGTACGCCCAGTGCGGGTCCGCCAGGTGCGCACGCCCTACCGACACCAGGTCGAGCTGATTGGCTTTCAGCGCGCCTTCAGCCAGCTGCGGCGTACCAAAGCCCCACGCCGACGTCACCGGCAGGCCGGCCTCGCGGCGTACGCGCTCGGCAATCGGCCCCATGAACGCCGGGCCCCACGGGATGTTCGTCTCAGGGATGGTGAAGCCGACGCTGACACTCAGCAGGTCCAGGCCACCGGCTTTGAACATCCGGGCCAACTCGATGGACTCGTCCAAGGTCTGCTCATCGCGACCGTCATATTCCAGCACACCAAAGCGGGCGGTCAGCGGCAGGTTCTCCGGCCACACCTCACGCACGGCTGCCAGGGTTTCCAGCAAGAAGCGGCTGCGGTTCTCGAAGCTGCCACCGTAGGTGTCGGTACGCTGGTTGGAATGCTCGGAGAAGAAGCTTTGGCCCAGGTAACCGTGGGCAAAGTGCAGCTCGATCCACTCAAAGCCCGCCTCGCGCGCACGGCGTGCGCCGTCGACGAAGTCCTGCTTGACCCGGGCAATGTCGTCCAAGGTCATTTCGCGCGGTACTTTCGGCAAGTGAGCGCCGAAGGCGATGGCCGACGGGGCGATGGTCTGCCAGCCGCGGGCATCGTCGGCGGCGATGTGGTCGTCACCTTCCCACGGGCGGTTGGCGCTGGCCTTGCGCCCGGCATGGGCAATCTGGATGCCCGGCACTGAGCCTGCTGCTTTGATCGCCTGCACCATCGGCACGAACGCTTGGGCATGGGCGTCGCTCCAGATACCGGCGCAGCCGGGGGTAATGCGCCCTTCTGGCGCGACTGCAGTGGCTTCGACCACCACCAGGCCAGCACCACCCCGGGCCAAGCCGGCCAGGTGGACGTGGTGCCAATCATTGACCATGCCGTCCTCGGCCATGTACTGGCACATGGGCGGAATGGCGATGCGGTTGCGCAGGGTGACGTCTTTGAGGGTATAGGGTTCGAACAATGCGGACATGAGGGACTCCGGGTTCATCTGAATACGATAGTTCGATCATAATCGAACTATGGCAATAATTGAAAGGCCCGTTATCATGTCGACCATGCGAGCCTACAAACATCCCAACCCTGAAGACCTGATACTCGAGCGCCTGCTTTACGCCTTGAGCGACCCCGTGCGCATGGAGATCGTGCGCCACTTGGCGGGCGTGGCGGAGGCCAGCTGCGGCGAGCTGGACGGCGGCCGGCCGAAGTCGAGCATGTCGCACCATTTTCGCGTGTTGCGCGATGCGGGGTTGGTGCATACGCGTAATGTCGGCACGACCCACATGAACTCGTTGCGCAGCGAAATGCTCGACGAACGGTTCCCTGGGTTACTGGCGTGCATTCTGCGGCAGCAGTGATTGCTGTGCGGGCCTCTTCGCGGGCAAGCCCGCTCCTACAGGTACAGCACTGCCTTTGAGGTCAGTGAGGACCGTGTGGGAGCGGGTTTACCCGCGAAGAGGCCCGCACTATCAGCATCAAGTCTGTTCCTTACGCAGCGCAAACCTGCACACCTGCCCTCCCCTCAGCATGCATTCTTCATGGCTCACCTCGCCGCCCCCCAACGCCCCGATCAACGCCAGGTCCAGCTCGCACACCACCGGGTGCGCCTTGGCCAGGTGATGGAACACGCAATTGTGCGCCACGATCTGCGGCTCCCCGGCTGAGCGAAAGAACACCTCGGCCTCATACCCGGCCGTGTTCATGTGCTGAACGATGCGCGCTTCATCCACCACCTGCCGCTCCAGGTCTGCCGCCAGCTTGCGCCCCAACTGGCGCATCAGCACCTGCAAGGCGTCATGGCCGATGATGCCCGCCACTTCATCGATCAACAGATTGGCCAACAGCGGATACTGCCGCGGGAACAGCTCGCGGGCATGCTCGGTGAGCTGGTGCAGTTGCTCCGGGCGGCGCCCGGTAGGCCGGGTGGCACCGCGCATCACCAGGCCGTCACGCTCCAGTGCGGCCAGGTGCTGACGCACCGCGGTGCGGGTGATGGCCAGGGCCTGCGCCAGGTCGTCGATGCTCATGCCAGCCGGCTGATGCAGCAATGCATGGAGCAGGTCCTGTTGGGTACGGCCAAGCCCTTCGAGCATCAGAACTTGTCCGGGAACTGCTTGACCAGCGCCGCCGTCAAGGCGTCCGCCAGTGCCAGGATATGCTCGCGCATCATCCCCCAGGTGCGTGCCTCACCGGCATAGTCGCCAGCGGCAAGCTGGTCGATCTGCGCAATATGATGGCCGCCATGGGCGCCGAGCATCGTGATCAGGGTCTGCTCGGGCAGGTTGGGGTTGGCCTTGGCCAGGAACGCTGCAAGCGCCTTGGCGTTACTGGTCAGGTCATCGACAGCGGCCTGCTGGCCTTTTTTGTCCTTACCCACGGTGGCGTCACTGTAATGCTTGATGGCGCCCCAGTGGCCGGCAAGCAGTTTGAGCAACTGGTCGGCTGCCGTCTGGCCGTACAACGGCGCAATGCTGTTGGCGATGCGGGTGGCATCGGCGACCACTTCGTTGGCGGCGACTGCGGCTTGCTTGGCATTGCCGGCCTGGTTGGCCACGGCGTAGTTGCGGACCCAGAAAATGTGCTCGACCCACAGGTCGCGCAGGGCCAGGCGCGTGGTCAGTGCACCGGCTTGGGCGGGTTTGGCGGCGGGGGTAGCGGTTGAGTAACTCTGGCTCCATGCCGGCTGTGCGCACAGCGCTAGCAGCAGTAAGGCAGCAATCTTGAGGTTCATGACGGCACCCTCCTGGAAGGGATCGACTGACAAGATTAATTTAAGCATCAAAATATGTTTTTATTGGCTCGCGCCAGGGTTTCCGATCAGCGGCTTTCTGTGCCGGCCCTTTCGCGGGTGAACCCGCTCCCACAGGTAGTGTGCTTAACCTGTGGGAGCGGGTTCACCCGCGAAGAGGCCGGTACAGGCAATAAAAAAGCCACGAGGTCACCCCCGTGGCTTTCGTTCACAACAGTGTCGCTTACAGCGCCATGTCGTTCTCAGGCTTGCTTTCAACCGCTTTGCCTGGCGCAGCACCGAAATCGACGCTGGCATCGATCACGGGCGGCTTCTCCAACTGCAGCACTTCAGCGGTGTAGTTCCACTCTTTCTGCGTGGCGGCTGCCGAATCATTCAGCTTGGTACCGTAGCTCGGCACGATCTCTTTGATCTTGGCTTGCCACTCAGGCGTCGCCACCTTCTCTTTGAACACGGTTTCGAGCACGTTCAGCATGATCGGCGCAGCAGTCGAAGCACCTGGCGAGGCACCCAGCAGGCCGGCAATGGTGCGGTCCTCGGAGGCCACGACTTCGGTACCCAGCTTCAGCACGCCGCCTTTCTCGGCATCACGCTTGATGATCTGCACGCGCTGGCCCGCCTGCCACAGGCGCCAATCTTCTTTCTTGGCGTTCGGGAAGTAGGTGCGCAGGGCTTCGAAGCGGTCGTCGTCAGACAGCATCAGCTGGCCCGCGAGGTACTCCACCAGCGGGTACTGTTCGATACCGACCTTGGTCATCGGCCACACGTTGTGCAGCGTGGTGCTGCCCAGCAGGTCGAGGTACGAGCCGTTCTTCAGGAACTTGGTCGAGAAGGTCGCGAATGGCCCGAACAGGATCACGCGCTTGCCGTCCAGCACGCGGGTGTCCAGGTGCGGTACCGACATGGGTGGCGCGCCAGTCGAGGCGATGCCGTAGGCCTTGGCCATGTGCTGCATGGCAACGGTTGGGTTCTCGGTCACCAGGAACGAGCCGCCCACCGGGAAGCCGGCGTATTCCTTGGCCTCAGGGATGCCCGACTTCTGCAGCAGCTTCAGCGCGCCGCCGCCGGCACCGATGAACAGGAACTTGGCGTCGGTGGCCGATTCGGTACCGTCCTTCAGGTTCTTGTACTCGACGTGCCAGGAGCCGTCCTTGTTGCGGGTGATGTCCTGCACTTCGCTGGACAGCTTCAGGTCGAACTTGTCCTGGGTCTTCAGGTGGCCAACGAACTGGCGGGTGATCTCGCCGAAGTTGACGTCGGTGCCGATCGGCGTCCAGGTCACGGCCAGCTTCTGGTTAGGGTCGCGGCCTTCCATCATCAGCGGGACCCACTTGGCGATCTGCGCGTGGTCCTCGGAATACTGCATCGGGCGGAACAGCGGGCTGGCCTGCAGCGCGTCATAACGCTTCTTGAGGAACTTGATGTTGTCATCGCCCCAGACGAAGCTCATATGCGGGGTGCTGTTGATGAACGAATGCGGGTTCTTCAACACGCCCTGACGCACCTGCCACGACCAGAACTGGCGGGAGATCTGGAAGGCTTCGTTGATTTCGATGGCCTTGGTGATGTTGACGTTGCCGTCTTTGTCTTCCGGGGTGTAGTTCAGCTCGGCCAGCGCGGAGTGGCCGGTACCGGCGTTGTTCCAGCCGTTGGAGCTTTCTTCGGCGACACCGTCCAGGCGTTCGACCATTTCCATCGACCAGCTCGGCTCCAGCTCGTGCAGCCAGACCGCCAGGGTGGAACTCATGATGCCGCCGCCGACCAGCAGCACGTCGACTTTCTTGGTTTCTACCGCGTGCGCTTGCATGACGCTCGCCGCGACAGCCAGACCCAGCAAGGTCTTGCCAGCTTTCTTGAACATTGATCAATCCCAATGGTTAGCACGTAAGGGAGGCCTAGGCGGGGCCTCGTGTCGTTCTGTCCTTCAGCGCGCGCTTGTTATTGATCATTGGAGTCAGCAGCCAAGAGAAACAGTGAACGCCCAGCCGATGGTCGAATTGACCCGCCATCGCTGAAACGTTTTTCCGATTGTATCTGAATTGCCAGCACAAACAAATTGAGGGGCCGCGCGTCAAGGCGACAGGTTGTCCCAGCCACGCGGGAATATTCGACAGCGATTGCAGTATTCTTCCGTCACCCCTACTATTGCGATCATTTCTCATTCGCACCAGTACGCGCTCGCGCCGGATGCCGCCGTGGTTTCGATACCTGAGTTGAACACCTCGATCCATACCCTGTACCACAGCCATTCGCGCTGGTTGCTTGGCTTTTTGTACCGGCGCCTGGGCAGCCGTTGCGATGCTGCCGACCTGGTTCAGGACACATTCCTGCGCATCCTCAACCGCCCGCGCCAGTTCGACGGGGAACGTGCTGAACGCTCCTACCTGGCCACCATCGCCCGTGGCCTGTGCGTGGACCACTGGCGGCGCCAGCGGCTGGAACATGCCTGGCTGCAACAGCTGGCGTTGCAGCCCGAAGCCGTGCAGCCCTCCCCCGAGCAGCGAGCGATCATCGTCGAAACCCTGCACGAGGTGGACGCGATGCTGTTGCGCTTGCCCGGCAAGGTGCGCCAGGCGTTTCTGCTGGCACAACTCGATGGCCTGGCCTACCGCGATATCGCCGCGCACATTGGCGTCAGCGAACGCATGATCAAGAAGTACCTGGCGCAGGCCTTTTTGCACTGCGCCATCCTTGAAGCCGAACTCGACGGCGTGCTGGTGGAATGACGCCATGAGCACACCCACACAGAAACTCAGCCACGCCAGTTTGCAGGAAGCCGCGCACTGGTACGTGCAACTGCAGGACGAGGACGCCGGCCCGCAGGTGCACCACCAGTGGCAACACTGGCTCGACCAGCACGGCGACCACCGCGCAGCCTGGCACTACGTGCAACGTGTCGGCCAGCGCTTCGCGCCTTTGCAGGCCGAAGGCACTGCCGCGGGCCGGGCCCTGCGCGAGCACGACCCGCGCCGCTTCAGCCGGCGCACCGGGCTCAAGACGTTGCTGGTGCTCGGCGCCAGCTCGCTGCTCGGCTGGCAGGCCTGGCGGGGTGCGCCACTGCCGGGCTGGGGTGCCGACCTTGCCACCGGCATTGGTGAAACCCGGAAAACCCGCCTGGCCGACGGCAGCCAGCTGTGGCTGGGCGCCCAGAGTGCAGTGGACCTGGAGTTCTCTGCGCTGAGCCGCGTGCTCACGTTACGTTTTGGCGAAATCCTGGTGGAAACCGCCGCCGACTCGCGCCGGCCATTTTTTGTCGACACCGCGCAAGGTCGCATGCAAGCCCTGGGTACCCGTTTTGCGGTGTGCCAGCAGGGCGAGACCACGCGGCTGGACGTGTACGCCGGTGCGGTCGAAGTGTGCACTGCGCAGCGGGCCGAGCGCCTTATTGTCCAGGCCGGGCAGCAGGTGGTCTTCACCGCCCAGGGCATCAGCGCGCCGCGCCCGGCGCAGAGCGCGGGCGAGTCGTGGATTCATCAGCGCCTGAATGCCGAGGACATGCCCCTGGCGCAGCTGTTGCAGACGCTGGGCCGCTATCGCCATGGCCACCTGGGCTGGCACCCGTCGGTGGCACAGCTGTCGGTGATGGGGGCTTTTCCGCTCAACGATACCGACCGCGCACTCGACCTGCTGCAGGCGGCGCTGCCGGTTCGTGTGCAAAGGCTGACGCCCTGGTGGGTGAGCGTCGAGCCGGCGTGAGGAGTGGGGCTGGTGGTTGCCGATAGGTTTGTAGCGCCATACACCCCACAATCTTCATGCAAAAAAACCGCACCAACCGGTTCCCTTTTCCCAATCTCGTTCGGTTAACCCCTCACAACCTCCCTCAACTGACCGTATCGACCTCAGGGACCAGCATGCCGACGCCCCTCCACCCCGCCTTTCGCCTGGCGCTTGCCGCCCCGCTTTCCCTTTGTGCCGCTGCACCGCTGATGCTGCCGGCGACCTTGGCGCACGCCGAACAAGCGATCAATGCCGAGACTGCCTTCAACATCGCCCCGGGCTCACTGACCAGCGCCCTCAACCAGTTCAGCAGCCAGGCCGGCATCTACCTGGCCGGCAGCAACGCATTGGCCGCCGGTAAAACCAGCCAGGGCCTGCAAGGCCGCTACAGCGTCACCCAAGGGCTGGCCCGTCTGCTGCAAGGCAGCGGCCTGCAGGCTGTACCGCAAGGCAGCAGCGGCTATGTGCTGCAACCGGTCGAAGACGGCAACGCCTTGCAACTGGATGCCACCGCCATCAACGCCGCCACCCTGGCTGCCAGCAATGGCCAGGGCGACACGGGCTACCGTGCCGTCTCCAGCGCCACGGCCAGCAAGACCAGCAGCGCCCTCGCCGACACCCCGCGCTCGGTCTCGGTGGTGACACGCCAGCGCATGGACGACCAGCAATCGCAGACCCTCACCGAAGTGCTCGGCTATGTACCGGGCGTTTTCTCCCCACCCTTTGCCGGCGGTGACGGCCAGGCCGGCGACCTGTTCTTCATCCGTGGCTTCAACGCCACCGACTATGGCTACGGCCTGCTGCGCGATGGCCTGCGGGTGCAAGGCAACCGTTACGACACCAGCAGCGAACCCTATGGCCTCGAGCGCGTGGAAGTGTTCCGCGGCCCGACCTCGATCCTGTACGGCGAGAACGCCCCTGGTGGCGTGGTCAACCTGGTCAGCAAACGGCCGACCGCCGAGGCCCGCGGCGAAGTGCAACTGAGCTATGGCTCGCACAACCGCCGCCAACTGGGTGTCGACGTCTCCGGCCCGTTGAACGATGAAGGCAATGTGCTTGGCCGCCTGGTAATGATGGGCCGCAACGCCGATACCCAGGTCGATCACCAGCCTGATGACCGCCTCTACATCGCCCCATCGCTGACCCTGAACTTCGACGAGTTCAACAGCCTGACCGTGCTGGCCACCTACCAGCGCGACCGCACCTTGATGGAGTTGGGCTACCCCGCGGCCGGCACCTTGCTGCACAACCCCAACGGCAAGATCGACAAGGACCAGCTGTCCGGCAACCCGGACTGGGACAACTTCGAACGCGAAACCTGGAGCCTGGGCTATGAGTTCAGCCACCGCTTCAACGACACCTGGCAGTTCCGCCAGAACTCGCGCTATATGCAGTCGCGCATCGACCGCCAGGAGATGTGGCCAGGCAGCCTGAACAACGGCGGCTTCGGCACCACCTTAGGCAACACTGCCTACGACCGATACAACAAGTCCATCGCCTACTCGCTGGACAACCAGTTCGAAGGCCACTTCGACAGCGGTGCGTTCGAACACACCCTGCTGCTGGGGGCGAGCCTTGACCGCACCTCGTTCAACCAGGATTGGGACGCCGGCAACGGCGGCACCATCAACGTGTTCAACCCGGTCTGGACCGGCAAACCAAGCACGCCCCTGCATGTGCAGAACGCCTTGCTCGATCAAACCATGTACGGCCTCTACAGCCAGCTGCAAACCAAGGTCGACAACTGGGTTTTGCTGCTCGGCGGGCGCCTGGACCGGGTCAACAGCCAGTTCCGCAACAAGGTCGGCAACCCGCCAGTCGACATGGACAGCTGGGACAGCAAGTTCACCTGGCAGACCGGGGTGATGTACCAGTTCGAAAACGGCCTGTCGCCGTACTTCAGCTATTCCACCGCCTTTGCCCCCACCCAGCAGACCGAGAGCAGGAGCGGCCCGCTGGACCCGACCACCAGCGAACAGTATGAAGTGGGTATCAAGTACGAGCCCAAGGGCTGGAACACCGCCTTTACCGCGTCGGTGTACGACCTGCGCAAGAAGGACGATGTGCTGTTCGACTCAAGCGTCGGCGACTACCGCCAGATCGGCGCCAGCCGCGCCAAGGGTGTGGAACTGGAGCTCAACAGCGACCTGAGCGAAAACCTCAACCTCACCGCGGCCTACACCTACACCGATTCGCGCATAACCAAGGACGTGGCGGGCTCGCTGTATGAAGACCACCAGATGACCGGCGTGCCGCGCAACCAGGCATCGGTGTGGAGCACCTACCGTTTTCGTGACGGGCTGTTGAAGGGGCTGCAGATCGGCGGTGGCGTGCGTCACTTCGACAGCACCTTCGCTTATACCCCGGCGAGCCTGTACGGCAAGCTCGATACCGGTGATGTCACGCTGGTGGATGCCAAGGTGGGGTATACCCTCGACGAAAATTGGTCAGTCGAGGTCAATGCCCGCAACCTGTTCGACAAAGAGTATGTAGCAGGCTGCAACAACGCCGGGCGTTGCTACTGGGGTGAAGAGCGGACCTTGCTCGGTACCGTTTCGTTGCGCTGGTGACCCCTTAAACAAAAGACCCCGGGCATCTGCATGACCGGGGTCCTTGGATCACGCCGCAAGCGTCGCGATCAGGGTATCGCCAAGATTACTGCGGCTGAGGCAGTTTATCGATCGGGCCGCAGCCACCGATGACCTTGGAGATGGAAACCGAAGGGTGGAACAGGTAGTCGTACGAGCAGTTCTTCTGCTGGTTGTAGACTTGACCAGTGCAGCCGGACAGCAGGGCAACGCCCGAAACGACAGCAACGGCAACAGTGGCTTTCAACAGCTTTTTCATACTAAGTCCTTTAAATGAATCGTCGGCCATCGTACTGATGGCGCCCGGATCATACAGAACCAAGGCATTGGATCCAAGTCGCACGGGCTGCGATGTAAAAATGCGTCGCATACTTGTAGCATTAATGGACAGTTGAAAAGTAAGCCGCCGAGGAAGATAGTCTGTAGTTATGCCTTGCACCTGCACTATTACAGGAGTTCCCCCCATGCTGGGTGTTACCGACTACGGCGCCTTCGTCATCGCCTTCATCATCGTCCTGGCCATCCCTGGCCCGGGCAACTTTGCCTTGATCACGGCCACGGGCAAGGGTGGCATCAAGGCCGGTTTGGCGGCGACCTTCGGGGTAATCCTGGGTGACCAGGTGCTGCTGTGGCTGGCCGTGGCCGGCGTTGCCACCTTACTTGCCGCCTACCCTGCCGCCTTCCACGTGGTGCAATGGGCGGGTGCTGCGTACCTGGCCTACCTGGGCCTGCGCATGGTGCTGAGCAAACCCGGCGGCGCCCCGCGTGCAAGCCGCATGGACAACGGCCACTACTTGCGCCAGACGATGATGATCACCTTGCTCAACCCCAAGGCGATCATGTTCTACATGGCGTTTTTCCCGCTGTTCGTCGACCCGGTGAAGCACCAGGGGTTGCTGACCTTTGGCTTTCTGGCGGCGACCGTGGCGGTGGTGACGTTCCTGTATGGGCTGATTGCGGTGGTATTGACCCACAAGCTGGCCGAACGCATGCGCGCGAACCCACGGATTGCCAACCTGTTCGAGCGGTTGGCGGGGGTTTGCCTGGTTGGGTTCGGGATCAAGCTGGCGGCGATGCGCTGAGGGTTGTCATTTGGATTCGAGATAGCCGGGGCTGCTGCGCAGCTCACGGCTGATCGAACTGGGCACTTGCCACCGTTCAACCCTGACGCCGCATGTACTCCGCAAAAAGTGGCACGGTGAAATCCAGGAAACCATGATCGGTACTGTAGGCCATGCCTTTGGAGATAACCTTAGCTCTGGTCGGCCCCAAGGATGATTGGGATCGACCCAGTGCCTTCGCGATATCACTCACGGCATAAGGCCCATTACCAAGCTCCGACATGGCTTTGACGAATAGCACTTCCCCTGGGGTCAACTGATCTATCCGGACCCTGAAAAAACCTGCATCGAGCAAAGCCAACGTTTCAGAGTATGAATGGACTACATCTTCTAGTGAAATTTCTGGGCCTTCAGCACAGTTCCACGCAGTAGAGGCCCATTCTTGCAAAAAGAACGGATACCCCTTGGTACGGACGACAATCTCCTGTAATGCGGCTTCTGCAATAGATGCCTCCTCGTCCACGATTGGCTTTAGTACTGCTTGTGCGGCAGCTTCTGCATCCAGTGCATTGATTTCGGGATAGAGAAACAGCCGCTCGGCATAAGACTTTGCCTCGCCAGCAAGGCGCGCCACCTGAGGCAGGCCGGCTCCGACCAGTAGCACGGGCAGGCCTTCTTGAGACATACGATGCATCGAAACAATCAATGCGCGCAGGTCCGCCTCTGACAGGTACTGCACCTCATCGATCAGCAATATCCAGCCTTTGCCTGCAGCCTTTGCAGCCCGCCCGATAACGTTGAAGAGGTCTGGCAAATCGTATTGAAGGTTGCCACTGTCGGCCAACCCCGGTTCTGGCTCTACCCCAACCTCCACACCGGCAATATCGATTTTGAAGATAGAGGCAAAACCCCGAAGACCTTTCAGACCTCGATGGGCGATCTGCTTGGCGGCTTCTACAGTCGAGAGTGACCTCATGACCTTACGCATTTCTGGATAAAGCAGACGAGCCAGGCTCTCTTCTTCCGGAGACTCGACTTTGGATACCAGCAAGCCCTCGTCCTCTGCGATTTTCCCGACTTCGTTCAGCAGTACAGTCTTGCCGGTGCCTCTCAAGCCGAGAAGCATCATGGACCTTGCACTCCGGCCATTGACTGCTCGACCACAAGCTATTCGGGCATGCTCCAGCACTACATCCCGCCCAGCCAACTCGGGGGGCCGGCTGCCTGCGCCAGGTGCGAAAGGGTTGCGGTACGGGTCCATGGGCCACCTCTCAGATGGAGCTATAGCAATAGATAGCTAAGTCTAGCTAAAATTACTATCTATCAGTAGATTTTGCTATCAGAACCACCTGATCGGGCGAATCCTATCGGCCTCAGCTTTCCGCCCTACAGCCAACCTTCAGTTTTTTCCCCTATCTTGTAGTCCATTTCCCAAACATACTCCCGAGCCGCTCAAACTGTTGCTAGTGCTTGGGTCGCGCTCTAGTCTCGCCGTGTCGTTGCCAAATCAACGACTGGCTTTGACAGGCCGACAACCCAAGTTTCCGCTGCAGCGCTTCATGGCGGCTGTACATAGGGCACATTCGTGTGCGCCGGGTTGCTTGGGTACCGGTCTGTCAACCTGTGTATAGCTGCCTCCATTCGTTTGACAGCGTTGCCAGGCAGCTCCACTTACCCAAGGAGCTTTCATGCGCAAGATAGTCCCCGATCCGCCCTACTCCCTCGATTCCTCGCAGATATTGCAGGACACCCTGATTCAATCCACAGAGTACGTCCTCTGTGCCCTGTCTGTAGCCCGCCAATCAGTGCAACTCAAGCCCACCTCCCCCAACTCGATCGTGATGCAGGCAGTCATCCACGAGATGGAGGCAGTACAAAGCCTGGTTGAGTCCGCATTGATGCAATTGCAGATGCAGCCGCACATCCCCGCAGCGCCGGGCACGGTGCATTGAACGTTCGAGTAGCTGCATAGCCAGGTCCGGCCTCTTCGCGGGCAAGCCCGCTCCCACAGGGCTCTTCTCCATACCTGTGGGAGCGGGTTCACCCGCGAAGAGGCCAGACCCGGCACTAAAGATTCCAGGGAGTTAAATGACGACTACAGCCCCTCCAAAGCCGCCCACCACGGTCGGCCTGACAACGTTCTACCAAGGCGAAAACCAAACCCACCCACTCTTTCGCATCGAGCCAGGCATCTGCTGCCAAAGCGCCCGCGAACAGGCATCCGAGCTGTTGGGCTATGTACGCGACATGACCCTGACGGGGTTGATGGAGGGCGATCAGAAGTTGATCTGGGCTTCGCATTACCTGAGCGCGATGGCCAAAGCGCTGCTTGATGATGCGGAGCTGGGGTTGATGAAGCATTAGGGACAGGCAACGAAGGCATCGAACCTCTCCGCCAAGGCGCCATCATCAAGATGGCTATCTCACTACTACGTGCGTACAGGCACAACCCGCTACCTGATGCTCTACGGCAGTGATAAGACGGCTCAATCCAGAAGCATTAAACGAGCGAAGGAAATTCTTGACGCCCTGCGAGGTAAAAATCATGAGTAACACAGCCCATCACGACGAGATGCCAATCCTCGATCTAGATTTGAGCAATACCAAGCCTTTCGAAGCCTCTCGGTTCCTTGATAGCCCTGAAACCATTGCCGCGTTTCTAGCTGAAGCGATGAAGGCTAACGACGCTCAGGTCTTGATGCACGCCATGGGAGAAGTGGCGAAAGCAAGGGGCGTGAACCAGTTCGCTCAGGATGCCGGGGTAAACCGAGAATCTCTTTATAAAACACTCAAAGGTGGCGACAAGACTCGTTTCGCTACAATTCAAAAGCTCATGCTTGCCCTGGGAGTGGAGTTAACGGTTAGGCCGCTTGATAAGCATCTAGCGTAAAAGATGCCGCCTAGACCAAGGTGACATCTTTTATGACCCCGACCAGGCGACCAGAGGGGCGTATTAGAGACGAACGAAAAAGCCCCTGAAAACTCGTCGTTTTCAGGGGCTTCATCTACCACATGTATGGCGGAGAGATAGGGATTTGAACCCTAGGTACTGTTGCCAGTACAACGGATTTCGAATCCGTCCCGTTCGACCACTCCGGCATCTCTCCAATGGCGCGCATCATACCAGCGAATTTCTGAAACGCAAACCTTTATTTCAAAAAAATTCGCGTGGTATCAGGCGCTTGCGTGAACGGGCCGCTTACAGCGGCACGCCCAGGCGCTTGGCAACTTCTTCGTAGGCTTCGATGACGTCGCCCAGGCCCTGACGGAAGCGGTCCTTGTCCATCTTCTTGCGGGTTTCTTTGTCCCACAGGCGGCAGCCGTCTGGGCTGAATTCGTCGCCCAGGACGATCTGGCCGTGGAAGACGCCGAACTCCAGCTTGAAGTCGACCAGCAGCAGGCCGGCGTCATCGAACAGCTTGTTCAGCACTTCGTTGACTTTCAGCGACAGCTTTTTCATCTCGACCAGCTGCTCGGCGGTGCCCCAGCCGAACGCGACAACGTGGGATTCGTTGATGAAGGGGTCGCCCTTCTCGTCGTTCTTCAGGAACAGTTCGAAGGTGGACGGCTCCAGCTTGATGCCCTCCTCCACGCCCAGGCGCTTGACCAGGCTGCCCGCGGCGTAGTTACGCACCACGCACTCGACTGGGATCATGTCGAGCTTCTTCACCAGGCACTCGTTGTCGCCCAGCAGCTTGTCGAACTGGGTCGGCACGCCGGCTTCTTCGAGCTTTTGCATGATGAAGGCGTTGAACTTGTTGTTCACCATGCCTTTGCGGTCGAGCTGTTCAATGCGCTTGCCGTCGAACGCCGAGGTGTCGTTGCGGAACAGCAGGATCAAGCGGTCGGCGTCGTCGGTCTTGTAAACCGATTTGGCCTTGCCGCGGTAAAGTTCTTCGCGTTTTTCCATGATGGGCTCCGCTTGCTTGAGTAGTTGGGCTAGGCGATTTCGCGCCAGTCGAGCCCGTGTTCCTGATTCGCCACCTGAAGCCAGTCCGGGTCGCACCCAAGGGTGTCGACGAAGCACTGGCGGGCCAGTTGTGGCAGGTTGTTCTTGCTGCTGAGGTGGGCCAGCACCAGGTGTTGCAGGTTGCTCCAGCCCAACTCGTCCACCAGGCGCGCAGCCTGGTGATTGTTCAAATGCCCTTGCGCGCCACCCACCCGCAGCTTCAAGAAGGCCGGGTAGTGCCCGCGCGCCAGCAGGTCACGGCAGTGGTTAGCCTCGATCAACAAGGCATCCAGGCCTTGGTAGCGCTCCAGCAACAACGCATCGTACGAGCCCAGGTCGGTGAGCATGCCGAAACGCCGTCGGCCGTCGCTGAACACGTACTGCAACGGCTCGTAGGCGTCGTGTTCGACGCGCGCCGCCGTCACCTCCAGGCCACCGATGCGCAGGCTGTCGCCACACGCGAGAAAACCGGCCACCTCCACCGGCTTGCGCAGGCCGCGCAAGGTCCCTTGGCTGAGGTAGACCGGTACATTGTAGCGCCGCGACAGCAACCCCACCCCATGCACGTGGTCGGCATGTTCGTGGGTGACCAGCACGGCGCTAAGCTGTGCTGCGCTGACCCCGAGCAGCGCCAGGCGCCGCTCGGTTTCACGCAGGGAAAACCCGCAATCGACCAGGATGAGCGTGTCACCACTGGCGATCAGCGTGCCGTTTCCCTGGCTGCCGCTTCCGAGTACCGCGAAGCGCACTTAACCCAGGTGGTCCTGAATGGCGCTCAGCACGCGGCGGGCGACATCGGCCGGAGCCACGGTGTTGATGTTTTTCTCGACCGTTACCTGCACGCTTTCACCGACCTTGCTCAGGCGCACCTGGTAGCGTTCGGCACGGGCTTCACGCTCTTCCTTGGACGGCGCACTGCCGAACAGGCGGCTGAAGAAGCCCGGCTCGTTCTGCTTGTCGTCAGGCTTTTCGGACAGGTTGATGTAGTACAGGCCCAAGCTGCGGTTGATGTCTTCGACACGCCACTCGCCACCTTGCTCCAAGGCGCGGCCTACGCTGGACCAGGCACGATCCAGGTCGGCGCCCAGGTACAGCACCGGGTTGCCGCTGCCGTCTTCGCTCAGGCTGACGCGGCTCGGGGCATCGAAATCGCGTGCGGCCAGCAGCGAGACCGACCCGCCCTTCTCGGCGCTGCGGTTCATGCTGGCAAGCATTTCGTCGACCAGCAGGGCATCGGCGCCAGTGTTGCTGGACGAGGACGGGAAACCAGGCTCGGCAGTGCTGCCGGCCGGGCGCTCGACGCTGACGATGTACACCTCGGAGGTGTTGCGTTGCACGCCGGGCTCCATGCGTACACGCACGCGCACTTCGCTGTCTGCGCTGCTGGCGGTGCTCGCCAGGCGCTGACCGAGTGACGCGGAGAGTTCGTCGAAACGCTGCCAGGTGGTGTTGAATTCGCCAGTCTGTGGGCGCTCTTCAGCAATGCGGAAGCCATTGTCTTCAAAGAACTGACGGGCTGCCGGCCAAACTTCGGCGGGCGAGCGCTGGGCCAGGACCCAACGGCTGTTGCCGCTGCGCTGCAGGCTGAAATCGCTGACTTCAGCACCCGCAGTCAGGGGCTGCGGGCGCGGTACTTCGAACTCGCCGGTGGCACGGTCATCAGCAACGTTACGCGGAATAGGCAACAGCGGGTCGAGGCGCTTGACGTTGCTGGCGTCCGGCGGCAGTTGCATCGGCGCAGTCGGGTGCGCCTGCAGGTAATCGCTGCCGCGGTCGCGGAAATAACCCTCGTCGCCCCACAGCCA
The DNA here is from genome assembly GCF_028895205.1 of Pseudomonas sp. ITEM 17296. Taxonomy (NCBI): domain Bacteria; kingdom Pseudomonadati; phylum Pseudomonadota; class Gammaproteobacteria; order Pseudomonadales; family Pseudomonadaceae; genus Pseudomonas; species Pseudomonas sp. ITEM 17296. The sequence goes on along the minus strand of NZ_WJRS01000005.1, from coordinate 84,516 downwards.
GCCGCAACCGCTGGTGCTGGAAATGATCAGGGCAAGGGCGGAAAGACCAGCCAGTCGCTTCATGCGGTGTACTTCCTCGATTAAACCAGTACGCCGGACTGGCGCAAGGCAGTACGGACTTTTTCGTGACAGCCTTCGCTCAGCCAGGTCAGCGGCAGGCGAATGCCCTTGTGCATCAGGCCCATTTCAACGAGCGCCCACTTCACCGGAATAGGGTTGGCTTCGCAGAACAGGTCTTTGTGCAGCGGCATGAGTTTTTCGTTGATCGCGCGGGCCTTCTCGGCATTGCCCTCAAGGGCGGCCTCGCACAGATCGGCCATTTCGCGCGGGGCGACGTTGGCGGTCACGGAGATGTTGCCCTTGCCGCCCAGCAGGATCAGCTCGACAGCGGTCGGGTCGTCGCCGGACATGACGATGAAGTCCTTGCTGACGCCATCGAGGATGGCTTTGGCGCGGGCCAGGTCGCCGGTGGCTTCCTTGATGCCGATGATGTTCGGCACGGTCGACAGGCGGATCACGGTCTCGGCCTGCATGTCGCACGAAGTGCGGCCGGGCACGTTGTAGAGGATCTGCGGGATGTCGACGGCTTCAGCGATGTGCTTGAAGTGCTGGTACAAGCCTTCCTGGGTCGGCTTGTTGTAGTACGGCACGACCAGCAGGCAGGCATCGGCGCCAGCGTTCTTGGCGTTCTGGGTCAGGTGCACGGCTTCCGACGTGGAGTTGGCGCCGGTGCCTGCGATGACCGGGATGCGGCCATTGACACGTTTGACAACAAATTCGATGACCTCGATGTGTTCTTCAACAGTCAGGGTGGCCGACTCGCCGGTGGTGCCGACGGCGACGATCGCATGAGTGCCGTTTTCCAGGTGGAAGTCTACAAGTTTGCCGAGGCTGTCCCAGTCAAGACGCCCTTGTGCATCCATGGGAGTGACCAATGCCACCATACTGCCCGCAATCATGTAACTGCTCCTGCCGGAAAAAGAGAGCGGTAATGGTACTGGGGGCATCGGCCTTGCACAAGCGAAGCAGGCGGGCGGAGCATTCCCCTCGGCGGCTTATTTCGCTACCCTTGGCCCTTTGATCGGTGCAGCGCGGCCCGCCGGGCCGTCGACCTTGCTCCCCGCCGGCGTCCACGACCTCGCATGCGAGCCCCGGGCCCTGCCGACTGGAGGCTTTTGCCTGTCCTGCACCGACCGCTCATCGCTTTAGGAATGCTGCATGTCCACCCCCACCGTCCGCGAACAATTCCTTGTCATCAGTGCCCTGGGCCCAAACCCCATGGAACTGGCCAACGTCCTCAGCCGCGCTGCCTTCGAAAACCGCTGCGCGGTCGTCACTTCGCGCCTGAGCCGCCATGGCGAGACCAGCGCCCTGGTGCTGCAGGTCGGTGGCAGCTGGGACGCCCTGGCGCGTCTTGAAGCTTCCCTGCCGGGCCTGGGCAAAAAGCACGGCCTGACCCTCGATGTGGTGCGCAGCGCCGACCAGGAGGTGCGCCCGCAGGCGCTGCCTTACGTGGCCTATGTCAGTGCGGCCTACCGCCCGGACATCATCAATGAGCTGTGCCAGTTCTTCCTCGACCACCGCGTCGAGCTCGAAGCCATGACCTGCGACACCTACCTGGCGCCACAAACCGGCAGCAGCATGCTCAACGCCCAGTTCACCGTGATCCTGCCCGCCGGCACCCAGATCAGCTGGCTGCGTGACCAGTTCCTGGACTTTGCCGATGCCTTGAACCTGGATGCGCTGATCGAGCCTTGGCGCCCACAGAACCCCGTGTAAGGAAGCCCCTATGGCCGTAGCACTCGACCAACCCGTTGCCGATTTCCAGGCCCAGGCCACCAGCGGCCAGACGGTCAGCCTCGCCGAGCTCAAGGGCCGCCAGGTGGTGGTGTACTTCTACCCGAAGGACAGCACCCCGGGCTGCACCACCGAAGGCCAGGGTTTCCGCGACCAGCATGACGCCTTTGCCGCAGCCAACACCGTGGTGTTCGGCGTGTCGCGCGATGGCATCAAGTCGCATGAGAACTTCAAGGCCAAGCAAGGCTTCCCGTTCGAGCTGATCAGCGACAAGGACGAGGCCCTGTGCCAGCTGTTCGACGTGATCAAGCTGAAGAAGCTGTATGGCAAGGAATACATGGGCGTGGACCGCAGCACCTTCCTGATCGACAAGGACGGTGTGCTGCGCCAGGAATGGCGTGGGGTGAAGGTACCAGGGCATGTGGAGGCCGTTTTGGCGGCGGCCCAGGCTTTGAACAAGGCTTGAGATTGGTTGGGGCCGCTTCGCGCCCCATTCGCAGCACAAGGCTGCTCCTACAACGGCAACCTTGTGCTGCGAATGGGCCGCAAAGCGGCCCCAATGTCATTCAGAGCAGTGGCGAAACACTCGGCTCCTGCCGCGGCCAGGCATCCAGCACGGCCTTGAACAGCGTCGCCAGCGGGATCGCGAAGAAGATCCCCCAAAAGCCCCAGAGCCCACCAAACAACAACACCGCGCAGATGATCGCCACCGGGTGCAGGCTGACCGCCTCGGAAAACAGCAGCGGCACCAGCACGTTGCCATCCAGTGCCTGAATGATCGCGTACACCGTCATCAGGTAGATGAACTGGTCCCCCCAGCCCCACTGGAACAAGGCAATCAGCGTCACCGGCACCGTCACCACCACCGCGCCCACATAAGGCACCACCACCGACAAGCCCACCAGCAGCGCCAGCAGCGCGGCATAGTTGAGCCCCAGGCTGATGAAGGCGATGTAGGTGGCAATCCCGCAGATCAGGATCTCGATACCCTTGCCACGGATGTAGTTGGCAATCTGCCGATTCATCTCGCTGCCCACCCGGTTCAACAGTGTGCGCTGGCGCGGCAGATAACCACTGACCCAGCGGGCGATCATTTCCCGGTCCTTGAGGAAGAAGAACACCAGGATCGGCACCAGCACCAGGTAGATCATGGCGTTGACCAGCAGCGGCAGGCTCGACAGCGAGAAGGTCAGCGCCCATTGGCCAAACTTGCCGATTTCACCGCGCACCGACTCGATAGCTCGCAACACCTGCTCATCCGACACCAGGTGTGGGTAGCGCTCAGGCAGCAGCAACAACAGCGACTGCCATTTGCCGAGCATGCCGGGCAACTCGTTGAAGAGGGTGATCAGCTGATGCCAGAGCAACGGCACCAGCACCAGCAGGATGACCGCCAGCGCCCCCATGAACAGCGCGAACACCACCGCCACCGCCAGCCGAGTAGGCACGCGCAGACGCTCCAGGGCGTTGACCAGGCCTTGCATCAGGAACGCCAGGACCATCCCCGCCAACACCGGCGCGAGCATGCCGCCCAGGGTCAGTACCGCGGTAAAGGCCAGAAACAGCAGGACCGCCAGCACCACTGCCTCTTCATCGGAGAAGTAGCGCTGCATCCAGTCGCGAAGCACTTTGAACATTGACGATCCTTGGTTAAGACTCAGGCCTTGCGCAGCCAGTAGGTGTAGGTACCGGCCTCGGCCGTTTCGTGCAGCAGCGTATGACCGGCCAGCTTGGCAAAAGTGCGGAAGTCACGCTGCGAGCCGGCATCGGTGGCAATCACCTTGAGCACCGCGCCACTGGCCAGGCGGTTGAGTTCCATCTTCGCCTTCAGCAGTGGCAGTGGGCAGTTCAGCCCGCTGGCGTCGAGTTCGGCGTCGCAGGTCAGGGTGTCACTCATCAGGGGTTCTCCACACGCGGGTAGACGTCTTTGGTAACAGGCCCGCTAGGATACCGCCACTGGTCGCCAACGTGTGAGCGGGCTACAGTAGAGGCCTTTGACCCGACGCGAGCTTCGTGCATGAATCTACTGCGCCCTACCCTGTTGACGCTGGCCTGCCTGATGGCCCTTCCCGGCCATGCTGACGACCTGCCATCACTGGGTGATGCCAGCTCTGCGATCGTCTCGCCGCAGCAGGAACACCAGCTCGGCCGCGCCTGGCTCAGCCTGTTGCGTGGCCAGGTCAACCAGCTGAACGACCCGCAGCTCAAGGACTACGTCGAAACCAGCGTGTACCGCCTGGCAGAAACCAGCCAGCTGCAGGACCGACGCCTGGAATTCATCCTGATCGACAGCCGCGAGCTCAACGCATTCGCCGCCCCTGGGGGCATCGTCGGGGTCAACGGCGGCCTGTTCCTCAATGCCCAGACCGAGGGCGAATACGCCTCGGTACTGGCGCACGAACTGGCGCACTTGTCGCAGCGCCACTTTGCCCGTGGTGTCGAAGCCCAGCAACGCATGCAACTGCCCATGATGGCAGCGCTGCTGGCTGGCATCGTGCTGGCGGCCGGGGGCGCTGGCGACGCTGGCATCGGCATGATTGCCGGCACCCAGGCGGCGGCGATCCAAGAGCAGCGGCGCTTTTCGCGGCAAAACGAGCAGGAAGCCGACCGCGTCGGTATCCAGAACCTGGAAAAGGCCGGCTACGACCCGCGCAACATGCCAAGCATGTTCGAGCGCCTGGCGCGCCAGTACCGCTACGATGCCAAGCCGCCAGAATTCCTGCTGACTCACCCGGTTACCGAGTCGCGCGTTGCCGACACCCGCAACCGCGCCGAGCAGGCGCCCAAGGGCGGCATCGAAGACACCCAGCGCTACCAGTTGATCCGCGCCCGCGTGGCCCTCACCTACGAAGGCACCCCAGGCCTTGCCGCCAAGCGCTTCCGCGCCCAGCTGGATGAAGACCCCAAACTGGACGCCGCACGCTACGGCCTGGCCCTGGCGCAGATCAAGGGCGGCCAGCTCAACGAAGCCCGCGAACTGCTCAAGCCGTTGCTGGCCAAAGCGCCCAACGACATTACCTATAACCTCGCGCAGATCGACCTGGACATCACCAACAACCGCCTCGCTGACGCCCAGCAGCGTGCCGAGCGCATGCAGGGGCTGTACCCGGGCAACTACCCGCTGAAACAGGTGCGGGCCGACCTGCTGGTGAAGCAGAACAAGCCAGCTGAAGCGGAAAAAGTACTGAACGACCTGCTCAAGAGCCGGCCGGATGATCCGGATGTGTGGTACGACGTTGCCGAAGTGCGGGGGTTGTCGGGTAACACCATCGGCTTGCACCGGGCGCGTGCCGAGTACTTCACCTTGGTCGGTGACTTCGACCAGGCTATCCAGCAGCTGGATTACGCCAAGCGTCGTGCGGGGAGCAATTTCCCGCTGGCGTCACAGATCGATCAGCGCCAGCGCGAGGTCATGGAGCAGCAGCGGATGGTCAGGGAGATGATGGGGCGCTGAGTTTTTCGGGAGCGCTTTGCGCTCCATTCGCAGCACAAGGCTGCTCCTACAGGAGATCGCATTCCCCTGTAGGAGCAGCCTTGTGCTGCGAATGGGCCGCAGAGCGGCCCCAGCATTTTCAGGCGTTACCCGAAAGCTTCAAGCGCGCCGCCTGGGTGAAATCCAGCATGCGGTTAAGCGGTTTGATCGCCTTGGGCACCAACGCCGGATCAACGAAAATCTCGTTGCTGCCCGTGCGCAAGCATTCCAACACCCGCTCCAGCGTGTTCATCGCCATCCACGGGCAGTGCGCGCAGCTGCGGCACGCAGCACCGTTACCGGCAGTCGGGGCCTCGACGAATTCCTTGTCCGGGCACAGCTGCTGCATCTTGTAGAAGATGCCGCGGTCGGTCGCGACGATGAAGGTCTTGTTCGGCAGGGTCTGCGCGGCTTTGATCAACTGACTGGTGGAGCCAACCGCGTCAGCCAGGTCGATCACCGATTCTGGCGATTCGGGGTGGACCAGAATAGCGGCATCCGGGTAAAGCGCCTTCATGTCGGCCAACTGACGCGACTTGAACTCTTCGTGGACGATGCACGCACCGTCCCACAGCAGCATGTCGGCACCGGTCTGCTTCTGGATGTAACGGCCCAGGTGCTGGTCCGGGCCCCAGATGATGGTCTCGCCGTTGTCCATCAGGCTTTCGACAATCTCCAGTGCGCAGCTCGAGGTCACCACCCAATCGGCACGGGCCTTCACGGCCGCCGAGGTATTGGCATACACCACCACGGTGCGTTCCGGGTGCTGGTCGCAGAAGGCCGAAAACGCTTCGACCGGGCAACCCAGGTCGAGGGAGCAGGTGGCTTCAAGGGTGGGCATCAGCACGCGTTTTTCGGGGGTGAGAATTTTTGCCGTCTCACCCATGAAGCGCACGCCGGCGACGATCACGGTTTCGGCGGGGTGGTTCTTGCCGAAGCGGGCCATTTCCAGCGAGTCGGATACGCAGCCGCCGGTTTCTTCGGCCAGCGCCTGGATGACCGGGTCGCAGTAGTAATGGGCGACCAGCACGGCGTTCTGGGCCTTGAGCTCGGCAGCGATGGCCGCACGGTATTCGGCCTCCTGCTCGGCTGTCAGCGGGTTGAGCTGTTTGGCGTCGAGGTGGGCCTGAACCAACAGGCGTTCGGAAATCTGGGTCATGATCGCTGGACCTGCAAGCGCGTGCGCGCATCAAATCGAGTGTATCACCCGGCCCTGGCAGATCGGCTAAGGGCGCCGGACGGCGCGCAGGCCATCACGGCCCTCTGCGGGCGCGGATTATTATCGGACGCCGAAGGCTACAGACAATCGAGGGAATTCAAAAGGGGTTTTTATGCAGCCTGCCCCGGCGAACGAGCCGGGGCAGGCTTAGCGAATCAACCTTGCGGCTGCAAGGCGGCAAGACGCATGGACATCAGCATGGCGAACTCCTCTACGGTCATCTTCTGGCCATTGAAGTCGACCATGCCATCGGCATAGTGCAGGCGGGTCACCACGTCGTTGCCCTGCACCGTGGCCATGCCGCTCTGCAGCGCCATCATGCCAACCATTTCACCTGCCTGGCTCGACTGCATGGCGATGGCCTGGGCATCGGTCTGCCCTTCCAAAAGTGCCTGCAAGGTTGCCAGGTCACCGATCATCGGCTTGGACAGCGACAGCGACGTCTTGACCTCGGTGATCAGTTGTTTGCTCAGCTGGTCGGGCGGCAGGTCGAAGGAGGACGGGCTGGCGAAGTCCATTGCCAGGTTGAAGCGGCTCTCGCCGTTGGCGGTCTTGAACGACAGGTTTTCTACCGCGAGCTTGGGCTTGGAGGCCAGCAGCTGCTGCAGGTCAGCCTGGAACTTGGCCTTCTCGGCTTCGCCCATCTGGATCTGTGGCACTGCCTGGCCCGCTGCGGCTGCAGCCTCGAACTCCGGCAAGTGCGCCTGGTACCAGTGCGACAGCGCTTGCAGCGCCGGCGCATTGACCGACTTGATGCTCACGGCCATCTGCGCATTGCCGACGGCGCGGCCGTCCCAGGTGATATCCGCCAGCGTGTAATCCGCGCGCCCACCGACGGTGTCCGGGCCGTCGAGGGCTTGCTGGGCTTTCTGCTCAAAGCCTTTGATCGACAGCACCTGCTGCTTGGGCCCCAAGGTCACCTTGGTTTCCGCCAGCGACAGGTCGACCTTGCCGACATAGATCGCATCGTGCTGGGTGGCGGCCAGGTCGCCGTCGACCTTCAAGCCCTTCAGCTCGAAGGTGGCAGGCGGCTGATCGTCGTGCACCCACTTCATTTCGAAGCGCTCGGCGCTGCCCTGGAATTTCGTCGCCTTGCCTTCGCGGTCGCCGCTGAGCTGCAACTGCATGCCCGAGAACGCGAGGCTGTTGCCGTCGGTTTCGTTGACCTTGAGCGGGGCCAGCAGGACCGTGCTGTCGACGTTGCCGCCGTAGCCCAGGCTGGTCTGCGCGCTGACCGGCGCCTGTTCGCCCGCTGCCGCGAACCAGGGGGCGGTGAAATCGTCCTTCTGCAGGGTGCTGTTGCTGACAGCCAGCACGGGCATCAGCTTCAGTGCCTTGACCCGCGACCACGGGAATGGGCCATGCTCGATCTGGTCGGTCATGCCTACATCGAAACTGACCACTTCGTCGTCGCCCAGGTTGATGTCCTTGGCCTTGAGCCGGTACTGGGCGGTACTGCTGAAGAAGTGCCGATCCAGCGAGACCAGTTCGACGGTCAGGCTGCCACCGACGCCCACCAGGGCTTTTTTCAGTTCGGCGTTGCTGCGGTTGACGGAATATTCCAGCTCCGCAGGCAAGCGCTCGCCGGTGTACCAGGCGCCAGCGGTGGTTGCGACGGCAATGGCGATAGCCAGGCCGGTAAGGATGCCTACTGATTTCTTCATGAATAGAACCGAATGCTGTCCATAAGGGCTTACACGTGGCCAAGGTGCCACGCAAGGCCTGAAGAATATCACCGCAGCCTCTGGCAGGTGGTGGCCGAAGCCGAGAAATCCCGCTTTTAGGACCCGTCTGATAGGCCCATAGGAAACATCCTATTTGTTCAATTTTACGAACATCTAAATCGATCAAAACCGCAAAAAACCGCGCAAAAACTGAACAAAACCCCATTGAAATCGATAAATGTTTCAGTTTGGCAACATCTTGTCATGTTTAACTTGACACCAACCTACCCATCGTTTTTTATTTTCACCACTTGCACCGCGCCCACCCCACAAAGAACAACCGGCGCCTCGCACGCGCCTCCCTCTGCTCCGAACAATAAAGGTGAACAACATGGAGCCCACCCGCTCGCCCTTGCCGCATGCGCAACTCACTGTGCCCGCCGTTCACGTCCAGCCGCAGGAGCCACGCCAGCATGCAGCCTGACCACAGCGCTTCCGGCGGCGACCAATTCCGCAAATCCCTGCGCCTCTGGCACGTGGTGATCATCGGCCTGGCCTACCTGACGCCGATGACCGTGTTCGACACCTTCGGCATTGTTTCCGGCATCACCGCCGGGCACGTGCCCAGCGCCTACATCCTGGCGCTGGCCGGTATCCTGTTCACGGCGGTGAGCTACGGCACCCTGGTACGACGCTTCCCGCAATCGGGTTCGGCCTACACCTACACCCAGCGCGCCATCAACCCGCACGTGGGCTTCCTGGTGGGCTGGTCATCGCTGCTGGACTACCTGCTGCTGCCCATGGTCAATGCCTTGCTGGCCAAGCTCTACCTATCGGCCATGTTCCCCGAAGTGCCGGCGTGGGTCTGGGTGGCCGGGTTCGTCAGCCTGATCAGCCTGATCAACATGCGCAGTATCAACCTGGTGGCGCACTTCAACCTGTTGTTCGTGGCGGTGCAGGTCGCGATCATTGCGGTGTTCATCTACCTCTGCGTGCGTGGCCTGGGCCACGGCGAAGGGCTGGGCACCACCTGGAGCCTGCTGCCGTTCGCCGACAACCAGACCCACCTCAGCGCCTTGGCCGCTGGTGCCACCATCCTGTGCTTCTCGTTCCTGGGCTTCGACGCAGTGACGTGCCTGTCTGAAGAAACCCGCGACCCAGGCAAGACCATCCCACGGGCCATCTTCCTGACCGCGCTGATCGGCGGGATGGTGTTCATCCTGGTCTCGTACTTCATCCAGGCCTACTTCCCGACCATGGCGCGCTTCCATGACCAGGAAGCCGCCCTGCCGGAGATCGCCCTGTACGTGGGCGGCAAGCTGTTCCAGTCGGTGTTCATCGCCTGCACCGTGATCAATACCATCGCCTCGGGCCTGGCCTCTCAGACCAGCGTCTCGCGCCTGCTGTACGTGATGGGCCGCGACAATGTAATCCCGGCCAGCATCTTTGCCCGCCTGCACTCGCGCTACAAGACACCGGTGATGAACATCGCCGTGGTCGGGCTGATCTCGCTGTCGGCGATCTTCTTCGACCTGGTCACCGCCACGTCGATCATCAACTTCGGCGCCCTGGTCGCGTTCAGCTTCGTCAACCTGTCGGTGATCAACCACTGCTACCTGCGCGAAGGCAACCGCAAAGGCTTGGCCAACAAGCTGAAGTACCTGGTACTGCCGACCATCGGCTTCTGCATCATCGTTTCGCTGTGGCTGGACCTGAACGCGCACTCGTTGATGTTCGGCGGGCTTTGGGCACTGCTCGGGGTGATCTACCTGGCCTGGCTGACCAAGGCCTTCAGGGTTGCGCCACCGAACTGCATCGCTGAATGACCCACGCTGCCGACAACGCCCGCGCCTGACCGCGGGCGTTGTCCTTGATCGAAAAGGAAAGCCCTCATGTCGCTGCGTCGCCTCTCCATCCAGTGGAAGATCACCCTGCTTGCCGGCTTGTGCCTGCTGGCCATCGTCGCACTGCTGGTCACCACCTCGCTGACCCAGGCCCGGCGCAGCGCGGCATTGGTCAGCCAGGCCAACTCGGAAATGCTCGACCACAGCGCGCGCCTGCGCCTGCAGGCGCACGCCGAAACCCAGGCGCTGCGTATCCAGCGCTATTTCATGGACGCCTATCAGCACGGTAATGGCTTCCGACGCCTGGTACAGGTGCTGAAGGCCCGCGGCGGCAACGACTTGCGTGGCGAGCTGACCCGCGAGGCGCGCGCCAGCCTGGCCAGCAACCCGGATGTGATCGGCCTGTACCTGGTGTTCCAGCCGGACGCGCTGGACCACCAGGACAGCCAGTTCGTCGCCCAGGAGGCCGTGGGCAGCAACGACAGCGGGCGCTTCTCGCTGTACTGGTCGCAGCCACGCCCAGGCACCCTGGAGCAAGAAGCCATGCCTGAGGCGATGCTCGCCGACACCCGCACCAGCACCAGCGGCAGCCCGCAAAACCGCTGGTTGACCTGCCCGCAAGAAACCGCCCGGACCTGCATGCTCGAGCCGTACCTCGACGAAGTCAACGGCCGCCAGGTGCTGATGACCAGCATTGCCCTGCCCCTGCTGGAAAACGGCAAGGTCGTCGGCGTGGTCGGCCTGGACATAGGCCTGGACAACCTGCAGCAGTTGAGCCTGAACGGCCGCCAGGAGCTGTTCGACGGCCAGGGCCAGGTCAGCATCGTCAGCCCGGCCGGCCTGCTGGCGGGCCACAGCCGCGACAGCAGCCAGCTCGGCAAGGCGCTGGACGCGGCGGTACCACACGGCTTGCTGCGCGTTGCTCACCCGTTCAGCCCCATCCCCGACGCAGCGCCCTGGCAAGTGTTGCTGGAGTTGCCTGAAAGCGTGCTGCAAGCACCGGCCATGGCGCTCAACCAACGCCTGGGTGCGCACAACCAAACTGCCAACCTCACCAGCCTGCTGATCGGCCTTGGCGCCGCTGTGCTGGGCCTGGTACTGGTCTGGCTGACCGCGCGCGGCGTGACGCGGCCGATTCTCGCCGTCGCCGCACGCCTGAAAGACATCGCCAGCGGCGAGGGTGACCTCACGCGCCGCCTGGACTATGCCCGCGAGGACGAACTGGGCCAACTGACCGGCTGGTTCAACCGCTTTCTCGACAAACTCCAGCCGGTGATCGCCCAGGTCAAAGGCTCGCTGCAGGAAGCCCGTGGCACTGCCGACCAGTCCGCCGCCATCGCCAGCCAGACCAGTAACGGCATGCAGCAACAGCACCGGGAAATCGAGCAGGTCGCCACCGCGGCCAACGAAATGAGCGCCACCGCGCTGGATGTAGCCCACAACGCCTCCCAGGCCGCCCAGGCGGCCCGTGGCGCCGACCAGGCAAGCCGCGAAGGCCTGCAACTGATTGCCAGCACCCGCCAGGCCATCGACCGCCTGGCAGCCGACATGAACACCGCGATGGACGAGGCGCGCACCCTGGAAAGCCGCAGCGATCAGATCGGCTCGGTGCTAGAGGTGATCCGTGCGATTGCCGAGCAGACCAACCTGCTGGCGCTCAATGCCGCCATCGAAGCGGCCCGCGCCGGCGAGGCTGGCCGTGGCTTCGCCGTGGTCGCCGATGAAGTGCGCAGCCTGGCCCAACGCACTCAGGTGTCGGTCGAGGAAATCCGCCAGGTCATCGAGGGCCTGCAGCAAGGCACCCAAGATGTGGTGGGCGCCATGCATGAGGGCCAGCGCCAAGCCCAGGCCAGCGCAACGCGCATGGAACAGGCGCTGCCGGCCCTGCAGCGTATCGGCGAGGCGGTGGCGGTGATCAGCGACATGAACCTGCAGATCGCGTCGGCGGCCGAGGAACAAAGTGCGGTGGCCGAGGAAGTGAACCGTAACGTGGCAGGTATTCGTGATGTGACAGAATCGCTGGCTGGCCAGGCCGATGAATCGGCGCGGATAAGCCAGGCGCTGAACCGGCTGGCCAATCAACAACAGGCGCTGATGGAACAATTTCGCGTGTAGGAGCGGCCTTGTGTCGCGAAAGGGCTGCACAGCAGCCCCAGCACTATCGGCGACGCCTCTGAAATCTTGGGGCTGCTCTGCAGCCCGATCGCGACACAAGGCCGCTCCTACAATAATTGCGCAACACTGAAGATAGTTACTTCGTTACGACTGAGCTCATTTCATGGATCCCCAAAACAAACAACCGTTCTTCGACATCACCAGCGAACAAGGCCTGCTACGCACCTCGATCGCCGTTACCCTGTTCATCGCCACCATCGGCATTGCCTTCGGCCTGGCCTCGGGCTCGTTCTCGATCATCTTCGACGGCGTTTACTCGCTGGTCGACGCCAGCATGAGCGGCCTGTCGCTGGTGGTGGTCAAGCTGATCACCTCTCACGCCACCAGCCTGCAGATGTCACGCAAGCTGCGTGAGCGCTTCACCATGGGCTTCTGGCACCTGGAACCCATGGTGCTAGCGCTCAATGGCATCCTGCTCAGCGGCGTAGCCATCTATGCGTTGATCAACGCCGTCAGCAGCGTGCTGCAAGGCGGGCGGCACTTGGAGTTCGGCATCGCCATGGTCTACGCGGTACTGACCGTGATCGCCTGCGTGACCATCGCAGTCGTCGAAGCCCGGGCAAACCGCAAGCTGGGGTCGGACTTCGTACGCATGGACGTCAAGGGTTGGGTGATGTCAGCGAGCATCACCGCCGCGTTGCTGATCGCTTTCTGCTTTGGTTATGCGGTGCAGGGCACGCAGTGGGAATGGATGTCCCCGTACATCGACCCGGCGGTGCTGGCACTGGTCTGCCTGGTGATCATTCCATTGCCGCTGTCGGTGGTACGCCAGGCGTTTTCAGAGATATTCCTGGTGACGCCGGGAGACCTCAAACTGCATGTCGATGAAGTCGCCAAGGCCTTCGTCGCGCGCCATGGGCTGCAGTCGTACCGCGCCTATGTGGCCAAGGTAGGGCGTTCGCGGGAGATCGAGCTGTACTTCATCGTGCCTACCGGCATGGGCGCGAAAACCATCGATGAATGGGATGCGTTGCGCAATGAGATCGGCGATGCCGTGGGCGGCGAAGGGCCGGACCGTTGGTTGACCGTGGTGTTTACCGGGGATCCAGAGTGGGCTGAGTAACCGGCAGTTCGCGCCAGAAACGACAAAGCCCGCTACCGTTGCCGGTAGCGGGCTTTGACTTACTGCGTATGGTGGGTCGTGTAGGATTCGAACCTACGACCAATTGGTTAAAAGCCAACTGCTCTACCAACTGAGCTAACGACCCGTTGGATGGCGCGTATAATACTGATTTCTAACGGGAAATCAACACCTCGCCATAAAAAAAATCAAAAATAACGCGTCGGGTCGGTCACCCCGGCAGCCTTGAAGCCATCAGCACGCAGGCGGCAGCTGTCGCACTTGCCGCAGGCACGGCCTTGATCGTCAGCTTGGTAGCAGGAAACCGTCAGGCTGTAATCCACACCCCGGGCGATGCCCGCCTGAACGATCTGCGCCTTGCTCATGTTCTGCAACGGTGCCTGGATGCGGAAGCCCTGCCCTTCGACACCCGCCTTGGTCGCCAGGTTGGCCATGCGCTCGAAGGCTTCGACGAATTCGGGGCGGCAGTCCGGGTAACCGGAGTAATCCACGGCATTGACGCCGATGAAGATGTCACGCGCTTCGAGCACTTCCGCCCAGCCCAGGGCCAAGGACAGGAAAACGGTGTTGCGCGCCGGTACGTAGGTGACCGGGATGCCTTCGCCTGGGGTTTCCGGCACGTCGATGCTGCTGTCGGTGAGGGCCGAGCCACCGATACCGTCCAGGCTCAGGCCAATGACCTTGTGCTCGACCACACCCAGGTCACGCGCCACACGGGCGGCAGCATCGAGCTCGGCCCGATGACGCTGGCCATAGTCGAAACTCATGGTGTAGCAGCTGTAGCCTTCGGCTTTGGCCATGGCCACCACCGTGGCCGAGTCCAGGCCACCGGACAGCAAGATTACCGCGCGTTTCTCAGTCATGTACTGCAACTCCTCAATCAACGTCCGGGTTCGTCGTTCCACAGCAGCTTGTGCAGCTGCAGCTGGAAGCGTACGGGCAGGTTGTCGGCAACGATCCAGTCGGCCAGGTCACTTGCGCTCACCTGATGGTGGCTGGGCGAGAACAACACCTCACCGGCACGCTCGACCAGGTTGTACTGGATCAGCTTGGACACGGCCCAGTCATAATCCTCACGGGAGCAGATCACGAACTTGACCTGGTCGTTGCGGGTCAGGTGCTCGATGTTCTCGTAGCGATTGCGGTGCGACTCCTCGGAGCCTGGGGTCTTCAGGTCGACCACACGGCTGACGCGGGTGTCGGTACCGGAAATATCCAGGGCGCCACTGGTCTCGAGCGAGACCTCGTAGCCGGCATCGCACAGCTGCTGGAGCAAAGGCAAGGCATTGGGCTGGGCCAGCGGTTCGCCACCGGTGACACAGACGTAGCGCGGCTTGAAGCCGGCCACTTGCTCCATGATCGAATCGAGGGTGCGAATAGTGCCGCCGGTGAAGGCGTAGGCACTGTCGCAGTACTGACAGCGCAGGGGGCAGCCGGTCAGGCGCACGAATACCGTGGGCAGCCCAGCCGTTCGTGTTTCACCCTGCAACGAGTAAAAGACTTCGGTGATGCGTAATGTGTCTTGCATGATCGCCACGGGCGTGACAGCTAAACAGGCTGTCCGCCTCCGTCAGGCACTGTCGCGGACTCGACATGGCGTTATCCGCAGCAGCGTGTTTAGGAAAAAGGGCACTGATTCTAACGAAAAAACCCGCGACTCGCGCGGGTTTCTTTTGAAAGGTGCTGCTTAGAGCTTCTGCAGGTCGCGCTGCGCCAGCTGTGCGGCAGAGGTGCCGGGGTACTGGGTGATGACCTGTTGCAGAATGCCTTTGACCTTGTCGGTGTGGCCCATGCGGCGCTCGACGTCGGCCAGCTTGTACAGCGAATCAGGCACCTTGCTGTGCTTGGGGTACTTCTGGCTCACCTGAGCGAAGGCCTGGCTGGCACCCGGCAGGTCGCCCTTGGCCAGGTTCACCTCACCCAGCCAGTACTGGGCGTTGCCGGCGTACTGGCTGTTGGGGTACTTGCGCAGGAAGGCGTTGAACGCCTGGCTGGCCTTGTCGAAGTCCTTCTGCTTGATCAGGTCGAAAGCAGCATCGTAGTAGAGCTTTTCTTTCGCCGGATCACCGGGCTCGCTGCTGGCGGCCGGTTGTTGTGCAGCAGCGCCAGCGGCGCCTGCTGCTGCACCGGCGGCGGCATTGGATGCGCCACCGGTAGCGGAATTATCAGGGGTCGCGGCAGGCGCGGCACCACTATTGATGCGACGGTCCAGATCCTGGTATCGCTCCAGGTTTTCCTGCTTCATGCGCGACACATCGTTTTGCAACTCTTCGATGATGCCTTGCTGGCGGGAAAGCTGATCCTGCATCTGTTGCAGCTGCATGAACAGCTGGCCCTGTGCTGAGGCAGGGGTCGAAGCCCCTGCCCCGGCATAGGCGCCGCTCGTGCCATAACCCGCAGGTGGATACCCACCCGCGTTGTCATCTACTACAGGGACCTCAGCCCAGGCCGCGAGCGGCAGGCTGAGTGCGAGGACGGTTACAACACGGCGGCACATTCGCATAGGAACTTACTTACGCAGTTCTACGCGACGGTTCTGAGCCCAGGATTGCTCGTCGTTGCCAGTGGCAACCGGACGCTCTTCACCGTAGGAGACCAGTTCCAGCTGAGCAGGGGAAACGCCCTGCAGAACCAGGTAACGCTGAACGGCCTTGGCACGACGCTCACCCAGAGCCATGTTGTACTCGCGGGTGCCGCGCTCGTCGGTGTTGCCTTCCAGAACAACGCGGTTGCCGTTGGACTTCAGGTCCTTGGCGTGAACGTCCAGAGCGCGCATGGCTTCTGGCTTCAGGTCCGAGCTGTCGTATTCGAAGTAGAAGGTGGTGATTGCGCGCAGGGCGGCTTCTTCGCTCAGGGAGCCGTCAACAGCGCCAGTGTTGGCACCGTAGCCAGCGTTCGGGTCAACAGCGCCTTCACCAGCGTTGTCACCGCCTTTCGAGGAGCAACCTACAGCTACAGCCATGGCCAGAGCCAGCGCAGCGAATTTACCAAACTTCAGCATTTCCATCGTGAAACTCCTAATGAAACCCCAGTGTGTTAAGCAAAACGTATTACGCCGCAATCAGTTCAGGAAAGGGGACCAGGACGGTTCTCTGACTTCGCCTTGAGCGGTAGGAAGTGGGAGCCTCACGCGGCCATTAAGCGACACGAGCATCAAGACTCCCCGGCCCTGCTGGCGGGTGGCGTAGATTAGCATGGTGCCGTTTGGCGCAACAGTGGGAGACTCATCAAGACTTGTTTCCGAGAGAATCTTTACACTTCCGCGTTGCAAGTCCTGTGCCGCCACTTTGAAGTTGGTGAAGCCCTGCTGACGGTGAATCATCACCAGCGTCTTTTCGTCCGCCGAAAGTTTCGGGTTGGCGTTGTAGTTACCCACGAAAGTTACGCGCTCGGCACCACCGCCACTGACCGACTGCTTGTAGATCTGCGGCTTGCCGCCACGGTCGGAGGTGAAGTACAGGGTGTTGCCATCTTTGCCCCAGAACGGCTCGGTATTGATACCCGGGCCGGCAGTGACACGGCTGATCTGACGCGACGCCACGTTCATCACGTAGATGTCCGGGTTGCCATCTTTGGACAGCACGAACGCCAGGCGCGAACCATCCGGCGACCAGGCAGGCGCACCGTTGAGGCCTTCGAAGTTGGTGACCTGCTCACGGCGACCGGTGTCGATGTGCTGAACGAAGATGCGCGGGCGCTTCTGCTCGAACGACACATAGGCAATGCGCTTGCCATCCGGTGCAAAGCGTGGCGACAGGATCGGCTCGCGCGATTGCAGCAGGGTCACTGCGCGGGCACCGTCGTAGTCCGAACGCTGCAGGGTGTAACGGGTGTTGTTGGTAGAGAAACGCTCGGCCGTCACGTAGAGCATGCGGGTCGAGAACGCACCCTTGATGCCGGTGAGTTTTTCGAACGACTGGTCGGCGATGTAGTGCGACATGTCGCGCAACTGGTCGACGCTGCCCGCCACGCTACCGGTCAGCACTTGCTGCTCGGTAGCGACGTTGAACAGGGCGTACTGCACCTGCAGGCGGCCACCGGACGGCACGATGCTGCCGACCATGACGTACTGCGCACCCAGCGCTTTCCAGTCACGGAAGATGACTTCGCTGGCCTGGGAAGGCTGGCTGATCATGTTCTGACGCGGAATCGGCGAGTAGTAGCCGGAATTGCGCAGGTCGTTGCCGATGATCTCGGCCATGTCTTCGGGCAGCACGCTGCCACCCTGCAGACCGAACGGCACTACCGCGATGGGAGTAGCCCGGTCACTGCCACTGGTGACCAGGATGTTCTTTTCATCTGCTACCGCCATGCCTGCTACGCAGCAGAGCATGACCAGCAGTCCTCTCAGACGTTTAATCACAACGCTAGATCCTCAGGTGTAAATGTCATCTTGAACGAACGATACTGATTGAAATCGCTCGGCTTCATACCCTGCATTTCGGTCAGACGACCGATGTTCTTCACTGCTGCCACCGCCGAACTGTCGAACGGACCGTCGCCACTGGAGCGCAGAACGCTGGCATTGGTGATGGTGCCATCTGGCAACATGTTGATCTGCAGGACCACCGTCATGCCCTTACGCGCGGAAGGCGGACGCGCCCAGCCTTCGGCCGCTCGCAAACGGATCAGGTCGTCGAAACTGCCGGCCACCTGGTCGCCTTGCTCGTCAGCCAGTGCCTGCTGCCGCTCTGTGGTGTCGGACAACAGCTCGGCCAGGGCCTGAGCTTTCTTGTCTTCCGCCGACTTGCGGGCCGCTTCCTGTGCCTTTTTCTTCTGGGCGTCTGCAGCGGCCTTTTTCTTGGCCTCTTCAGCTGCCTTCTTCTTCGCGTCCTCGGCCGCCGCTTTCTTCTTGGCGTCCTCGGCTGCTTTCTTCTTGGCCTCTTCGGCTGCCTTTTTCTTGGCGTCCTCGGCGGCTTGCTTTTTCGCTTCTTCGGCGGCCTCTTTCTTGGCCTCCTCGTCGGCTTTCTTCTTGGCCTCTTCCTCAGCCTTCTTCTTGGCGATGTCGGCCTGCTGTTTCTCGGCGGCCTTCTTCGCCTCCTCGGCTTTCTTGGCTTCGGCGGCTTTCTTGGCCTCGGTGGCCTTGGCAGCCTCCTCAGCCTTCTTGGCTTCAGCGGCTTCAGCCTTCTTGGCCTCGGCGGCTTCGCGAGCCTCTTCGGCCTTTTGAGCGGCGTCGGCTTTCTTTTGTTCCGCGGCCTTCACGGCCTCTTGCTCGACCTTCTTCTGTTCCAACTGCTCGACTTCGGTCTGGCGCGAGGCGGTTTTCTTCGCTTCCCCGGCAATCTTCTGATTGGTCTGGGTAGTCGCCTGGCTCTTGGACTTCAGCTGATACAGGGTAGCCTGGACGATCGGCTTGGAAGGCGGCAGTTCAGGCGTCATGGCAAAACTGACGAACAGCATGCCGAACACCAGCACGTGCAGACCGATGGCCCAGACACTGGGCCAGAAGTAGCTTTCCGAGGCGGATGGCTCTCGCTGTTGCATCAGGGCGCCTCGGTAATCAGGCCAACGTTACCGACACCGGCCTTCTGCAACCCGCCCATGGCACCCATGACCGCGCCGTAGTCGACAGCCTTGTCGCCACGAATGAAGACCTGTGTCTGCTTGCCCTGGTCACGGCCGGCGGCAATGATCTTGGTCACTGCGTTGGTCATGTCGGGCAAGGTCATGGCCTTGTCCATCTGCTTGTCGGTATCGACTTCGCTGCCGAGGTTCCAGTAGTAGGTCTTGTCGGCCTTGATGGAAATGGTGAGGATCTGGACGTTGTTGTCCTGCGGCAAGGCTTCACTGGAAACCTTGGGCAGGTCGACCTTCACGCCCTGGTTGAGCATTGGGGCCGTCACCATGAAGATGACCAGCAGCACCAGCATCACGTCGATGTAGGGCACCACGTTCATCTCGGCGACCGGCTTGCGTTTGTGGCGAACTCGGGCCATGGGCTTCTACCTGATTACTCTTCGCTGGTGTGCACTTTGCGGTGCAGGATCGCCTGGAACTCGTCGGCGAAGGTGTAGTAACGACCGATCAGCACTTCGCTGCGCGCGGCGAAACGGTTGTACGCGATAACGGCTGGGATTGCTGCGAACAGGCCGATCGCAGTGGCGATCAACGCTTCGGCAATACCGGGGGCAACCGTGGCCAGGGTGGCTTGCTGGGCGCTGGCCAGGCCGCGGAAGGAGTTCATGATGCCCCATACGGTACCGAACAGGCCGATGTACGGGCTGGTCGAACCGACGGTGGCGAGGAACGGCAGGCTCTGCTCGAGCTTTTCTTCTTCACGCGAAATGGCCACGCGCATGGCTCGGCCAACGCCTTCCATGACCGCATCCGGGTCTACACCCGGCTGCTGACGCAGGCGCGAGAACTCTTTGAAGCCTGCACGGAAGACCTGCTCCACACCCGAATCCGGGTCTGGGTTGCTGCCGGCCTGACGGTACAGCTTGGACAGGTCGATACCCGACCAGAAACGCTCCTCGAAGGCATCCAGCGCTCGACGACCGGCGCGCAGCATGGTGCTGCGCTGGAAGATCATGATCCATGAGGTGACCGAGGCGGCCACAAGGATCAGCATTACCAGCTGTACTACCACGCTGGCATTGCTGACCAGACTCCACATGGAGGTATGGTCGACGACGTTAGCTTCCACGCTTATTCTCCTGCATTCGATTGAGTACCCGAGCCGTCCGCCATAAAGGCGTCGCGCAGCTTGGGGGGTATGGCTCGGGGTTTGAAAGTGTCGGCGCGCACGGCGGCCACCAGGAACTGCCCCTCGCAGAGCAGCGTTTCATCCTTTTCCCGCCAGACCTGCTGCACGAAGCGCAGGCTGGCACGATTGAGTTCAAGTACTTGCGCGGTCACCCGCAGTTCATCGTCCAACCGCGCCGGCGCGTGGTAGCGTGCCTCGCTGGAATGGACCACGAACAGCAGGTTCTCCCCGGCCAACTGCAACTGGGAAAAGCCCAGGTTCCGCAGCCGCTCGGTACGCGCGCGCTCCATGAATTTCAGGTAGTTGACGTAATACACCACGCCGCCCGCATCGGTGTCTTCGTAGTAGACGCGACAACGGTGGGCGAACGGTTCGAGCTGATTTTGCGCGCGCATACTCTAGTGCTTACTCCTCAGCTTGCCAATCCGCTGCGGCAACTGTTTTTTCTCATTAATGTCTTATTGCCAGCGCGCCGAGGGCATGCCAGCGGTAGGACCACAAAAAGCCGGTTTTGATCTGTCATTCATCGCCTGGCTCGGAAAAATCACCACCCTCCCCCAAACGCCCAGGAACATTCAGGCCAAAGTGCAGGTAGGCATGCCGGGTGACCACACGGCCGCGCGGCGTACGCATGATGTAACCCTGCTGGATCAGGTAGGGTTCAAGCACGTCTTCGATGGTATGACGCTCTTCACTGATGGCGGCGGCGAGGTTGTCCACCCCCACCGGGCCACCGTCGAACTTCTCGATCATGGTCAACAGCAAGCGGCGGTCGGAATGGTCGAAACCACGCTCGTCGACGTCCAGCAGGTTCAGCGCCAAGTCGGCCACAGCCTTGGTGATCTGGCCCTTGCCGCGCACTTCGGCATAGTCGCGCACACGGCGCAGCAGGCGGTTGGCGATACGCGGCGTGCCACGGGCGCGGCGGGCAATCTCGAAGGCGCCCTGGTCTTCGATGACCAGGCCCAGAATGCCAGCGGAGCGGCTGACGATGGTTGCCAGGTCCTTGTCGCTGTAAAACTCCAGGCGCTGGACGATGCCGAAGCGGTCACGCAAAGGGTTGGTCAGCATGCCGGCGCGGGTGGTGGCACCCACCAAGGTGAACGGCGGCAAGTCGAGCTTGATCGAGCGGGCGGCAGGCCCTTCGCCGATCATGATGTCGAGCTGGAAGTCTTCCATCGCGGGGTAGAGCACTTCTTCGACCACCGGTGAAAGCCGGTGAATTTCGTCGATGAACAGCACGTCATGGGGTTCGAGGTTGGTCAGCATCGCCGCCAGGTCACCCGGGCGCTCGAGGATCGGCCCCGAGGTGCTCTTGACCGAAACGCCCATCTCGTGGGCGATGATGTTGGCCAAGGTGGTCTTGCCCAACCCGGGCGGGCCAAAGATCAAGGTATGGTCGAGTGATTCGCTGCGACCACGAGCCGCCTGGATGAACAGCGACATCTGCTCACGCACCACCGGCTGCCCGATGTATTCGTCCAGGCGCAGGGGGCGGATCGCGCGGTCCTGGACCTCTTCGCGGTCACGCCCACTGGCGGCGATCAGACGGTCGGCTTCGATCACTTGGTAATCATCCCTTTAAGGCTGGCGCGGATCAGCTCTTCACTGCTCAGGCCTGCCTTGTCCTTGATGGCGGACACTGCCTTGCTGGCTTCCTGCGGCTTGTAGCCCAGGGAAACCAGCGCACTGACGGCATCGGCCTCGGCCGTGGAGGCACTGCTGACCGGCACCGGCCCGTCAGACACCAGGGTGAACATGGCCGGTGAAGTTTCCCAGGCCTTGAAGCGGTCCTTGAGTTCGACCAGCAAACGCTCGGCGGTCTTCTTGCCGACACCGGGTACGCGCACCAGGGCCGAGGTGTCCTGGGCCTGCACGCAGCGCACCAGCTCGTCGGCTTCCAGGCCCGACATCAAGGCCAGCGCCAGCTTCGGCCCAACGCCATTGAGGCGAATGAGTTCGCGGAACAGTTCGCGCTCGCGCTTTTCGTGGAACCCGTACAGCAGGTGCGCGTCTTCGCGCACCACCAGGTGGGTATGCACGGTTACCGTTTCGCCGACCTTGGGCAGGCGATACAGGGTGGTCATGGGCACTTCCAGCTCATAGCCCACGCCATTGACGTCGATAATCAGGTGTGGCGGTTGCTTTTCCGCCAGGGTGCCGCGCAAACGTCCAATCACGTTCCGATCCTTCCTCTTGGGGAGCCGATCAAAGACCGCTCAACCCTATCAGCAAATGCCTCAGGTGAACGCTTCACCTGAACAAAATGTGTATCACCGCATGAAGCGACTACAGACGCAAGCGCCCGCCGCGACGCCGTGCCGTGGCCAGGCCGTGCGGTACCAGACTGGAACGGGTGTGGGCATGGCACAGGGCGATGGCCAGGGCGTCGGAGGCGTCGATCTGCGGCTTCTTCGTAAGCTTGAGCAGGTGCATGACCATCATCATCACTTGCTCCTTGTTGGCCCCACCCGTACCCGCCACGGCCTGCTTGACCTGGGTGGCACTGTACTCGGCGATTTCCAGGCCGGCCTCGGCGGCGGCGACGATTGCCGCACCGCGGGCCTGGCCGAGTTTGAGCGCCGAGTCGGGGTTGCGAGCCATGAACACCCGTTCGATGCCCATGGTCACCGGCTCGTGCAGCTTGATGATCTCACTGACACCGCGAAAGACAATCTGCAGTCGTTCGTGCAACTCACCACTGCCCGTGCGGATACAACCCGACGCCACGTACTCGCAACCACGGGCAGTCTGGCGCACAACGCCATACCCGGTGATGCGCGAGCCGGGGTCGATACCAAGAATCAGAGTCATAACGCCTGCAATGTTGTTGCAATCAGTAGTGGCCATGCGCGGGCAAGCCCGCTCCCACAGGAACCGTGCGGTAGCTGTGGGAGCGGGCTTGCCCGCGAATGGCCGCAAAGGCCAAAGGAAAACCTTAGCCGAGTTTTTCCATGATCTCGTCGGAAATCTGCGCATTGGAATAGACGTTCTGCACATCATCCAGGTCTTCAAGCATGTCGATCAGCTTGATCACCTTCTCCGCACCTTCCTGATCCAGTTCGGCACTGGTGGTCGGCTGCATGACGATTTCGGCGTCATCGGCCTTGAAGCCAGCCTCTTCCAGGGCATTACGCACGGCATAGAAGCTGTTGAACGAGGTGAAGACGTCGAACGAACCATCGTCATTGGCGACGACGTCGTCGGCATCGGCCTCCATCGCGGCTTCCATCAAGGCGTCTTCATCAACGCCCGGCGCGAAGCTGATCTGGCCCTTGCGCTCGAACAGGTAAGCCACCGAACCGTCGGTACCGAGGTTGCCGCCACACTTGGTGAAGGCATGACGCACGGCAGCCGCGGTACGGTTGCGGTTGTCGGTCATGGCCTCGACCATGATCGCCACGCCACCTGGGCCGTAGCCCTCGTAGCTGAGCTCTTCGACGTTGTCGCTTTCGTTGGTGCCAGCACCACGGGCCACGGCACGGTCGATGATATCGCGGCTCATGTTGGCGCCGAGCGCCTTGTCCAGGGCCAGGCGCAGACGCGGGTTGGACGCCGGGTCACCACCGCCTTGCTTGGCAGCTACGGTCAGCTCGCGAATCCACTTGGTGAAGATCTTGCCTCTCTTGGCATCCTGGCGCTCTTTGCGGTGCTTGATGTTCGCCCACTTGGAATGACCAGCCATAACGACTCCAAATTCTTTGAAACACAAACAATTGCGCCCCTGACGGGGCGCAACGACAAAAATACCTGCGCCGTAACGCAAAGGCGCATCCATCTGGATGCGCCCGGGGCCCGCTTACTCGACCTTGGTCTGTTCGCGCAGGCGGATGTGCAGCTCGCGCAAGGCCTTGGCGTCGACCATGCCTGGGGCTTGGGTCATGACGCAGGCAGCGCTCTGGGTTTTCGGGAAGGCGATCACTTCGCGGATCGACTGGGCGCCGGTCATCAGCATGACCAGGCGGTCCAGGCCGAAGGCCAGACCACCGTGAGGCGGTGCACCAAACTTCAGGGCGTCGAGCAGGAAGCCGAACTTCTCTTCCTGTTCTGCCGCTTCGATACCCAGCAGACGGAACACCGCCTGCTGCATCTCTTTGCGGTGGATACGGATCGAACCGCCACCCAGCTCAGTACCGTTCAGGACCATGTCGTAGGCACGGGACAGGGCTGTGGCCGGGTTGGCCTCGAGCTCTTCTGGCGAGCACTTCGGCGCGGTGAACGGGTGGTGCAGCGCGGTAAAGCTGCCGTCTTCGTTCTCTTCGAACATCGGGAAGTCGACGACCCACATCGGTGCCCACTCGCAGGTGTGCAGGTTGAAGTCGTTGCCGACCTTGATGCGCAGTGCGCCCAGGGCCTCGCTGACGATCTTGAACTTGTCGGCACCGAAGAAGACGATGTCGCCATCGACCGCGCCAACGCGATCGAGGATCACGTTGAGGTTGGCTTCAGGGATGTTCTTGACGATCGGCGACTGCAGGCCTTCAACACCTTTGGCGCGCTCGTTGACCTTGATGTACGCCAGGCCCTTGGCACCGTAGATGCCGACGAACTTGGTGTACTCGTCGATCTTGCTGCGCGGCATGCTGGCGGCGCCTGGCACGCGCAGGGCGGTAACGCGGCACTTCGGATCGTTGGCCGGGCCGGCGAATACCTTGAAGTCGACATCCTTCAACTGGTCGGCAACGTCGACCAGCTCCAGCGGGTTACGCAGGTCTGGCTTGTCGGAACCGTAACGGCGCATGGCTTCTTCGAAGGTCATGTGCGGGAATTCACCGAACTCCAGGTCCAGGACTTCCTTGAACAGCTTGCGGATCATGCTCTCGGTGAGGCCCATGATCTCGGACTCATCGAGGAAGCTGGTCTCGATGTCGATCTGGGTGAATTCCGGCTGGCGGTCAGCACGCAGGTCTTCGTCGCGGAAGCACTTGGCGATCTGGTAGTAGCGGTCGAAACCGGCCACCATCAGCAGCTGCTTGAACAGCTGAGGCGACTGCGGCAGGGCGAAGAAGCTGCCTGCGTGGGTACGGCTCGGTACCAGGTAGTCGCGCGCGCCTTCGGGCGTGGCACGGGTGAGGATCGGCGTCTCGACGTCGAGGAAGCCGTTCTCGTCGAGGAAGCGACGGATGCTGCTGGTGATGCGCGAACGCAGGCGCAGCTTGTCGGCCATTTCCGGGCGACGCAGGTCGATGAAGCGGTAGCGCAGGCGGGTTTCCTCGCCAACGTCGGAGTATTCGTTGAGCGGGAACGGCGGGGTTTCCGCTTCGTTGAGCACGGTCAGCTGGTAGCCAAGGATCTCGATGGCACCGGAGGCCATGTTGGCATTCACCGCACCGTCAGGGCGCTTGCGAACCTTGCCGGTGACTTGCACGACGTATTCGCTGCGCACACGGTCGGCGGCGGCGAAGGTTTCGGCGCGATCGGGGTCGAATACGACCTGGGCCATGCCCTCGCGGTCACGGATGTCGAGGAAGATCACCCCGCCGTGGTCGCGGCGACGATGGACCCAGCCGCAAAGGGTGACTTCCTGGCCGTCCAGGCTCTCGTTCAGTTGGCCGCAATAATGGCTGCGCATCATGATGGTGGTTTCGCTTCTCGTGATTCGTGTATTCGGTGGAGGCCTTGGCCGCCCAGAGGGCTAATACTGCAAGACCCGGTCACAGCATTCAACTCAGTCGGCTTTGTCGCCGCCTGCAAGGTTCTTTTTTGCCCCGGTCTTGAAGTCGGTTTCGTACCAGCCGGTGCCGCTCAGGCGAAAACCGGGTACCGACAGCAGCTTCTTCAGTGCCGGCGCCTGACAGGCCGGGCAATCGGTCAGCGGCGCAGCGCTGATCTTCTGCAGCACTTCCATGCGGTGCTCGCAGGACGCACATTGATAGTCATAAAGGGGCATGGGTGTCTCTCGTCAACCATAACACTGGCTGCCGGGGCAGCAAAAAGCGGGATTATATATGGTTAGCAAGCACTGCGCAGCCCGCCTGGCGATCAGCGTGCACTCGGCGGATCGAGCAACCAGGCGACGCAGATGACGCGGATCAGGCCACTGAAGTTGCGCACCCCGCCCTGGCGCAGATGCACCTCGCGGTCCACGTAGGACAACACCGCGCTGACCGAGCAGCGGTTGGCCTCGGCGATACGCTCCAGGATCCCCCAGTAGACCGCTTCCAGGCGCAGGCAGGTGGAAAACCCGTTGAGCCGGACCGAACGCGACACCGGCCTGATCTGCAGCATGTCAAAGTCGGCCTTGAAGGGGTCGACGCATTGCTTGCCCGGCCAACGCCCCTGACCACCGCCTCGCTTGTCTTGTTGCATCATGCCTATCATCCGGCCACTCCATCGCGACTGCCATTGCCCCTGTACCCGGGGCCCTAGGGCAACCATGAAGCGCCAGCCTGCGCCTTCGAAGCAGCGGCAAAACCTTCCCGCAGAAACGTAAAAAGCCCGGCTGCACTGCCGGCAGCCGGGCTTTTCAGACGTTTCTGACGCTACGCGGCGACTATTGGCCGTCCAGCAAGACGCGCAGCATCCAGGCGGTCTTCTCGTGCACCTGCATACGCTGAGTCAACAGGTCGGCGGTCGGTTCATCGCTGACCTTGTCCACCACCGGGAAGATGCTGCGCGCGGTGCGCACGACCGCCTCCTGGCCCTGCACCAGCTGACGGATCATCTCCTCCGCGGCCGGCACGCCCTCCTCTTCCTTGATCGAAGAATGCCGCGCATAAAAAGCATAGGACCCCGGTGCCGGGAAGCCCAAGGCACGGATCCGCTCGGCAATCGAGTCCACCGCCAGCGCCAGCTCGTTGTATTGCTCTTCGAACATCA
Organism: Pseudomonas sp. ITEM 17296; assembly: GCF_028895205.1. Classification (NCBI taxonomy): domain Bacteria; kingdom Pseudomonadati; phylum Pseudomonadota; class Gammaproteobacteria; order Pseudomonadales; family Pseudomonadaceae; genus Pseudomonas; species Pseudomonas sp. ITEM 17296. Next base: position 57,739 of record NZ_WJRS01000005.1, on the reverse strand, counting down.
GGTGCAGGGTACGGAACGACGGACCGGTGACGTTCCAGTGAAAGTTATGGGTTTTCAGATACAGCACGTAGGTATCCGACAACAGGCGGGACAGCCCATCGACGATAGACTTGCGATCTTCTTCACTGATACCGATATCAATTGCCATGAAGTTCCCCTTTCCATAAGGCTTGATGATCAAGCGGGCCCTTCCAACTGTATCAACACTTGGCGCAACCCGCCTGTGACATGGCGCAACACATCGGCTGTGGCGGCCTGCGGTTTGAGTAGCCTGCGCCTTTGCTGTTAAATAGGCAGGGTGCCACCCGTGCGGACTGTTATTGCCGGGTGCATAGGCTGGCCCACCACGTGTTCGCGCTTTACACCTCATGCGCACCGTGTCGCCAGCTCTTCCTGTGATCAGCTTGTCAACTGTGAGCCAACCCATGTTCAAGATCGTCCATCTGGTGACGGGCGTAGCGGCTTTGCTGCTATCGCTCATACCCAGCCTGAAAACCGACGCAACACCCTTCCTGCAGCAACCCGACGCGGTCTACCTGGCACTGCTCGGCCTGCTTAACCTGGTATTGGCCCCGGTCGTGCCGCTGTATTACCGAGGTGCCCGGCAACAATTGCAGCACCTGGCTTGCGCCTTGCTGGTGGTGGCCGTGGTATTGCAGACCCTGACGCTGCTGGCTCGCCCCGAAATGGGCAACCTGGCCGCCCTGGTCTGCGCGGCCTTGGCCGTGGTGCTGCACCTGGCTGCGGGCTTCGCCCGAGCCAACCGAAAAGCCCGCACCAGCCAAAGTGCCCCCTTGGAGGCCGGCAACCGCGATACGGGCACCGTCAAGTGGTTCAACACGTCCAAAGGCTTTGGCTTCATTTCCCGCGATTCGGGCGATGACATCTTTGTGCACTTCCGCGCCATCCGCGGCGAAGGCCACCGCATTCTGGTCGAAGGCCAGCGCGTCGAGTTTTCGGTCATGCACCGTGACAAAGGCCTGCAGGCCGAAGATGTGGTCGCGGTAACCCGTCGCTGACCGTGTGCAGCCCTGGTGCAAGGCCAGGGCTGCCTCAACTCAATAATGAGGGGGCGGCGCCTCTTCACCTTCGCTGCCGTATTGCCCCACCATTTCTTCGTAACGCTTGAGCAGCTCGGCCATCTGCAGTTGCAGGCGCTCGATCACACGCCCTTGCTCAACCACTACATCATTGAGCGCCTGAAGCGTGTCGTCCTGGAAGGCCTGGCGGGTTTCCAGCTCGATGATTCGCGATTCAGAGGACACTTCAGGCCACCTGCTGGTAGTCATCGTTGAGCAGCGCGCGCAGGCGCTGACCAATGGCATCGACTTGCCCCGGCGCATACTCGACGGCGGGCACTTTGCCCCATACCGGCGCTGGCCAAGCGGCGTCATGCGTGTGACGGACAATGACGTGCATGTGCATCTGGCTGACTACGTTACCCAGGGTGGCAACGTTCATCTTGTCAGCGTTGAATTCGCCCTTCAGCGCTTCAGCCAGGCACGTAGTTTCTTTCCACAGTTGCGCCTGGTCTTCCTGGCTCAAGTCGAACAATTCGCTCACTCCAGGGCGACGCGGCACCAGGATGAACCAAGGGTAATTGGCGTCTTTGCTGAGCAACACACGGCACAACGGAAAGTCTCCAAGTACATAGGTGTCTTGCTGCAAACGCGAATCCATCTCAACCACTACCAACCTCCAATACTCGATAACGGGCCCGCGAGACACGGGAACATTGCGCAAGGATACCTTGCTTCGCGCACGCCGGCATGCAACAGCAGCCCGACACTGCACACTTTAAGTTCATGAATACCTGCTGCCTGCACAGTCGCGGTAACACACCGCTACTTTTCGCACCAAAATGAGGCCGCAAACGAGCACACCACTACGCTTTTACCCACACGAATGACTCCGCATGAACAGTTGCCGGTAACACATTGACTTTTATGGCAGGTTTTGAATTTGAAAACCGCCAGAGTTGTGGCACACCATCAGACAAGTCCCGCCCCGTGTTTACGGTACTTTCCGACCTTCGGCAGCCTCATTTGTGAAAATTTCATGAACCGGTGGTAATTTTGAGCACGCTTGTTGCATTCCTCTCCCGCCAAGTCGGCACGACATCTGCATCAAGCGATGTACGCAACAAATAACAACAGCCGCTTTGGATACACCAGGGAGTTTCCCTAACCGGAACCTGTAGTTACAGATTCGTTACGGTGACAGGAACAGCGCTGACGTTGTACGACCCGGGAATCCGGGACGTGATTTGCGACATGGAAATACCTGAAAGCGACATGGCCATAAAGTTCCCGAAAGCTTGGATATGCCCATATCGCCAACAACAGTCAGCGTGTTATACATTTCCGCCGACATAACAAGAAAGAGCTGCCCCATATAACTAAAAGACTTGGGCGCAGCGGTACTCTTCCTAAAAAACCAAAGGAGCAAATCACGATGCGCGTGATGAAGTGGAGCATGATCGCCCTGGCCGTTTCGGCAGGGACCTCGCAATTGGCCTTCGCCTCTGCACAAGACGAGTCCAAGGGTTTCATCGAAGACAGCCAGCTGAACGTTAAAACTCGCATGCTGTACTTCAGCCGTGACTTCCGCAACAACCCAGCCGGCACTCAAAGCCGCGTGGAAGAAACCGGCCTTGGCTTCCTCGGCACTTACGAATCGGGCTTCACCCAGGGCACTGTAGGCTTCGGCGTCGACGCCATCGGCATGCTCGGCCTGAAACTGGACAGCGGCAAAGGTCGCGCCGGCACCGGCCTGTTCCCACAAGGCTCCGACGGCCGTTCGCAGGATGATTACTCCGAAGGCGGCGGCGCTGTAAAAATGCGCATCTCCAATACTGTGCTGAAGTTCGGTGACCAGTTCACCGCCATGCCAGTATTCGCCACTGACGACAGCCGCCTGCTGCCGGAAGTTGCCGAAGGCGGCCTGATCACCAGCAACGAGATCAATGGCCTGACCCTGAACGCCGGTCACTTCACCGCCATGAACGCCCAGGCTCAGACCTACCATGACAGCCTGAACCTGACCGAAGCCAACATCTTCGGCGGTACCTACGCGTTCACTGACAGCCTCAGCACCAGCGTTTACTACTCGCACATCGAAGATCACTTCCGTAAGTGGTACGGCAACATCAACTGGGCGCTGCCGATCAGCGACAAGCAAGGCCTGGTGTTCGACTTCAACATCTATGACACCAAGTCGATCGGCGCCAACCGCACCGGTGCATTCGTGACCAAGTCCGACGGCACCAACGAGCTCGACAACATCGCAGCCAGCTTGTCGGCTGCCTACAACATCGGCGCCCACACCTTCACCCTGGCCTACCAGAAAGTCAGCGGCGACGGTGACTACGCCTACGGCGTGGACGGCGGCGGTACCGTGTTCCTGGCCAACTCCATCGCCCGTTCCGACTTCAACGCCGAAGACGAGAAATCCTGGCAGGCTCGCTACGACCTGAACTTCGCCGAGTTCGGCGTACCAGGCCTGACCTTCATGACCCGCTACGCTCGCGGTACCGGTGCAACCACTCGTACCACCGACGACGGTAAGGAATGGGAACGCGACGTAGATGTCAAGTACGTCATGCAGAGCGGCCCAGCGAAAGACCTGAGCTTCCGTGTGCGCCAGGCCACCTACCGCTCCAGCGACGGTGTGTACTACGGTTCGAGCTCGATCGACGAACTGCGTCTGATCGTCGAGTACCCGCTGAGCATCCTGTAAGCCTGGCTTGCAGTGCCCCGCACTTGAAAAAGCCCGGCGATCACGCCGGGCTTTTTCTTGGCTGACAAGTGTCACGCCCTGGGGCATCCTGTACGCCTTCGTTTCGCCCCCGTACAATGCGGGGTCATTTCAACGTCTTAGGCAATCGACACGGCCCACCATGCGCACCAGTCAATATTTGCTCGCCACCCAGAAAGAAACCCCTGCCGACGCAGTGGTCATCAGCCACCAGCTCATGCTGCGCGCCGGCATGATCCGCAAACTGGCCTCTGGCCTGTACACCTGGCTGCCGATGGGCTTGCGAGTGATGCGCAAGGTCGAAGCCGTTGTGCGCGAGGAAATGAACGCCGCCGGCGCCCTGGAAGTGCTGATGCCCAGCATCCAGCCCGCCGAACTGTGGCAGGAATCCGGCCGTTGGGAGCAGTACGGCCCAGAGCTGCTGCGCCTGAAAGACCGCCACAACCGCGACTTCTGCGTCGGCCCGACCCACGAAGAAGTCATTACCGACCTGGCCCGTAACGAGCTGTCCAGCTATAAACAGCTGCCGCTCAACATGTACCAGATCCAGACCAAATTCCGTGATGAGATCCGCCCACGCTTCGGCTTGATGCGCGGCCGCGAGTTCATCATGAAGGACGCCTACTCCTTCCATGCCGACCAGGCTTCCCTGCAGGAAACCTACGACCGCATGCACCAGGCGTACAGCAACGTCTTTACCCGCCTGGGCCTGGACTTCCGCCCTGTGCAAGCCGACACCGGCTCCATCGGTGGCAGCTACTCGCACGAATTCCACGTGCTGGCCGAATCCGGTGAAGACGATGTGATCTTCAGCGACAGCTCCGATTACGCTGCCAACATCGAGAAGGCCGAGGCCATCCCGCGTGAAACCGTGCGCCCTGCCCCTTCCGAGGAGCTGCGCCTGGTCGACACGCCGGACGCCAAGACCATCGCCCAACTGGTCGAAAACTTCGGGCTGCCGATCGAGAAGACCGTCAAGACCCTGATCGTGCGCGGCGCCGAAGAAGGCAAGCTGATTGCCCTGATCGTCCGTGGCGACCACGAGCTCAACGAAATCAAGGCCACCAAGCTGGAACAGGTTGCCGACCCGCTGGTCATGGCGACCGAAGCTGAACTGCGCGACGCCATCGGCGCCGGTGCAGGCTCGCTCGGCCCGCTGAACCTGCCACTGGAATGCATCATCGACCGTTCGGTTGCCCTGATGAGCGACTTCGGCATCGGCGCCAACATCGATGACAAGCACTACTTCGGCGTCAACTGGGAGCGCGACCTGCCGGTTCCGCAAGTCGCCGACCTGCGCAACGTCGTCGAAGGCGACCCAAGCCCAGACGGCCAGGGCACCCTGGTGATCAAGCGCGGCATCGAAGTGGGCCACATCTTCCAGCTCGGCACCAAGTACAGCGAGGCACTCAAGTGCCAGGTACTGGGCGAGAACGGCAAGCCTGTCGTGTTGTCCATGGGTTGCTATGGCATTGGCGTGTCCCGCGTGGTCGCCGCCGCCATCGAACAGAGCTACGACGACAAAGGCATCATCTGGAACGACGCCCTGGCGCCTTTCCAGATCGCCCTGGTGCCGCTGCGCTATGAAACCGACGTGGTTCGCGAAGCGACCGACAAGCTGTACGCCGAACTGACTGCCGCCGGCTTCGAAGTGCTGCTGGATGACCGCGACAAGAAGACCAGCCCAGGCATCAAGTTTGCCGACATGGAGCTGATCGGCATTCCGCACCGCATCGTCGTCAGTGACCGCGGCCTGGCCGAAGGCAACCTGGAATACAAGCACCGCACCGAACAGGATGCTCAAGCGCTGCCACTCAATGAAGTGCTGTCGTTCCTGCAGGCCCGCGTTCGCCGCTGATAATCAATGCACGAGTGATCATGTCCAAGCGAAGTACCTTTCCCCTGGGGGGCGCCGCACTGTGCGGCGCCCTGCTCATCAGCGGCTGCGCCAACCAGATGTCCCAGCGCAGCGAGCACGAGGAGCGCGTCGAGCGAAAACTGCTCGAACACAGTCTGCAGATCGATGTCGGCGAGCCGAAGGTGATGGAGCTGCCGCAACGACGTGTGCGCGTGCATGAGCTGAAGCGCTTCGAAGTCACCGAGTTCGAAGTTACCCGGCGCTACGACCGCTACACGCCCTACCAGCCTTGGCGGGAGATCTACGAGATCCCACTGGGTGCGGTGGCTGTCGTAGCGGGCGTGGGTGCCAACGTGGTCAACGTGTTCGCCTTGGGCAACCTGCCTGAAAGCGTGACCCACGACTGGCTCAGCTACGGCGTGGCGGGGCTTAACCCGTTCATGAACGTGCAGTCCAACGGTCGCGCCCAGCAGAACCTTGCCGGGATCAGCGAAGTGCAGAAGGACCAGCGCGAGGAGTCCACCAGCCTGCCCTGGAGCGAGCGCCTGGTCGAAGTCAAGGCCGGCAAACTCACCCACGAGCTGACCACCGACAGAAACGGCGTGCTGCGCCTGAACCTGCTCGACAGCCCGTTCTCCGAGCAAAACCTCAACCACATCGGCACCCTGCACCTGCAGGTGGTCGATGAGGACAATGCGGTGCGCGGTGACGCCAGCCTGCTGGTCAGCGCCACGCTGCGCAACAAGCTGCTTGAAGCGCACGAGCTGATCTTCGACGACCTGGAAGACGATGATGTCAGCCAGTGGGTGCACCGGGTCAAACGCCTGTCCGAACTGGGCCTGGAAGAGGAAGCCAGTGAAATGGAGCAGAGCCTGATCGAGCTGACGCGCAACGATCCGGAACTGCAGCAGGAATTTCTGCAATCCCTGACCAAGGCCACCGGGCGGCTGGTAGCTGACCCAGGCGTGCAATAAATGAAAGGGGCCGCTTAGCGGCCCTTGTTCATTTAGGTGGGAACAGCTCCAGTTGCTCATGCGCACCGCGCAAATCCCGCAACCTTACCCCGACACCCAGCAAGCGCACCGGCTTGTCACCCCGCGCGAAGGCCTGCTTCATTAATTGCCGGTAACTTTCCAGGTCCCTGCCTGCCCCCGCCTGCTCCATCGTCGTCTGGCTGAAGTCATGGAACTTGACCTTGACGAAAGGCTTGTCCGGCCGGTAGCTGCTGTCCATGCGGGCAATGCGCTCATTAAGGCTGTCGAGCAACGCAGGAAGACGCTCCAGGCAACTGGCCAGGTCCGGCAGATCGGTATCGTAGGTATTTTCCACGCTGACCGATTGCCTGCGGCTGTCATTGTGCACAGCACGCTCATCAATCCCCCGCGCCAGCCCCCAAAGCCGCTCACCAAAACTGCCGAACTCACGCACCAGGGCCAGGCGGGACCACGCGCGCAGGTCCAGGCAGGTATCGATACCCAACCGCGCCAGCTTGTCCGCCGTGACCTTGCCCACCCCATGCAACCGGGCGACGGGCAAGACCGCGACAAACGCCTCGACCTCCCCCGGGGTGATGACGAACAGGCCATTAGGCTTACGCCAGTCACTGGCGATCTTGGCCAGGAACTTGCTGGGGGCGACACCCGCCGACACCGTGATATGCAAGGTACGGGCGACGCGCCGGCGAATGTCCTCGGCAATCCGTGTCGCGCTACCGGCGTACCACTGGCTGTCGCTGACATCCAGGTAGGCTTCATCCAGCGACAAGGGTTCGATCAGCTCGGTGTAATCGCGAAAAATGGCGTGAATCTCACGCGATGCCTCGCGATAGGCTTCAAAACGTGGTTTGACGATCAACAAGTCAGGGCACAGCTTGAGCGCATGGCGCGAGGACATGGCCGAGCGCACACCATAGGCACGGGCTTCATAGTTGCAGGTGGCGATGACCCCGCGGTGGTCGGCCGACCCACCGACTGCCATGGGCCGACCGGCCAGGCGCGGGTCATCACGCATCTCGATCGCGGCGTAGAAGCAATCGCAGTCGACATGGATGATCTTGCGCAAGGACATGGATGACCGTCAGTACTGTAGATTCATACAGATAGTATCGCATGGCCCCTCTGGCGCAACAGCCTGCACGGCGCATCCCTCGACAATTGGCCTGCAAGGCCCGCCGCGCCTGCCCCGCGCACCTTGCTCAAACGCTAAGGGTTTGAACGAAAACGGGTTTTCTTGGAATAATGCTTGACATAGGGCGGGAAATCCGTAGAATTCGATCTCACAGGCGCGGGATGGAGCAGCCTGGTAGCTCGTCGGGCTCATAACCCGAAGGTCGTCGGTTCAAATCCGGCTCCCGCAACCAGATTCGAGAAAAGGCCACTGTTAACGCAGTGGCCTTTTTCTTTGGCCTCGAAAAAGTCATTGTGGAAAATTGACGATAAATCAAGAGCTAACGCTTGACACACCGTGAATAAACTGTAGAATCCGCCCCACAGACGCGGGATGGAGCAGTCTGGTAGCTCGTCGGGCTCATAACCCGAAGGTCGTCGGTTCAAATCCGGCTCCCGCAACCAAACAAAGAGAAGGCCACTGTTAACGCAGTGGCCTTTTTCTTTGCATCGAAAATGATGCAGAAGAAAAAAGGTTGAGAAATCAACAATTAACGCTTTACACAGATTCAACAAGCTGTAGAATGCGCACCTCTGACGCGGGATGGAGCAGTCTGGTAGCTCGTCGGGCTCATAACCCGAAGGTCGTCGGTTCAAATCCGGCTCCCGCAACCATATTCGTCAGAACAAACCCCGCCTGTGTAACAGCAGCGCGGGGTTTGTTGTTTTATGGCCCCACGTTTTCCACCGCCACGGCACCAAGCTGCCACTCGCCTGCCCCTCAGGCTTGAGATACCCCTCTCAGGATGAACTATCTTTAACCCGGCCAGAACGCTGAAAGCGCCTGTGCACGGAGTACTATTGGATACGTTTTCCTAAGGGACTTTCACTTGGCCGCACCTCTCCCCTACCTCGCGCTGCCGGCTCGGGGTACCAATCGATGACTTCCCACAACCCTGAACCTCCGGTGCCCCTCGCATCGGCGCTACCGACTGCTGCGCAACGCCTGCCCATGATCGAGCGCTTGAGCCGCTATCGTCAGCCCATTGGCCTGGCGGTGACGCTGGTGCTGTTCGCCATGGCGCTGGTTGCCTGCCGCCACCTGCTGAGCGAGCTAGACATCTATGCGCTGCACGATGCCATGCTCAGCGTGCCGACGCAGTCGTTGCTCGGTGCGTTGCTGGCGACGGTCGTCGGGTTCGTGATCCTGCTGGGGTACGAATGGTCGGCCAGCCGCTATGCCGGCGTTAAACTGCCCGCGAGCAGCCTGGTCCTGGGCGGCTTCAGCGCCTTCGCCATCGGTAACGCCATCGGCCTGTCGATGCTGTCGGGTGGTTCGGTACGCTACCGCCTGTATGCGCGCCAGGGCCTTGGGGCTGCCGAAGTTGCGCGGATGACCGTTTTTGCCAGCCTGTCGCTGGGATGTGCGTTGCCGCCCCTGGCTGCCTTGGCGACCTTGAGCGATCTGCCCGCCGCCTCTACGGCACTGGGCCTTTCGCCGGGCCTGTTGGCGGGTATCGCAGCTGCTGTACTGGTGCTGTTTGCAGTGTTTGTGATCGGGCTCTATCGCAGGCGCCTGGCCGAACAACCCGTGGCCGATAACCTGTTGGTGCAACTGGGCCGCCGCACGCTGCGCCTGCCGGGTGCCCGCCTGGCTGCACTGCAATTGCTGATCACTGCCTTGGACGTGGCCGCCGCAGCCACCGTGCTGTACCTGCTGCTGCCCGAAGCACCGCCCTTTGGCGCGTTCATCCTGGTGTACCTGCTGGCCTTGGCCGCTGGCGTGCTCAGCCATGTACCCGGCGGTGTCGGGGTGTTCGAGGCGATCTTGCTGGCAGCCTTTGCCGACCAGTTGGGCGCCGCGCCACTGGCAGCAGCCTTGTTGCTGTATCGCCTGATCTACGTGGTATTACCGCTGCTGCTGGCCTGCGTGCTGTTGTTGGCCAACGAGGCACGGCGCCTGCTGTTCGCGCAACAGGCGATCAAGGTAGCTTCAGGGCTGGCCGCGCCGGTGCTGTCGATCCTGGTGTTCCTGTCCGGCGTCGTGCTGCTGTTCTCCGGTGCCACGCCGGAGATCGACACGCGCCTGGAGCACATGGGGTTTCTGGTGCCCCATCGCCTGATCGATGCCTCGCACTTCGGCGCCAGCCTGATCGGCGTGCTCTGCCTGCTGTTGGCCCAAGGCCTGCGCCGGCGCCTGTCGGCGGCCTGGCTGCTGACCACCACATTGCTGCTGGTCGGTGCCTTGCTCTCGCTGCTCAAGGGCTTTGACTGGGAAGAGGCGTGCCTGCTCACGTTCACCGCCGCCCTGCTTGCCCTGTTCCGCCGCTCCTTCTACCGCCCCAGCCGCTTGCTGGAGCTGCCCTTCTCGCCTGTGTTCCTGGTGGCCAGCGCCTGCGTGGTGGGTGCTTCGGTGTGGCTGCTGCTGTTTGCCTACCAGGATGTGCCCTACAGCCACCAGCTGTGGTGGCAGTTCACCCTGGATGCCGATGCCCCGCGCGGCCTGCGGGCAGCCATGGGCAGCGCCGTGCTGCTAGTGGCCGTGGCCCTGACCTGGCTGCTGCGCACCGCACCGCCGGTCATCCACCTGCCCGATGACGAAGAGCTGCAACGCGCCAACCGCATTCTGCTGGCGTCCGACCAGCCCGATGGCGGCCTGGCGCTGACGGGGGACAAGGCCTTGCTGTTCCACCCACGCGACAACGCCTTCCTGATGTATGCCCGTCGCGGTCGCAGCCTGGTGGCCCTGTATGACCCGATCGGCCCCGCACAGGAGCGCGCCGAGATGATCTGGCAGTTCCGTGACCTGTGCGACCTGCACCACGCCCGGCCGGTGTTCTATCAGGTGCGCGCAGAGAACCTGCCCTTCTATATGGACATTGGCCTGACCGCCCTCAAGCTGGGCGAGGAAGCCCGGGTCGACCTGCGCCGCTTCGACCTCGACGCCAAGGGCAAGGAGATGAAGGACCTGCGCTACACCTGGAACCGTGGCGGCCGGGACGGCCTTAGCCTGGAGATCCATGAGCCCGGTCACGCGCCACTGGCAGAGCTCAAGGAAATCTCCGATGCCTGGCTCAGCGGCAAGAACGTGCGCGAGAAAGGCTTCTCGCTCGGGCGCTTCAGCCCCGAGTACCTGCAGCACTTCCGGATTGCCCTGATTCGCTTCCAGGGCCGGCCCGTTGCATTTGCCAACCTGCTGGAAACCCACAGCAACGAGCTGGCCAGCCTCGACCTGATGCGCGCCCACCCAGAAGCGCCGAAGCTGACCATGGAATTCATGATGATTGGCCTGATCCTGCACTACAAAAGCCATGACTACGGCCGTTTCAGCCTGGGCATGGTCCCGCTTTCCGGGCTGCAGCCACGGCGTGGCGCGCCGTTGACCCAACGCCTGGGCTCAATGGTGTTCCGCCGCGGCGAACAGCTCTACAACTTCCAGGGGCTTCGACGCTTCAAGGACAAGTTCCAACCGGACTGGGAACCCCGTTACATGGCTGTGCCAGCAGGGCTCGACCCGCTGGTGGCACTGGCCGACACTGCCGCCCTGATTGCTGGCGGCCTGACTGGATTGGTGAAACGCTGATGATCCGACGCTATTGGCTGTACCTGGTGATTGCGCTGCTGCTGGCCGCCCTTGGCGGGGCCGCGGCCTTCTGGCTATGGACGCGCCCGGCCCCCGAGGCGCGCCTTGAGCAATTGACCCTGAATGACACCCACATCACCCGTGTCACCCCTGGCGTGCACGCCAAAGCCCGGGTCGCCATCGGCGTCCCCCAGGACCAGGCCCTGACCGACAAGCAGTTGCTGGACCTGAGCCAAGCAGGGGAAGCCCAGCTGGTGCAGGTGATCCTGCCGCCTAGCGACTGCAGCAAGCAGCAGCAAGCGCTGGACCTGGCAGTGACCCAGCTCGCCGAGAAACCGACCCTGGTAGCCGGCATCGGCCCGGGTGCGGCACAAGCCTGGCGCTGGCTGGCCGCACAGACTGACGACAAGGCGCGGGCCATTTCCGTCGACTTCACCCTGGAGCAACCCGGCTGCCAGGCCACGCTGCCCAAGTCGGCGGCCCACGGCCACTGGAACGTCGCCTGGAACGACAACCCGGATGACGCCAGCGCGGCCTTCGTGCGCGACCAGGCCAACGCTGAAACCAGCATCAGCGATTACGACATCCACTTGCCCCAGGTACTCAAATCGCAGCTGACCCAAGCCTTGGTCGGGCATGACGGCAACGCCCTGGCCATCCCGGTGGTCGAGGTGCCGGCTGGGCAAACCACCGACACCGTCACCCTGTTCCTGTCCGGGGATGGTGGTTGGCGCGACCTGGACCGGGACGTGGCCGGGGAAATGGCCAAGCTCGGCTACCCGGTGGTCGGTATCGACACCCTGCGCTATTACTGGCAACACAAAACTCCGGAACAGAGCGCCGCCGACCTGTCGGAACTGATGCAGCACTATCGTCAGAAATGGGGTACCAAGCGCTTTGTATTGACCGGCTATTCGTTTGGCGCCGACGTGCTGCCCGCCATCTACAACCGCCTGCCGGCCGAAGACCAGCAACGCATCGACGCGGTGATGCTGCTGGCCTTCGCCCGCAGCGGCAGCTTCGAGATCGAGGTCGAGGGCTGGCTGGGCAAAGAAGGCCAGGAGGCGCCAACCGGGCCGGAAATGGCCAGGCTGCCAGCGTCCAAAGTGGTGTGCGTCTACGGCGTGGAAGAGACCGACGAAAGCGGCTGCACCGACAAGACGGCCGTCGGTGAGCGACTGAAGCTACCGGGGGGGCACCACTTCGATGAGAACTACCCCGCGCTGGCCAAGCGCCTGATCGGCGAGATCGAGACGCGCCAGGGCAAGTCGAGCGTGGCAGAGCAGAACTGATAGAAAGGGGCCGCCATGCGGCCCAATCGCCGGCAAGCCGGCTCCCACCTGAACTGTAGCCTCCAAGTCTAGCGCCGCATCTGTGGGAGCGGGCTTGCCCGCGAAGAGGCCGGAACAAGCACCACAAGACAGTTGCTCCCACAGGAAGTGTGCAGCGCTTGAGGGCGCTGTTGAACCTATGGGAGCCGGCTTGCCGGCGATGAAGCCAGAACGGGCTGCGCAATTCCAGCAGCCCGACCTTTGCTCAGATCTCGACCTGGGTCCCCAGCTCGATCACCCGGTTCAACGGTAGATTGAAGAAGCGCAGATTGCCGTTGGCGTTCTTCAGCAGAAACGCAAACAGGTTCCCGCGCCAGCGCGACATGCCCTCCAGCCGCGACGCAATGACGGTTTCGCGGCTAAGGAAGTACGTCGTGCGCATCGGGCTGAAATCCAGGTCTTCCAGGTGGCACAGCTTCAACGCCGCTGGCACGTCCGGCTCGTCCATGAAGCCAAAGTGCAACAGCACGCGGAAGAACCCGTCGCCATAGGCCTCCACCTCGAAACGCTCCTGCTCCGGTACCCGTGGCTGGTCCTCGCTGACCACCGTCAGCAGCACCACCTGGCTGTGCAGCACCTGGTTGTGCAACATGTTGTGCAGCAGCGCATGGGGCACGGCGTCGGGGCGCGCCGTCAGGAATACCGCCGTCCCTTCAACCCGGTGCGGCGGCTGGATGCGGATGCTGCTGATGAACACCGGCAGCGGCAGCGCGCCTTCATCGATGCGCTCGACAAGAATCTGCTTGCCGCGCTTCCAGGTGCTCATCAACAGGAACAACACGCCGCCCGCCAACACCGGGAAGGCCCCACCCTGCACGATCTTCGGCACGTTGGCGGCGAAGAACAGCCCGTCCACGAACAAAAAACCCAGCAGAATCGGCACTGCCAGCACCGGCGGCCATTTCCACAACAGCAGCATCACCGACGACACCAAGATGGTGGTCATCAGCATGGTGCCGGTGACCGCCACACCATAGGCCGCGGCCAGGGCGCCGGACGATTCAAAACCGATGACCAGCAACACCACACCGACCATCAACGTCCAGTTCACCGCACCGATGTAGATCTGCCCCTGTTCATCGCTGGACGTGTGCTGGATCTGCATGCGCGGTATGTAGCCCAGCTGGATGGCTTGGCGCGTCAGGGAGAAGGCCCCGGAAATCACGGCTTGCGAGGCGATCACCGTGGCCATGGTTGCCAACCCCACCAGCGGCAGCAACGCCCAGGACGGTGCCAGCAGGTAGAAGGGGTTGCGCGCCGCCTCCGGGTTCTGCAGCAGTATTGCACCCTGGCCAAAGTAGTTGAGCACCAGCGCCGGCAGCACCAGGGCGAACCAGGCGCGGGCAATCGGCTTGCGGCCAAAGTGGCCCATGTCGGCGTACAGCGCCTCGGCACCGGTCAGCGCCAGCACCACGGCACCAAGAATGGCCACGCCCATGCCGGGGTGAACAATGAAGAAGTTCACCGCCCAACCGGGGTTGAATGCCCTGAGCACTTCAGGGCTTTGCGAGATGCCATGCACCCCCAAGGCCCCCAGCACCACGAACCAGGCCACCATGATCGGGCCAAACAGCTTGCCGATCTTGTCGGTGCCATGCTTTTGCACCAGGAACAGCGCTACCAGCACCACCAGCGAAATGGGCACCACCCAGTGATCGATGCCGTCGAAAGCCAGGCCCATGCCCTCGACCGCCGACAGGACCGACACCGCCGGGGTGATCATGCTGTCGCCATAGAACAGCGAAGCGCCGATCAGCCCGCAGATGACCATCAGCGTACGCAGCCGCGGATGGGCCGCCGTGGCCCGCCGCGCCAGCGCGGTAAGCGCCATGGTGCCGCCCTCGCCCTGGTTGTCGGCACGCAGGATGAACATCACGTATTTGAACGACACCACCCACAGCAGCGACCAGAGGATCAGCGACAGGATCCCCAGCACACCGTCATGGTTGACCGGCACGCCATAGCCACCGGTAAAGACTTCTTTGAGCGTATACAGCGGGCTGGTGCCGATATCGCCATAGACCACCCCGACCGCCGCCACGAGCAGGCCCAGCGACCGCGTCGCACCCTGCTTCCCCTCGTGCCCGCCTTCGGCATGACTGCTTGCCTGAACCATCGACCACTCCCGCAGACGGCCCTCTCGGCCGGTAGAATTCACCCCCACGCCAGGGCATGGCAGATACCCGGACGCAACGGCGCGAAGCATAGCGCAGCGTTCGTCGTATTTCTTCCTGTGGCGCTGATGGGCTCGCCTGGAGTGTTAGGGCTAAAGGTCCAGCGACTGCATAGGAATGCCCAGCGCTGCGGCGATCTTCTCGCGAGTAGCCTTGCGCGGACGCTCTGCGGCCTCTTGCTGGGCATAGGCAGACTGAGAAATGCCCAGCCGTTGCGCAACTTCTGCCTGTGTCAGGTCCAGATGCCTGCGCCACGCAGCTATGGCAGTCAGGCCCTCTTTCACCATGTACCCCACGACTTCATTCGGGACCAGGTCTTCTTGGGGACGACTGGCAATGTAGTCGGCGTAAGGCAGGACGACGAACGCAGGGCGGCCATCCGCGCCGTTGATAATCTGCACGTTAGTAGGTGTGTTCATCGCGCTTTTTGACCTCCTCGATGGTGTTCATATCCGCCCCGTTCCCCATAAGCGGATTATAAGACTTCAATAAGCTTTAACAAGTGATTAATGGCGCGGCACAGAGCGACTGACGATATAGGCAGTGCCGGGCCGCCGCGCAACACAGCGTTCGTCGTATTTCTGCTAGTCAAGCGACCTTGCGCTCGCTAGAATTGCGCACTTTTTGATCAGAGGCGCCAAAAAGCGCCCGTCAAGATCGCCCCCGTTTCCGGTCGGGCGACCTGTATTCAATACCGAGGTTAGTCATGTCCACCACTCCCGCCACTCCTAAGGTAGGTTTCGTAAGCCTGGGTTGCCCAAAAGCCCTGGTCGATTCCGAGCGCATTCTGACCCAGCTGCGCATGGAAGGTTATGAAGTTGTGCCCACCTACGAGGACGCCGACGTGGTGGTGGTCAACACCTGCGGCTTCATCGACAGCGCCAAGGCCGAGTCGCTGGAAGTGATCGGCGAAGCGATCAAGGAAAACGGCAAGGTCATCGTCACCGGTTGCATGGGTGTCGAGGAAGGCAGCATCCGTGATGTGCACCCGAGTGTGTTGTCGGTTACCGGCCCGCAGCAGTACGAACAAGTGGTCAACGCCGTGCACGAAGTGGTGCCGCCACGCCAGGACCACAACCCGCTGATCGACCTGGTGCCGCCTCAAGGCGTCAAGCTGACCCCGCGTCACTACGCCTACCTGAAGATTTCCGAAGGCTGCAACCACAGCTGCAGCTTCTGCATCATCCCGTCGATGCGCGGCAAACTGGTCAGCCGCCCGGTGGGTGAAGTGTTGAGCGAGGCCGAGCGCCTGGTCAAGGCGGGCGTCAAGGAGATCCTGGTGATTTCCCAGGACACCAGCGCCTATGGCGTCGACGTGAAGTACAAGACCGACTTCTGGAACGGCCGCCCGGTCAAGACCCGCATGCTCGAGCTGTGCGAAGCGCTGAGCAGCCTGGGCGCCTGGGTCCGCCTGCATTATGTGTACCCGTACCCGAACGTCGACGACGTGATCCCACTGATGGCCGCCGGCAAGATCCTGCCGTACCTGGATATCCCGTTCCAGCACGCCAGCCCGAAAGTGCTCAAGTCGATGAAGCGCCCGGCCTTCGAAGACCGTACCCTGGCGCGCATCAAGAACTGGCGCGAGCAGTGCCCTGAGCTGGTGATCCGTTCGACCTTCATCGTTGGCTTCCCTGGCGAAACCGAAGAAGACTTCCAGTACCTGCTCGACTGGCTGACCGAAGCCCAGCTCGACCGCGTCGGCTGCTTCCAGTATTCACCTGTCGAAGGCGCCCCGGCCAACGACCTGGGCCTGGACGAAGTGCCGGATGACGTCAAGCAGGACCGCTGGGACCGCTTCATGGCGCATCAGCAAGCCATCAGCAGCGCCCGCCTGCAACTGCGCATCGGCAAAGAGATCGAAGTGCTGATCGACGAAGTCGAGGAGCAAGGTTCGGTAGGCCGCAGCTTCTTCGATGCGCCAGAGATCGACGGCAGCGTGTTCATCGATGGCGACCATGGCTTCAAACCCGGCGACAAAGTGCGTTGCCGGGTGGTGGATGCCGACGAGTACGACATGTGGGCAGAGCCTGTCTGATCAACGCAAAGCGCTGAAATACCGGGGGCGCATTGCGCCCCTTGTGTTGCCACATCCGCCCATACCCTCCGGTCATGCGCACTCCCGGTAGGAGCAGCCTTGTGCTGCGAAGAGGCCGGTGCTAGCAGCGAAGATTGACGGAATTGCCACTGGCCTCTTCGCAGCACAAGGCTGCTCCTACAATGGAATGGTTAGGCTGATCTGACGCCGACCTTTGCATTTGCATCTATCGTTTTCCTCAGTGCCCAGGAGGATTACACGGATGCGCCAGGTTTCGACGCTGCACACCCCCCATCTGCGCGACTACCCCGAGCTGACCCAGGTTTGGGAAGACTCGGTGCGCGCGACCCACGATTTCCTGCCTGATGCCTATATCCTGCTGCTGCGCGAACATGTGCTGCACCG
This sequence comes from Pseudomonas sp. ITEM 17296, assembly GCF_028895205.1. Classification (NCBI taxonomy): domain Bacteria; kingdom Pseudomonadati; phylum Pseudomonadota; class Gammaproteobacteria; order Pseudomonadales; family Pseudomonadaceae; genus Pseudomonas; species Pseudomonas sp. ITEM 17296. The sequence continues at coordinate 40,489 of NZ_WJRS01000005.1, read as the reverse complement.
CTACCTCGATGCGGTGATGCTGATTTGCTGCAAGGACTCACAGCAACGCATCCAGGGCTTTGCCGGCGTGGCCAATGGGCGGGTGGACATGCTGTTCGTCGCGCCCTCATGCCGTGGCAAGGGCATTGGTAAACGACTGCTGCATTACGCCATCGATGAACTGAATGCCGAACGCCTGGATGTCAACGAGCAGAACCCGCAGGCGCTGGGGTTCTACCTGCACGAAGGTTTTGAGGTAGTTGGCCGTTCGCAGACCGATGGGCTGGGGCAGCCCTACCCTTTGCTGCACCTGCGGCTGATCCGCGCAGGGGCCTGACGCTTCTGCTGTGTTGTCTCGCCAAAACGGCGTAAATGACACAGATTCCCAGCCCCTCGACCGCCCAGGCAGGTACAATGGCGGCCTTTCCCTGCCTTTGCGAATCGCCGTCATGTCTGAGCCCGTCCGCCTGTCCAAACGCCTTATCGAGCAATTCGGCTGTTCCCGCCGCGAAGCCGAGCTGTACATCGAAGGCGGCTGGGTCACGGTCGATGGCGTGGTGGTCGAGCAGCCGCAGTTCAAGGTCGACGGCCAACAGGTCGAGCTGCTGCCCGGTGCGCGCGCCGAAAACCTCGAACCCGTGACCCTCCTGCTCAACCAGCCTGCCGGCCTGGACACCGAGTCGGCCCGTATCAGCATGACCATGGACACCCTCAGTGAGGCGCACCGTGAAGGTGTTCGGCCGCTGCATGGGCACTTCACCAAGCTGTCCTGCATTGCCCCCCTCGAGCGTGGCGCCAGCGGCCTGCAGATTTTCACCCAGGATTGGCGCGTAGCGCGCAAGATCGACGCCGACCTGCGTCGCCTGGAGCAGGAATACATCATCGAAGTCAGCGGCGAAGCCACCCCGCAGGCGCTGGAGCGCCTGGCCCGTGGTGTGATGCGCAATGACCGGGAGTTACCCAAGGCCAAAGCCAGCTGGCAGAACGAAACCCACCTGCGCCTGGCCTTGAAAAACCCGCAGCCGGGGCAGATTTCCGAACTGTGCGCCAGCCTGCGCCTGCAGATAATCAGCATGCGCCGCATTCGCCTGGGCGGTGTGTCCATGGGCAAGCTGCCACTGGGACAGTGGCGCTACATGGCTACCAGCGAACGTTTCTAAGCAATACCGCCGCGCCGGATGGCACGGCTCAGAACAGGATTTCAGTCAAATGAACCACAACGATGTACTGCGCAGCCTGCGCTACATGCTCAAGATCAACGATGCCAAAATGGTCGGCATCATCAAGCTGTCGGGCTTGGAGGTCAGCGCCGAGACCCTGGCCAGCTACCTCAAGAAAGAGGAAGAGCCCGGCTTCGTGCGCTGCCCCGACCCGGTCATGGCGCACTTTCTGGATGGCCTGGTGATTCATCGCCGCGGCAAGGACGACAGCCGCCCGCAACAGCCGGTCGAGCTGCCGGTGACCAACAACACCATTCTGAAAAAGCTGCGCGTGGCGTTCGAGCTCAAGGAAGAAGACCTGCACGCGATACTCAAGTCGGTCAACTTCCCGGTCTCCAAACCCGAACTCAGCGCGCTGTTCCGCAAGGTCGGCCATGACAACTACCGGCCCTGCGGCGACCAGCTGCTGCGCAACTTCCTCAAGGGCCTGACCCTGCGCGTGCGCGGCTAAGTGGCCATGCAGCATACGGTTTCACCGGTCGGCATTGTCCGCTCCTGCTTCAAGGAAAAGTTCGCCATCCCGCGCCAGCCCCACCTGGCACCTGCGGCGCGTGGCGTGCTGGAGCTGCTGCCGCCGTTCGACCAGGGTGATGCCGTGGCGGGCCTGGAGCAGGTCAGCCATGTCTGGCTGTTGTTTCTGTTCCACCAGGCTCTTGAAGACAAGCCACGCCTGAAAGTGCGCCCACCGCGCCTGGGCGGCAACAAGAGCATGGGCGTGTTCGCCACCCGTGCCACCCACAGGCCCAATGGTATTGGCCAGTCGGTGGTACGCCTGGAAGGCGTGGAGCCTGGGCGCCTGCTGCTGTCCGGGATCGACCTGCTCGATGGCACCCCGGTGCTGGATATCAAGCCTTACGTACCCTATGCCGACAGCATTGCCGGTGCCAGTAACCAGATGGCCAGCGAAGCGCCCGCCGCCATTGCCGTGCAATGGCACGACGATGCCCTGCCCCAGGCCCACGCGCATGCGCTGCGCCTGGGCGAGCCACTGGTGGAGCTGATCGAGCAGTGCCTCGGGCAAGACCCGCGGCCGGCGTATCAGGTGCCACCACCGGAGCGGGTGTATGGGGTCAAGTTCTGGGATGTGCAGGTGCGCTGGCATTATCCGCAGCCGGCGCTGATCCGCGTGCTGGAAGTCGTGCTGGATCATTGATCCGAGCGTGCACAAAAAAAGGCGACCCGAAGGTCGCCTTTTTTCATTGCCTAACCGCGATCAGCGCGCCGGGCCTTCAGCCACGCCCAGGTCGTCGGTCGGACGGGTGTCTTCCAGCGGTGCGCCGCCAGATGCCAGCTCCGAAGCCAGCTTGTCGTTGTCCATTTCGTTGACCCACTTGGCCACGACCACGGTGGCAACGGCGTTACCGACCAAGTTGGTCAAGGCACGGGCTTCGGACATGAAGCGGTCGATGCCCAGGATCAGCGCCAGGCCGGCAACCGGCAGGTGGCCAACCGCCGACAGGGTGGCTGCCAGCACGATGAAGCCCGAACCGGTCACGCCAGCAGCGCCTTTGGACGCCACCAACAGTACCAGCAGCAGGGTGATCTGGTGGGTGATGTCCATGGTGGTGTCAGTCGCCTGGGCGATGAACACGGCGGCCATGGTCAGGTAGATCGAGGTGCCGTCCAGGTTGAACGAGTAGCCCGTCGGGATGACCAGGCCAACTACCGATTTCTTCGCACCCAGGCGCTCCATCTTCGCCAGCATGCGTGGCAGCGCGGACTCAGAAGAAGACGTGCCCAGCACGATCATCAGCTCTTCGCGGATGTAGCGGATCAGCTTGAGGACGCTGAAGCCGTGAGCGCGGCAGATACCGCCGAGGACCACCAGGACGAACAGCAGGCAGGTCACGTAGAAGCAGGCCATCAGGTAGCCCAGCTGCACCAGCGAACCCACGCCGTACTGGCCGATGGTGAAGGCCATGGCACCGAAGGCGCCGACCGGGGCCAGCTTCATGATCATGTTGATGATGTTGAACATGACATGGGCGAAGCGGTCGATCAGGTCGAGCACCGGCTTGCCGTAGCTGCCCAGGCGGTGCAGGGCGAAGCCGAAGATCACCGAGAACATCAGCACTTGCAGGATATCGCCGTTGGCGAAGGCACCGACCACAGTGTTGGGGATGATGTTGAGCAGGAAGCCAACGGTGGTCTGCTGTGCGCCGGCGGCGGCATAAGCGGCCACGCTGCTGGCGTTCAGGGTGGTGACGTCGATGTGCATGCCAGCGCCTGGCTTGACCACGTTGACGACGACGAGGCCGATGATCAGGGCGATGGTGGAGACGATTTCAAAGTACAGGAGCGCGTAGCCGCCGGTCTTGCCTACCGACTTCATGCTCTGCATGCCAGCGATGCCGCTGACCACGGTGCAGAAGATGATCGGGGCGATGACCATTTTGATCAGTTTGACGAACCCGTCACCCAGGGGTTTGAGGGCAACGCCGGTTTCGGGATAGAAGTGGCCGAGCAGGATGCCGATGGTGATGGCGACCAACACCTGGACATACAGGGATTTGTACAGCGGCTGACGTGTCGTCATGGCTAATTTCCTCAAGTGTGCCGGTTCACCCTTCCCAGGGTGATGGGGCACCTGAATCGCTAACCCTCCTGCACATGGAGGGATTTGTCGTTGTGTTCGAGCTGCCTGGGCAGGCCTCTGCCAGGATCAATAGCAAGGGCAATGCCAAAATGCCCATGAAGGGTGCAAAGGCCGAGATTGCTAGGGGTAAGTGCCCAACGACAGGGCGAAAAAGCTGAGGAAGGCTGGCGGATTTCCGCCCGGTGGCGGAATTTGTACAAGGGGTGATGGCGGGAATCCGCCCATAGTGTATGGCGGTACGGCCCTTTCGCGGGTGAACCCGCTCCCACAGAGGGGGCACTGCACTCAAGCATGTGCATGCCTGTGAAAGGGCGGGTACTGCCGATCAATCCAGCGTGAAGGTGATCCGGAACGCCGCGCCACCCAGCGGCGAATCACCCAGGCTCAAGCCGGCGTCATAGCTGTCGACGATGTCTTTGACCACCGCCAGCCCGATGCCCTGCCCCGGGTGCTGGCTGTCCAGCCGCTCGCCGCGCTCCAGAATCCGCTCGCGCTGATCGGCCGGCACCCCTGGCCCATCGTCTTCGATGCACAGCGTCAGTTGGCCTGGCGCCTCTTCCAGGCTCACCCGTACGTGCCCCAGGCTCAACCGGTAGGCGTTCTCCAGCAGGTTGCCGAGCAGTTCCAGCAGCGCGCCCTGCTCCATCGGCAGCTGCGCGGCCTCGGGTATGTCCAGCGCGACGCTGACCTGCTTGTCGCGGTAGACCTTGGCCAAGGTGCTGCACAAGCTGTCGAGCAAGGGCTTGAGTTGCACGCTGTGACGCACCAGGCCGCTCTTGCGCAGGCTGGCGCGCTGCAGTTGGTAGTCGATCTGCTGGCTCATGCGTTCGATCTGGCTTTGCAGCACCCGCGCCTGCTCGCGCTCACCGCTGCGCTGGCGCAAGCTCTCGCCCACCCCTTGCAACACCGCCAGCGGTGTCTTCAGGCTGTGCGCCAAGTCATCCAGGGAGTCACGGTAGCGCTGACGCTGTTCGCGCTCGCTGTGCAGCAGACGGTTCAACGAACCGGTCAGGCGCAGCAGCTCACGGGGGTGCTCGCGGCTCAACCCGTCACGCGCGCCGGCCTCGACCTCGTCCAGCTCGCGGCTCAGCCGCCGCAGCGAACGCAGGCCCCAGGTCAGGCCGGCCCACAACAGCACCAGCAGCGCCAGCAAGGCTGCGCCAAACCCCAGGTAGAGCTTTTCGCGCAGGCCATTGAGGGTGTGCTGGTACTCGCGCACCGGTTGCAGCGCAACGATGCTGTAGGCCGCGCTCTGGCCGCCAAGCAGCTTGATCTCGACGTCATAGACAAAGAACTCTTCGCCATCGCCTTGATGGATGCGGGCGAACTCGTTGCCACGGCCGTCATAGCGGGGCCGGTAGTTGATGTTCTGGTCTGCGGTGGCCCGCGACTGCCACACCAGGTTGCCGTCGCGGTCAAAGATATAGCCGAGCAGGCCGGTGTAGGGCAGGTTGTAGCGTTCGTCCGGCAGCAGCGTCGGCATCTGCAACTGGCCGCGCTCGATGCGGGCGGCGGAGATCAGCGTGGTCACGTCCGAGGCCAGGCGTTGCTCGATGGATTCCTGCAGGGCAAGGCTGAACGCCTTCTGCAAGGCAGGCAGCAGCGCCAGCATGAACAGCAGCGCCAGCACTGCGGCCGCCAACATCAGGCGCACCCGCAGGGAACGGATCATCGGCAGCGCTCGGTAAACAGGTAACCCAGGCCACGCACCGTGTCGATCGGTTTGAAGCCGTTATCACCTTCCAGCTTGCGGCGCAGGCGCCCGACCAGCACCTCGATGACATTGGGGTCACGTTCTTCATCGCCTGGGTAGAGTTGCTCCATCAGGCGGTCCTTGGCCACCACCTGCTGGTGGTGGCGCATGAGGTATTCGAGGATGCGGTATTCGTAGGCGGTCAGGGCCAGGGGCTGATCGTCCAGGGTCGCTTGCTTGCGGTTGAGGTCGAGCAGCAGCGGGCCTGCGACGATGGTCGACTGGGTGAACCCGCTGGAGCGGCGCAGCAGCGCGTTGAGGCGCGCTTCGAGTTCTTCGAACTGGAAGGGTTTGACCAGGTAATCGTCGGCACCAGCGGCCAGGCCTTCGACCTTGTCCTGCCAGTTGCCACGGGCGGTGAGGATGAGAATGGGGAAGGTCTTGTTCTGGCTGCGCAGGCGGCCGATCAGTTCCAGGCCGCTCATGCCCGGTAGCCCAAGGTCGATCACGGCCAGGTCGAAGTGGTACTGCTCGGCCTGGTAAAGGGCCTCTTCGGCATCGGCGACAGCCTGGACCACGTGGCCGCTTTCGCCCAGGCGGGTGTAGAGGTGATGGCGAAGCAGCGCTTCGTCCTCGACCACCAGCAGTTTCATGTGCAGCTCCTTGTTTATATGGCCTGTGCCGGCCTCTTCGCAGCACAAGGCTGCTCCTACATCGGGCAACCACTGTGCCTGTAGGAGCAGCCTGGCGCTGCGAAGAGGCCAGTGCAGGATAACAACTACCTCAGAACTTGTAGTTCGCCGACAGGTAAGTTTGTGCACTGCTGGTCAGGCGCAGGGTGCCGTCTTTCGGCCCGCCGCTGGCGCCCACCTCGGTGGCAGCATTGGTGCGCAGGTAACGGTAGCCCATCTCCACCGATGCCTTGTCGGTGATCTCCTGGATCACACCTGCCTGCAGGCCCACCGCGTAGCCATAATCGGTATCACGGCTGGCACCTGGGGAATCCTGGGTCAGCTTGGTCATGCCCAGGCTGCCGCCGCCGAACAGTTTGGTGGTATCGCCCACCGGCAGGAACAGGTCATAGCTGCCCAGCAGGTTTTTCTGGCGCAACTTGAGGCCGCTGTGGTCGCCCGAGACGTTATCGTAGGTCATGTAGTAGCGACCCTGGTCGTTGATCTTACCCACGCGCACGCCCCAGGTGTCGTCCTTGCCGATGATGCCGTCGGCGTTCAGGTTGTCGGTGTTGCGTTGCAACAGGCCCGATTTGCGGACTTTATCGCTGGTCTGGCCGTAGGTCAGGCTGGCGAAGTTTTCGTCGGCGGCCTGGGCGGTGGTGATGCCTGCGGCGCAGACGGCCATGGCGGCGAGCAAGGTGTTGAAGGTTTTCATGGCTTCGTACTCCAGTTGGATGCGCTGTTTCTGTCTGGAAGCTAGAGTAAGGAGGGCACCCTGAACCGTGACTGAACCCTGGCTGAACCAGGGCTGAACGAACTGTCTGCAAGACAAGGAGTAGTAAACATGCGCGCCCTGCTGGCCCTGACCTTGATGTGCAGCGCCGCCCTCGCCCAGGCGGCGGTAGTGACCCGCGAGATCCCCTACCAGGACGACGATGGCAAGCGCTATGTCGGCTACTACGCCTATGACGATGCACTGGACGACAAACGCCCGGGCATCGTGGTGGTGCATGAGTGGTGGGGCCTGAACGACTACGCCAAGCGCCGCGCCCGCGACCTGGCAGCCTTGGGCTACAAAGCGCTGGCGATCGACATGTACGGCGATGGCAAGCACACCGAGCATCCGCAGGATGCTCAGGCGTTCATGGCCGAAGCGATGAAAGACCCGGCTGCCGCGGCCGCGCGCTTCGACGCTGGCCTGGAGTTGCTGAAAAAGCAGCCGAACGTCAACAAGCACCAACTGGGCGCAGTGGGTTACTGCTTCGGTGGCAAGGTGGTGCTCGATGCGGCGCGCCGGGGAGAAAAACTCGATGGCGTGGTGAGTTTCCATGGCGCGCTGGCCACCCAGACGCCAGCCAAGCCGGGCGTGGTCAGGGCCGACATACTGGTCGAGCACGGCGCGGCGGACAGCATGGTCACCGAACAACAGGTCGATGCGTTCAAGGCGGAAATGGACGCGGCCAAGGTCAACTACAAATTCGTCAGCATCCCCGGGGCCAAGCATGGCTTCACCAACCCGGACGCCGACCGTTTGAGCCATGGCGAGCACGGTGGGCCGGACATTGGTTACAACAAGGCAGCCGATGAAAGCTCATGGGCGGATATGCAGGCATTTTTCAAGAAGGTGTTCAAGTAACGATCGCCGGGGCCGCTTTGCGGCCCATCGCGACGCAAGGCCGCTCCCACACAGGCGTCGCGGCTGGCACAATAGCCCCCATGAACACACTTCCCACCTGCTGCTCCCCACTTCAGCACCACTGGCCCCTGCCCCGCCCGTTGCCGGGTGCAGTGTTGGTCAGCTGTGCCTTCGACCCGGCCCACCTGGCTGCCGACGACTTCCAGCGTGCCGGCATTGCACAAAGCGCCAGCCTGCAACGCTCGGTGGCCAAGCGCCAGGCCGAGTACCTGGCCGGCCGTGTCTGCGCCCGCGCCGCCTTGCAACGCCTGGATGGCCGCGACTTTGTGCCGGGCACCCATGAAGACCGCTCGCCCATCTGGCCGGCCGGTATCCACGGCTCGATCACCCATGGCAAGGGATGGGCCGCCGCCGTTGTCGCGGGCCAAGGCAGCTGCCGCGGGCTGGGCCTGGATCAGGAGTCGCTGCTCGATGACGAACGTGCCGAGCGCCTGATGGCGGAAATCCTCACCCCCGCCGAACTTGAGCGCCTGGACCGCCGCCAGCTCGGCCTGACAGTGACGCTGACCTTTTCGCTCAAAGAAAGCCTGTTCAAGACCCTCTACCCGCTGACTCGCCAGCGTTTCTATTTCGAGCACGCCGAAGTGCTGGAGTGGTCCACCGAGGGTTTGGCCCGCCTGCGCTTGCTCACCGACCTGTCACCCGAATGGCAACGCGGCAGTGAACTGCAGGGCCAGTTCTGCCTTCAGGACGGCCACCTGCTGAGCCTGATCAGCGTCTGACCTTTACTGGGGCGCCTGTGCACGCGGCCAGTTGAGGCTGAAGCAGGCGCCGCCCAGCGCCTCGCTGCGCCCTACCGTGGCCCTGCCAGCGTGCCAGTAGATGATCCGCCGAACGATCGACAGGCCCAACCCATGCCCACCAGAAGCCCGGGTGCGGCTGTCGTCGAGCCGGGTGAAAGGCGTGAAGATGCGGTCCCAGACGCCCTCCGGGATGCCTGGCCCGTCATCTTCCACATCGACCCTGCAGCGTTGCTGCCCCAGTTGGTAACTCAGCCGAACTTCGCCCTCGGCATGGCGCATGGCGTTGCTCACCAGGTTCTGCAGCGCCCGGTGCAGGTAGCGCGGCTCGGCCTCGACCCAGGCCCCATCGGTTTCAGCCCCTTGGCAAGCACCGCGCACCACCTTGATGCCGGCCCGCAGCGGCGCCAGTTCCTCGATCACCCGGTCAAACAAGGCATCGAGGTCGACCCGCTGGAATTTCAGCGCCGGCGCACCTTGCTCAAGGCGCGCGTAAGTCAGCATCTCGTCGACCAGTTTGTCCAGGTCCTGGATGTCGCCATCCATGCCGGCCAGGTGCTTGGCGCGGGCTTGGTCGGTACTCGCGGTCTCGATCATCTCCAGGCCAAAGCGCAGGCGCGCCACCGGTGTGCGCAGCTCGTGGGACACCGCCCGCACCAGCTCGCGCTGCATGGTCAACGAGCGCTGCAGGTGCTCGGCCATGCCATTGAATGCTGCAGCCAGGCGCCCGACCGAATCGGCGTCACCGGCCGGCACACGGGTGTCCAGGCTGCCCTGGGCAATACGCGTGGCCGCAATCTCCAGGCCCGACACACGCCGCTCCAGCTGGCGCACCAGCAAATACACCACCAGCCCGATCAGGCACAGCCCGAGAAAGGCAATCAGGATCAGCAACTGCGGCGGGTACGGGTTGAGCTGATGCAACGGGCCGATTTCCAGCACCCAGGGTGACCCCGAGAGCCCGGAGAACACCCGGATCGAATCGCCATCCTTGCCCAGGGCCATGACGGTATCGCCCTCCTCTACCCGCCGCCGCTGGTCGTCATCCAAGCCGACCCGCTCCAGCCGTTGCAGGGCGATGTCGAAACCAAACCCCTTGCTCTGCTTGAGTTGCGCAAGGCGCTGCTGCTGCTCGGTCACCGGGTAACGCACCAGCTCGTCCGCCAACAGGTAAAGCGTGGCCCGGGCCAACTGCTCGCTGACCTGCTTGATCTGGGCCACCAGCAGTACATCCTCGCGGCCGACCTTGCGCAGCACCTGGGCGGCGTGCGGGCCGGTCTTCTCGACTACCACCAGGCCGCGATACAACCGGGCCCGCTGGCCACCGTCAAGGGTGCGCGCCGACATCGGCTGCAGCGCCAACGGCACCCCAAGCAAGCGCTCCCACATCAGCAATGAGCGCTTGCGTTCGGTTTCGTTCTGCACGGCCAGGTTGTCGGCCATCAGGCTGAAGGTGCCTTGGGCCAGGCCCTCGCGGTGCTGGGCGGCGCGCACTTCGTTGACCAGGTGCAGGCTGAGTACCCCGAGCAGCGCCACCAGCACCAGCACGGCGAGCATGCCGCCATAGATGCGCAGAAAGATCGAGTTGTTCATGGCGCCTCGCCGACGAACAGGTACCCCTTGCTGCGCAGGGTCTTGATCAGGCGTGGGTGGATCGGGTCGTCACCGATCTTGGGGCGGATCTTGGAAATGCGCACATCGATGGAGCGGTCCTGGCCGTCGTAACCAACACCGCGCAGGGCGGTGAAGATCTGCTCGCGCGACAAAACCCGGCCGGCGTTGCTGGCCAGCAGCCAGAGCAGGTCGAATTCGGCGCCGGTCAGGTCTATCAGTTGCTCGCCCAGCCGCGCTTCGCGCAGGCGGTTGTCGATGCGCAGCGGGCCGAAGGCCAGGTCCAGGCGCTTGCTTTCGGGCGCTTCGCTGCGCCGCAGCAGGGCCTGGATACGCGCCAGCAACACGCGCGGGCGCACGGGCTTGCACACATAGTCGTCGGCGCCCAGGTCCAAGCCCTGCACTTGGTCGAGTTCGTCGCTGCGGGCGGTGAGCATGAGGATCGGGCCAGCATATTGGCCGCGCACCCGGCGGCAGATGCTCAGGCCGTCTTCACCGGGGAGCATGAGGTCGAGAATCACCAGGTCAGGCTGGCTGTCGACAATGCGTCGCACCGCGCGGCCGCCATCGCCCTCGACGGCCACCTCGAAGCCGTTGGCCTGGAGGTATTCGGCCGTGAGCTCGGCCAGGCGCTGGTCGTCTTCGACGATGAGGATGCGGGGGGTGGGTTGGTCCATGGCCTTTGCCTTTCAATTGTTGTTTTTCTATCGTCGATACTACGTTCCGCCCTGAGCACTGCCAACCGACCTGCAGTGCCACACTCGCCACTGGACTGAACCGTTTTTTGTGGTAGGGTTCGCGCCCTCAAAATTCTGCCTTGGGGCAGCGCGCTGAAGAAAAATACTGCAAACCACTTGGCACAAGGCCTACAGGCCATACCCACAAAGTACGCACAACTTATCCACAGGCGCTCGCCTTGCAAAGACCCTGATACCGCATTATCTTGTATCCCGATCGCAGCGAACCACTACATGTTGGGGTTCGTGCAAAATCACACACAAAAGTCAACCCGGCAAATTATTCGATTTTCCGGTTGAACTTCAGGTGATTTGACCAGCCATACCGCTCCAGCGGACTACTGAACTGCAACAGCTTTTGGGTACTGCCCAAAACCTTTGACTTCGGCCAGGGAGCGGCAAGCTATTGCCCCTTATTCCTGAGTCTGTCCCGAAGTCGGTACGCCCGAGCGGGCGGATGCGCGCGCATGACGCATCCCCGCACGGGTGATCGAGCAAGTGGACGGAACGGTGGGCGCCCAAAAGGCGCCTGTACAATATAGAAACTGTGGAGACACCCACCCATGCAAACCGACACAACTCGCGAGAACCCGCAGGCCCAGGTGCCGCAGGCCGCCGATTCCAACCAGGATCTGGCTGCCACCGCCCCCGGCCAACTGCGCGTGATCAAGCGCAACGGCACTGTCGTCCCCTACACCGACGACAAGATCACCGTGGCCATCACCAAGGCGTTCCTCGCAGTTGAAGGCGGCACCGCCGCCGCCTCGTCGCGTATCCACGACACCGTCGCGCGCCTGACCGAGCAGGTCACTGCCACGTTCAAGCGTCGCATGCCATCGGGTGGCACCATCCACATCGAAGAAATCCAGGACCAGGTCGAACTGGCCCTGATGCGTGCCGGTGAGCAGAAAGTCGCCCGCGACTACGTGATCTACCGCGATCAGCGTGCAAAAGAGCGCGCCACCCGCGCCAACACCGACGCCGTGGTCGAGCCGCACCCAAGCATCCGCATCACCTTGGCCGACGGCAGCCTGGCGCCGCTGGACATGGCGCGCCTGAACACCATCATCAGCGAAGCCTGCGAAGGCCTGGCCGAAGTCGATGGCGACCTGATCCAGCGCGAAACCCTGAAGAACCTGTACGACGGCGTGGCCATCAAGGACGTCAACACCGCCCTGGTGATGACCGCCCGTACCTTGGTCGAGCGCGAGCCGAACTACTCGTTCGTCACCGCCCGCCTGCTGATGGACACCCTGCGTGCCGAAGGCCTGGGCTTCCTCAGCGTTGCCGACAGCGCTACCCACCACGAGATGGCCGAGCTGTACGCCAAGGCGCTGCCAGCCTACGTCGCCAAAGGCATCGAGTTCGAGCTGCTGAACCCGGCCCTGGCCGACTTCGACCTGGAAAAACTGGGCAAGGCGATCAACCACGAGCGCGACCAGCAGTTCACCTACCTGGGCCTGCAGACCCTGTACGACCGCTACTTCATCCACAAGGATGGCGTGCGCTTCGAGCTGCCACAGGTATTCTTCATGCGTGTGGCCATGGGCCTGGCGCTGGAAGAGAAAGAAAAAGAAGCCCGTGCGATCGAGTTCTACAACCTGTTGTCGTCCTTCGACTACATGGCCTCGACCCCGACCCTGTTCAACGCCGGTACCCTGCGCCCGCAGCTGTCCAGCTGCTACCTGACCACCGTGCCGGACGACCTGTCGGGCATCTATCACGCGATCCACGACAACGCCATGCTGTCGAAATTCGCCGGTGGCCTGGGCAACGACTGGACCCCTGTGCGTGCACTGGGCTCCTACATCAAGGGCACCAACGGTAAATCCCAGGGCGTCGTACCCTTCCTGAAAGTGGTCAACGACACCGCCGTTGCGGTCAACCAGGGCGGCAAGCGCAAGGGCGCTGTCTGTGCCTACCTGGAAACCTGGCACCTGGACATCGAAGAATTCATCGAGCTGCGCAAGAACACCGGTGATGATCGTCGTCGTACCCACGACATGAACACCGCCAACTGGATCCCTGACCTGTTCATGAAGCGCGTCTTCGATGACGGCAAGTGGACCCTGTTCTCGCCCTCGGAAGTGCCTGATCTGCACGACCTGACCGGCAAGGCCTTCGAAGAGCGCTACGAGTACTACGAAGCCCTGACCGAGTACAACAAGATCAAGGTGTTCAAGACCATCCAGGCCAAAGACCTGTGGCGCAAGATGCTGTCGATGCTGTTCGAGACCGGCCACCCATGGCTGACCTTCAAGGACCCGTGCAACCTGCGTTCGCCGCAGCAGCACGTGGGCGTGGTCCACAGCTCGAACCTGTGCACCGAGATCACCCTGAACACCAACAAGGACGAGATCGCGGTCTGCAACCTGGGCTCGATCAACCTGCCGAACCACATTGTCGATGGCAAGCTGGACACCGCCAAACTGCAACGCACCGTGAACACGGCCGTGCGCATGCTCGACAACGTGATCGACATCAACTACTACTCGGTGCCGCAAGCGCGTAACTCGAACCTCAAGCACCGCCCTGTTGGCCTGGGCATCATGGGCTTCCAGGACGCACTGTACCTGCAGCACATCGCCTACGGTTCCGACGCTGCGGTCGAGTTCGCCGACAAGTCGATGGAAGCGGTCAGCTACTTCGCGATCCAGGCGTCCTGCGACCTGGCCGACGAGCGTGGCGCCTACGAGACCTTCCAGGGTTCGCTGTGGTCCAAAGGCATCCTGCCGCTGGATTCGCAACAGATCCTGATCGAGGCCCGTGGCCAGAAGTACATCGACGTCGACCTGAACGAGACCTTGGACTGGGCGCCGGTGCGTGCTCGCGTACAAAAAGGTATTCGTAACTCGAACATCATGGCCATCGCGCCGACCGCGACCATCGCCAACATCACTGGCGTGTCGCAGTCCATCGAGCCGACCTACCAGAACCTGTATGTGAAATCGAACCTGTCGGGCGAATTCACCGTGATCAACCCGTACCTGGTTCGCGACCTGAAAGCCCGCGGGCTGTGGGACTCGGTAATGATCAACGACCTGAAGTACTACGACGGTTCGGTGCAGCAGATCGAGCGTATCCCGCAAGAGCTGAAAGACCTGTACGCCACCGCGTTCGAAGTCGAGACCAAGTGGATCGTCGATGCTGCATCGCGTCGCCAGAAGTGGATCGACCAGGCTCAGTCGCTGAACCTGTACATCGCTGGCGCTTCGGGCAAGAAGCTGGACGTGACCTACCGCATGGCCTGGTACCGTGGCCTGAAAACCACCTACTACCTCCGTGCCCTGGCTGCGACCAGCACCGAGAAGTCGACCATCAACACCGGCAAGCTCAACGCCGTTTCCAGCGGCGGCGACAGCGCCCCGGTTCAGGCCGCCGGCCCGGCACCTGTGCCAAAGGCGTGTGCGATCGACGAGCCTGACTGCGAAGCCTGCCAGTAAGGCCTGATGCCGCAAGGGGTGCCCACGGGTGCCCCTTGCGGCATTTTTGTATCCGCGTTCCAGAGAAGCCTTGCCCTTTGCCCACCGCTCGCGCGGCTCGGTAAAAGAGCAGGACCTCTCAAAAAAAGGACGTACCCCATGGCGCGGAAAAAAGTGGCAACTCGCAAAATTGGTCGCAATGCTGAAACCGGCCGCTTCACCTCGGTCGAAGAAGCACGCAAGCACCCCAAGACACATGTGGTCGAGACCCTGCGCAAGCAGTGCAGCTAACACGCTCTGTGTAGGAGCAGCCTTGTGCTGCGAAGAGGCCGGTTATGCCAGCGAAATGTGCTGTGCATGCGCCGGCCTCTTCGCAGCACAAGGCTGCTCCTACATGACGCGCAAACCCCATATACAGTGCTTAACAAACAAAAAACCACAACATATAGTGCCAAACCTTCGTTTAGCGGCTACACTCTTGCCCGAACGAACGGCACACCCTTGGTGAACGGATGCGCGCCAGACCGGTCGAAAAAGTTACCCTCGCCGGCCAGACTCGCACCCCGATCGAAGGCGAATTCCGGTATACTGCGCCCCCTCTGAAAAGGGCACCTTTCAAGTCCCTGGCCCCTCGGTGAGGCCTGGCCAGGCACAAGCACATCCAGATGTAACGAGAGTCAGCCTCTCGAGCTGTCCATTCGCCGTAACGGCCTTGCGTCAGGCATCACATTCTTAAAATCCAACCGGTTGCCTGAGGGCGACCCTCAAGCAGGAGCCAAACCATGCTGAGCTGGGACGAATTCGACAAGGAAGACGGCGAAGTAGCCGCCAAAGGCAACACCCCTGCGCAGGCCAACGCCGCTGCCACGCTCGACAAGCTCGACAGCGCCGGCGGTGCCGCCGCCCTGGAAGCCCGTGCCGCTACCGCTTCTGACTCCGAAGCCGTAAAACGCGCCAAGGCTGCCCTTGACGCCCTCGACGTTGCCGAAGGCCTGGCCGAGCTGGAAGGCTCTGCCGCCCGCGTTGCGGTCGATGAAAAGCGCATGATCAACTGCCGCGCCGACCTCAACCAGCTGGTGCCATTCAAGTACGACTGGGCCTGGCAGAAGTACCTCGACGGCTGCGCCAACCACTGGATGCCGCAAGAGGTCAACATGACCGCCGACATCGCCCTGTGGAAGAGCCAGGACGGCCTGACCGAAGACGAGCGCCGCATCGTCATGCGCAACCTCGGCTTCTTCTCCACCGCCGACTCCCTGGTTGCCAACAACCTGGCCCTGGCCGTGTACCGCCTGATCACCAACCCGGAGTGCCGCCAGTACATCCTGCGCCAGGCCTTCGAAGAGGCAATCCACACCCACGCCTACCAGTACTGCATCGAGTCGCTGGGCATGGATGAAGGCGAGATCTTCAACATGTACCACGAGATCCCGTCGGTCGCGAAGAAAGCCGCCTGGGGCCTGAAGTACACCCGCGCCATCTCCGACCCGGAATTCAACACCGGCACCCCGGAAACCGACAAAGAGCTGCTGCGCAACCTGATCGCCTACTACTGCGTGCTGGAAGGCATCTTCTTCTACTGCGGCTTCACCCAGATCCTGTCGATGGGCCGCCGCAACAAGATGACCGGCGTTGCCGAGCAGTTCCAGTACATCCTGCGTGACGAGTCGATGCACCTGAACTTCGGTATCGACGTGATCAACCAGATCAAGATCGAGAACCCGCACCTGTGGGATGCCTCGATGAAAGAAGAAGCGACCCAGATGATCCTGCAAGGGACCCAGCTGGAGATCGAATACGCCCGCGACACCATGCCGCGCGGTGTACTGGGCATGAACGCAGCGATGATGGAGGACTACCTCAAGTTCATCGCCAACCGTCGCCTGACCCAGATTGGCCTGAAGGAAGAGTACCCAGGCACCACCAACCCGTTCCCGTGGATGAGCGAGATCATGGACTTGAAGAAGGAGAAGAACTTCTTTGAGACCCGCGTGATCGAGTATCAGACTGGTGGGGCGTTGAGCTGGGACTGATTGTCCGGGCTGAGCATCGAGAAGGCTGCCAATGGGCAGCCTTTTTTTTGCGTGCTAACAAGCCATACGGTACTCGATTACCCCCGGCTTTTCAGCAATCCAGTCGTACAGCCGCTGTGCAGTCTGGTTGGTTTCCTGGGTATGCCAGTACAACCGATCGCACTGTTTCTCCCGCGCCTGGCCCTGAACGTACTCGATCAACTGCTTGCCAACCTGCCTCCCTCGCGCGCTTGGGCAAACGTACAGGTCTTCCAGATAGCAGAAGTCGTTACGCCCCCAAGTCGAGCGATGGAACACAAAATGGACGAAACCGAGGATGCGCTCACCGTCCGTGGCGACGGCGCAGTGCACGGGCTCTGCCGGGTCGAAAAACCGGGCCCAGGTCAGCTCGGTGGTGGCCTGGCTCAGCGCTACTTTGTAGAACGCCTGGTACTGGTCCCAATAGGCGGACCATTGAGGGAAATCGGTCTGCTTCAACTCGCGGACTGACATCAATGCTGGTGCAACTGTCATCGTGGACCCCTTTCAATGTGGGAATGGTCTGAAAACAGATGCATTTATAGCGATAGAATGGCCTGAATAGCCCCACCACTTTTCGCAAGCGAACCAGACCAATGTTCAAACACGCACAACTGCAATCGGTCAAAGCCTGGATGAGCGACCCGGCCCATGGCGCGTTGCCGTTGCATGTGCGGATCCAGCGGGCGATTCGCCAATTGATCCTTGATGGCGCGCTGCCGGTCGGTAAATCGCTGCCGGCTTCACGCCCATTGGCCCAGTCGCTGGGCGTCTCGCGGGATACCGTGGAGGCGGCTTACAGCCAGTTGCATGCAGAGGGCTTCATCGAGCGTCGGGTGGGCAGCGGAAGCTTCGTCTCGCAACGCGCTCAGCATCTGCCACGGCGACAGCAAAAACGCGAAACGCGCTGCGATGAGCCACCTCAACTAAGCCGCCGGGCGATGGCCGTGCTGCAGAGCGGGGGCGTGAATAATTTCCAAGGGCCGCGCCCGTTTGCACCGGGGGTAGCCGAGACCCGGCACTTCCCCCTGGCGATCTGGGAAAGGCTGGAGCGCCAGGTGTACAAGGAATTTGGCACCCAGGCATTGGAGCACAGTGCGCCACAGGGCATCGCCTGCCTGCGCAGCGCGATCGCTGACTACCTTAACCTCGAACGGGGCGCGCAGGCGTCTGCCGACCGGGTGCTGATCCTCACCAGCTCGCAGCAGGCGCTTAGCCTATGCGCGCAGGTGCTCATGGATGCAGGCGATCAGGTACTGGTCGAAGACCCGCTCTACCAAGGCACGCGCAAAGCCGTCGCGGCAGCAGGCCTCGAAGGCGTGCCCGTGCCAGTGGATGAAAACGGCCTGCAGGTGGAACGCATGGCGCGGTTGGCCGCCAATGCCAGGGCGGTGTTTCTGACGCCGTCCCATCAATATCCCACCGGCGCGACGTTGTCGCTGGACAGGCGCCTCCAGGCCATCGAGTGGGCAAGGCAGCAGCGCGCCTGGATCATCGAAGACGACTACGACAGCGAGTTCCACTACGAGGGCCGGCCGACCGCCTGCGTGCAGGGCCTGGACCCGCATGAATGCACGCTGTACATCGGCACGTTCACCAAGTCGCTGTTCGCCGGGCTGCGCATCGGCTACTTGCTGTTGCCACCTGCTCTCGTCGCGCCGATGACCAATGCACGCACGCTGCAGGATGGGCATACGGCCTCCATTGCCCAGCTGACCCTGGCGCGGTTCATGGAGGGCGGGCACTACACAGCGCATGTGCGGAGCATGCGGGCGCTGTATGCCGCGCGCCGGGACATGCTGGCCGAGCTTGTGCACAAACATTTGGGGGCGTTTCTGACGCCAAGCATTCCGGCCGGGGGGCTGCAGATGCCCTGCCACTTCGTGCAGGACATGCCGGAAGATGCGGTAGTGAGGGCGGCGCATGCGGCGGGGATCGACCTGTTGGGGCTCGGCAGTTTGTATGCATCGCCGAGGAATGATGCGGGCCTGTTGATGGGGTTCGCGGCGCTGACGCCTGGCGAGATGCGTGTAGCGGTGGGGAAGCTGGCGAAGGTGTTTGCGGGGTTGGAATAGTGAGCTCCCAGCCGCATTCAAGGCGCTGCTCTGGGTTCACAGAAGTCTGCCCTGAGTGCTTCTGCGCCTGTGAGATCGAGCGCCGCCCGCGCGGCGCTTCGCAGCACAAGGCTGCTCCTACATCTGTTTCGGGCCAGTTATTCCTGGGGCATTGGCGCGCGGCCCCCTGGCGCATGGCGCGATATTGAGCCGGACAAACAAGGCGGTCGCGCGCCGCCTTCACAGGCGTGACTGGCCCGAAACGGATGTAGGAGCAGCCTTGTGCTGCGAAGCGCCGCGGGGGCGGCGCTCGATCTCACAGGCACTGAAGCACTCAAGCCCTCAGTCATAGTACCTCCAGAAAAATCCCTTGCCCCCGGAATAGAGGCCTCAGCTTTCCGTATTCACCAAAAACCCAAGCCTCCAAACACCCTCATCACACCACAAAGCGTTGACATCCCCACCACCACTTGATAAAAATCGCCACAGTTGTACGACAACGCATAACAAAAACAACAATCAGTGGACGATCGCCATGTCGACTTCAATCGCGCTATACCCCCGCGTTGCACCTTTCCCGATTTCGTCACCCGCGGCCACCTAGGGCCGTAAGCCCGTTTCACCCTCCCTGGCCGTGACCGGCCCGTTACCTACCCGCCCCTACCGCTGGCCGCTTGCGCGTGCACGGTGGACGGGCCGCCACACCCTTTTGTGGAGCACAACAATAATGAGAATCTGCCAAACCCTTCCCTTTGCCCTACTCGGCGTCGGCATGCTCGGCAGCCTGCCGGGTACCACGCTGGCGGCGGGCTTTGTCGAGGATGCCAAGGCCACGCTCGGCCTGCGCAACTTCTACATCAACCGCAACTTCACCAACCCCAGCAACCCGCAAAGCAAGGCCGAGGAATGGACGCAGAGCTTCATCCTCGATGCCCGCTCGGGCTTTACCGAGGGGCCGGTGGGGTTCGGTGTGGATGTGCTGGGCATGTGGTCGGTGAAGCTTGATGGCGGTGGCGGCACCTACGGCACCGGGCTGCTGCCGCGCCACGACGACGGGCGCCCAGCCGATGACTTTGGGCGCCTGGCGGTGGCGGGCAAGGCGCGGATCTCGAAGACCGAGCTTAAGATCGGCGAATGGATGCCGGTGCTGCCGATCCTGCGCTCCGACGACGGCCGTTCGCTGCCGCAGACGTTCCGCGGGGGGCAGGTCACCTCCAACGAGATCGCCGGGCTGACGCTGTATGGCGGGCAGTTCCGTGGCAACAGCCCGCGCAATGACGCGAGCATGGAAGACATGAGCTATGGCGGGGCGCTTTCCGATCGCTTCAACTTCGTCGGCGGCGAATACAAGTTCAACCAGGACCGCACGCTGGTCGGGCTGTGGAATGCAGTGCTCAAGGACGTCTACCAGCAGCAATACCTGCAACTGAGCCACAGCCAGCCAGTGGGTGACTGGACCCTGGGCGCCAACCTGGGCTACTTCCATGGCGATGAAGACGGCTCCGAGCGTGCCGGGCAGCTGGACAACAAGACCTACTCGGGGATGTTCTCGGCCAAGTATGGCGGCAACACCTTCTGGGTTGGGCTGCAAAAAGTCGATGGCGATACCTGGATGCGGGTCAATGGCACCAGTGGCGGGACGCTGGCCAACGATAGCTACAACTCCAGTTTCGACAATGCCAACGAACGCTCGTGGCAGGTGCGGCATGACTTCAACTTCGTCACCGTCGGGGTGCCGGGTTTGACGCTGATGAACCGTTATATCAGCGGGCAGGATGTGCACACCGGTGCGGTTACCTATGGCAAGGAGTGGGTGCGGGAAACCGAGCTTGCGTATGTGATCCAGAGCGGGGCGTTCAAGGATTTGAGTGTGAAGTGGCGGAACTCGAGCATTCGCCGGGATTACAGCAACAACGAGTTTGATGAGAACCGGTTGATCTTCAACTATCCGTTGTCGCTGTTGTAACAAGAGGCTAGCGCGCTCCGTGTAGGAGCGGCCTTGTGTCGCGAAAGGGGCGCGCAGCGGCCCAGCAATGGTAAGGGCTGCGCAGGTTTGGGGCCGCTGCGCAGCCCTTTCGCGACACAAGGCCGCTCCTACAGTGGATTGCGTAAGCCGGTAAAACCCACACACGGCTCATTGACAACAGCCAACCCCACTGCCAATAATTCACATAGTCATACGACAACCTACAACAGCTAACAACGAGCCGGCCATGACCCCAACTCCCCTCAATCGCCTGCTGCTCACCGGAGCCGCAGGCGGCCTGGGCAAGGTCCTTCGCGAACGCCTGCAAGGCTACGCCGAGGTCCTGCGCCTTTCCGATATCAGCCCGATGGCACCTGCCGCGGGCCCGCATGAAGAGGTGGTGGCTTGCGACCTCGCCGACAAGGCAGCGGTCCACGCCCTGGTCGAAGGCGTAGACGCCATCATCCACTTCGGTGGCGTGTCCACCGAGCATTCCTTCGAAGACATCCTCGGCCCCAACATCTGCGGCGTGTTCCACGTCTACGAGGCGGCGCGCAAGCATGGCGTCAAGCGCATCATCTTCGCCAGCTCCAACCACACCATCGGTTTCTACCGCCAGGACGAGCGCATCGACGCCCACTCCCCGCGCCGCCCCGACAGCTACTACGGGCTGTCCAAATGCTACGGCGAAGATGTCGCCAGCTTCTACTTCGATCGCTATGGCATCGAGACCGTGAGCATTCGTATTGGCTCGTCGTTCCCGCAACCGCAGAACCCGCGGATGCTCTGCACCTGGCTGAGCTACGACGACCTGGTTCAGCTGATCGAGCGCGGGCTGTTCACGCCCGATGTCGGCCACACCATCGTCTATGGCGCCTCCGACAACCGCACCGTGTGGTGGGACAACCGCCATGCCGCGCACCTGGGCTATGCGCCTAAAGACACCTCCGAGGTGTTCCGCGAGGCCGTCGAAGCCCAACCGGCGCCCGCCGCCGATGACCCGAGCATGGTCTATCAGGGCGGCGCTTTCGCCGTGGCCGGACCGTTCAACTGACCCCCGCGCGCCAGGAGGCACGGCCATGAACTGCGAACTGATCGTCGACGCCCGCAACGGTACCGGCGAAAGCCCTGTGTGGCACCCTACCGAACAGGCCCTGTACTGGGTCGACATCCCTGCCCGCACACTGCACCGCTGGCAGCCCAATGGGGCCCAGCAGGCGTGGCAAGGTGACGAAATGCTCGCCTGCATCGCCCGCACCGAACAGGGGTGGGTCGCAGGGATGGAAAGCGGCATCTTCCACCTCGAACCCAAGGCCGACGGCAGCCTCGACAGCCGCCTGCTCAGCACCGTTGAACATGCCAAGGGCGGCATGCGCTTCAACGATGGGCGCTGCGACCGCCAGGGCCGCTTCTGGGCCGGCACCATGTTGATGGACATGCCGCAGGGTGCCCATGTCGGGGCGCTGTACCGGCATGACGGCGAAGGGCACCTGCACCTGCAGCAGGACGGCATGATCGTGCCCAATGGCCTGGCCTTCAGCCCCGACGGCACGCGCATGTACCTGTCGGACTCGCACCCCAACGTGCAGAAAATCTGGGTGTTCGACTACGACATCGACAGCGGTACGCCCCACAACAAGCGGTTGTTCGTCGACATGCATGCCTACCCTGGCCGCCCCGACGGCGCCGCCATCGACCAGGACGGCTGCTACTGGATCTGCGGCAACGACGCCGGCCAGATCCACCGCTTCACCCCCGATGGCCGCCTGGACCGCTCGCTCAATGTGCCGGTGAAAAAACCGGCCATGTGCGCCTTTGGTGGCGCCAACCTGGACACCCTGTTCGTCACGTCGATCCGCCCTGCGGGCATTGACCTCTCCGACCAGCCGCTGGCCGGTGGGGTATTTGCCTTCGAGCTCGGCGTCAAAGGCCTGGAGGAGCCTGCCTACCGGGGCTGAACACCCGCTCTGCCACACACTTGCACACACGAAACCGGATAATAAAAACCACGGAGTTTCACCATGACCTTCAAACGCAAGCTGCTCCTTGCCGTACTCCCCTTCGCCTTCAGCCTGTCGATGCCGGCCTCCGCGCTGGACATCAAGTTCGCCGAGATTCACCCGGCCGGCTACCCGACCGTGGTCGCCGAACAGAACATGGGCAAAAAGCTCGAAGCCGCCAGCAATGGCGAGATCACCTTCAAGATGTTCGCCGGTGGGGTGCTCGGCTCCGAGAAGGAAGTGATCGAGCAGGCACAGATTGGTGCCGTGCAGATGACCCGCGTCAGCCTGGGGATCGTCGGCCCGGTGGTGCCGGACGTGAACGTGTTCAACATGCCGTTCGTGTTCCGTGACCATGAACACATGCGCAAGATCATCGACGGCGACATCGGCCAGGAGATCCTCGACAAGATCACCAACTCCGAATTCAACCTGGTGGCCCTGGCCTGGATGGATGGCGGCTCGCGCAGCATCTACACGAAAAAACCGGTGCGCAGCCTTGAAGACCTCAAGGGTATGAAGATCCGCGTGCAGGGCAACCCACTGTTCATTGACATGATGAACGCCATGGGCGGCAACGGCATTGCCATGGACACTGGCGAAATCTTCAGCGCCCTGCAGACCGGCGTGATCGACGGCGCCGAGAACAACCCGCCGACGCTGCTCGAGCACAACCACTTCCAGAGCGCCAAGTACTACACCCTCACTGGCCACCTGATCCTGCCTGAGCCGGTGGTGATGTCCAAGACCACCTGGAACAAGCTCACCGCAGACCAGCAGGCACTGGTGAAGAAAGTCGCGCGTGAAGCGCAGATGGAAGAGCGTGCGCTGTGGGACGCCAAGTCCGCAGCCAGCGAAGAGAAGCTTAAGGCGGCCGGTGTCGAGTTCATCACCGTCGACAAAAAGCCGTTCTTCGACGCCACCGCATCGGTCCGCGAGAAGTACGGCGCACCGTACGCCGACCTGATGAAGCGTATCGACGCCGTCCAGTAATACCGGCCCCTTCCAAGACGACCTCGACAGTGCGGCAGCCGCCGCCCTGTCGCTTTGGTGATGCCTATGAAATCGCTTTTCCTGAGCGTGAACGACACGCTGTACCGCGGCTGCATCTGGATTGCGGGCCTGTCGATCCTGACCATGACGCTGATCATTCCGTGGGGCATCTTCGCCCGCTACGTGCTGGGCACCGGTTCCAGCTGGCCTGAGCCGGTCGCGATCTTGCTGATGGTTGTGTTCACTTTCGTCGGCGCCGCCGCCAGCTACCGGGCGGGCGCGCACATGGCGGTGGCGATGATCACCGACCGCCTGCCCGCCCTGCAGCGCCAGCTGGTTTCACTGCTGGTGCAACTGCTGATGATCGTGGTGTGCGTGTTCATGACCTATTACGGCACCAAGCTGTGCATCACCACCTGGAACCAGTCGCTGGCTTCCCTGCCAGGCATACGCGTGGGCATGACTTACGCGCCGATCCCGGTGGGGGGCGTGCTGACGCTGATCTTTGTCGTGGAAAAACTCCTGCTGGGCGACCAAAGCAACCGCAAGGTGGTGCGTTTCGACCTGGCTGAAGAAAGCGAAGGAGCTGCGTAAATGGATGCGTTCATTCTGTTGGGCAGTTTCATCGCGCTGATCCTGATCGGCATGCCGGTGGCTTACGCCTTGGGCCTGTCTGCGCTTATCGGCGCCTGGTGGATCGATATCCCGCTGCAGGCGATGATGATCCAGGTGGCCAGTGGGGTTAACAAGTTTTCGTTGCTGGCGATTCCGTTTTTCGTACTGGCTGGCGCGATCATGGCCGAGGGCGGCATGTCCAGGCGGCTGGTGGCGTTCGCCGGGGTACTGGTGGGCTTCGTGCGGGGCGGGTTGTCGCTGGTCAACATCATGGCCTCGACGTTCTTTGGCGCGATTTCCGGCTCGTCGGTGGCCGACACCGCGTCGGTGGGCTCGGTGCTGATCCCAGAGATGGAGCGCAAAGGCTACCCGCGTGAATTCTCCACCGCCGTGACCGTCAGTGGCTCGGTGCAGGCGCTGCTGACCCCGCCCAGCCACAACTCGGTGCTGTACTCGCTGGCTGCGGGGGGCACGGTGTCGATCGCTTCGCTGTTCATGGCTGGGGTGATGCCTGGGCTGTTGCTGAGCGCGGTGATGATGGGCCTGTGCCTGATCTTCGCGAAAAAGCGCAACTACCCCAAAGGCGAAGTGATCCCGCTGCGCCAGGCGCTGAAAATCGCTGGCGAGGCACTGTGGGGGCTGATGGCGATGGTCATCATCCTCGGCGGTATCCTGTCGGGCGTATTCACCGCGACCGAGTCGGCCGCCGTGGCCGTGGTCTGGTCGTTCTTCGTGACCATGTTCATCTACCGCGACTACAAGTGGCGTGACCTGCCCAAGTTGATGCACCGCACGGTACGCACCATCTCGATCGTGATGATCCTGATCGGCTTTGCCGCAAGCTTCGGCTACGTGATGACGCTGATGCAGATCCCCTCGAAAATCACCACGGCGTTCCTGACCCTGTCGGATAACCGCTACGTGATCCTCATGTGCATCAACTTCATGCTGCTGCTGTTGGGCACGGTGATGGACATGGCGCCGCTGATCCTGATCCTGACCCCGATCCTGCTGCCGGTGATCACGGGCATCGGCGTAGACCCGGTGCACTTCGGCATGATCATGTTGGTGAACCTGGGTATCGGCCTGATCACACCGCCGGTGGGCGCGGTGCTGTTCGTCGGTTCGGCCGTCGGCAAGGTGAGCATCGAGTCGACGGTGAAGGCGCTGCTGCCCTTCTACCTGGCGTTGTTCCTGGTATTGATGGCCGTGACCTACATCCCTGCCATCTCGCTCTGGCTGCCCAGCGTGGTGCTGTAAAGCCAAATGGGGCCGCTTGCGGCCCCATCCTCTTTTGCAAATGGATCCTGCACATGGCTGTTCCCTCCTCTGCCACTCCCCTCTTTCCTCGCAAGCTGGCGCTGGCGCTACTGGCGCTGCTGGCCTGCTCGTTCGCCGCCAACCACGTTGCCGCACGCATCGCCTTCGATGACGGCACCGGCGTGCTGCTGGCGATTCTCTGCCGCTCCGGCATCACCTTTCTGGTCCTGGCCTGCCTGCTCCTGTGGCAACGCCAGGCAGTGGGCCTGCCGACCGGCACACGGCGCTGGCAATTGCTGCTTGGCCTGCTGATCGCCACGCAGAGCCTGTGCCTGTATTCGGCGGTGGCGCGCATCCCGGTGGCACTCGCGCTGCTGGTGGGCAATACCTTCCCGATGTTGCTGGCGCTGCTCACGTGGGCGTTGGGCGGTGCACGCCCGACTGGCCGCACCGTGCTGTTCATGGGCCTGATCCTCTGCGGCCTGGTGCTGGCGCTGGATGTACCGGCGCGGCTGGCCGACAGCGCCGACGCCAACCCGCACTGGGCCCTGGGCGTCAGCCTGGCCTTCTGCGCCGCGTGCGCCTTCGCCTGCGCGCTGTGGATCACCGATCACAAACTGGCCGCCGTGCGCGGCCCGGTACGCAGCCTGCTGACCTTGCTGATCGTGTTCTCCAGCATGCTGGTGGCAGGCGCAAGCGGCGTGATGCCTTCCGGGCTGTCGCTGCCTGCCAGCAGCAGCGGCTGGGCGGCCTTGGCCAGCCTGGTGGTGCTGTATGGCGTGGCCTTCACCCTGCTGTTTGTCTGTGTGCCCCGGCTGAACATGGCGCAGAACGCGCCGGTGATGAACATCGAACCGATCGCCACTTTGCTGCTGGGCTGGGCGTTGCTGGATCAGCGCCTGAGTACCTTGCAACTGATCGGCGGTGCCGTGGTGGTGTGCGGCATCGTGCTGCTGACCTATCGCCGGGCGAGCTGAGCAAACATTCTGAAAGGAGCCGCTGATGGCTGTCACCGAACTGCACCTGCAAGACCACCTGACCCGCCTGAGCCTGGCGCCGGACCTGGGCGCCAGCCTGATCAACTGGGAAGTGAAAGCGACCGGGCAGGCGCTGCTGCGCCACTCTGACCAAGACGCGCTGGCCAGCGGCACGCCGCGGCAACTGGCGTGCTACCCACTGGCGCCTTGGTCCAACCGGATTGCCCAAGGGGGTTTCGAGCGCCCCGAGGGTTGGCTGGCGTTGGCGCCCAACACCGCACACGACCCCTACCCGATTCATGGCACCGCCTGGCAGCAGGCCTGGCAGGTGGACCACCACAGTGAACGCCGTGCCCGGCTGACGCTCGACAGCCAGTTGCCCTTTGCCTACCGGGCGACGCTGGATGTGCACCTGCTCGACGGGTGCCTGAACCTCGACTTGCATGTAACCCACCTGGATGAAACGGCCACCTGGTATGGGCTGGGGCTGCACCCCTACTTCCCGCGCTATCCGGACACCCGGCTAAGCGCTATGGCGCAGCATGTGTGGCTGGCAGAAGAGGGGCGGCTGCCTTCGTACCCGGCTGAGCTGCCTGATGACTGGTGCTTCGACACCCCGGCCGGGTTGCCGACCAGGGTGGTCGATCATGCGTTCGGTGGTTGGCCTGGCAGCTGCGTGATCGAACAGCCCAGCGCAGGCTATGCCCTGGAATGCACGGCCAGTGGGTGTGAACACTTTCTGTTGTTCTGCCCACCGGGCAAGGCGTTTTTCTGCTTCGAGCCGGTCAGCCACCCGATCAACGCGCATCACCTGCCAGGGCGGCCAGGGTTGCGGTTGTTGCAGCAGGGTGAGGCGATGAGCTTGGGGTTCAAGATGCAGTATCGGGCGCTGTAGGGGGTTGCCTGTATAGGGGTCGCTTTGCGACCCATCGCCGGCAAGCCAGCTCCCACAGGTACGGCGCTTAACTGGGAGGCTACACAGTTCGGGTGGGAGCTGGCTTGCCGGCGATGGGCTGCAGAGCAGCCCCGCGATCTCAAGCTTTAAACCAGCACTTCGCCGGTGGCCACGCCCTGACGCGCGACCGGCTCACCCCGTACCTCACGCGCAACCTTCCACACCAGCACCGCCGCAACGATATCGAACGCTGCCAGCACCACGAACAGCGGGCTGTAGCCGATCTGCGTCACCAGGATGCCAAACACCAGGGTAAACACCGCCGCGCCCAGGTACCCGCACATCCCGCCCATACCTGTCGCGGTGGCCACCTGGTCCTTGCTGAACGAGTCCGACGTAATCGAATACAGCGCCCCCGACAGCGTCTGGTGCGCAAAGCCACCCATGCACAGCAGCAAAATCGCGGTATACGGGCTTTCAACCAGGCCAATGCAGGCTGGGCCGATCATGCAGCTGGCACCGAACACCAGCACCATCTTGCGCGAGGTGAACAGCGACACCTTCAAGTGACGGTGGAACAGCGGGCTCAGGTAACCACCGAGCACACAGCCGATGTCGGCCGCGAGAAACGGCAGCCAGGCGAACATCGCCACTTCCTTGATGTTCATGTGCCGCTCGGTCATCAGGTACAGCGGGATCCAGGCATTGAAGGTTTGCCAGGCCGGCTCCGAGAGGATGCGCGCGGAGGCTATGGCGTAGAAGTTTCGGGTCTTGAAGATGCGTTTCCAGGCGCCCTTCTCGCGCTTCTCTTCCTTGAAGTGCGCTTCCTGGCCAGACAGGATGTAGTCACGCTCTTCGCTGCTCAAACGCTTCTGATCGCGAGGGTGTTTGTAGAACAGCATCCACAAAACCGTCCAGACGATGCCGGACACCCCGACCATCACAAAGGCCAGTTGCCAGCCGCTGTGCAGGATCGCCCACACCACCAGAGGCGGCGCCAGCAACGCACCCAGCGAGGAGCCGATGTTGAACCAGCCGATCGCCACCGACCGCTCTTTGGCCGGGAACCATTCGGTGGTGGCCTTGACCCCGGCAGGCAAGCCGGCTGCTTCGGTCATGCCCAGCAGGCCGCGCATGAAGGCCATGCTTTGCCAGCCCGTGGCCAAAGCTGCGCCAGCACACGCCACTGACCAGGCCATGGCGAACACGGCAAAACCGAGCTTGGTCCCGATGAAGTCGATAAACCAGCCGGCGATCGGCTGCATAAGGGCGTAGCACACCTGCCAGGCGGCGACGATCTTGGCGTATTGCTCGGTCGTGATGGAGAGGTCGGTCATCAAGGTGGGGGCAGCCACCGAGAGGGTATTGCGGGCGAGGTAGTTGACGACGAGCCCAGCCGTGACGAGGCTGACCATCCACCAACGGATGCCTTTCATCTTCATGGTTCACCTGAATCTTATTTTTAGAGGTGCGGGTGAGTGCCTCAACGCTGGCAGCGCTAATTGAGACAATTTGTTTCAGGCGCAAGATTGCCATGTCGTAGGTCGTCGTACAACATAAATTGTTAACGGATGTGTATCTTCAGGGGTGCTATTGCAGGGGGTTGTACGACCTCAATCCAGCCCTTGGGCTCGAAGCGCATGGGCTAGCATGTCGATGAAGGTCCTGACTTTGGCGGACCCGTACTTGCTCTCCCGGTGCAGCACATGAATCGGCCAGGGGGCTTCTTCGTACTCGGCCAGAATGACCTGCAACTGCCCGTTCGCTATCTCGTCCGCCACTTGGTACGACAGCAACCGTGCGATCCCCAGCCCGCCACTGGCTGCGGCAATCGCCCCATCATTGCTGGTCACGGTCAACCGCGGCTTCATGCGGACCAGGGTCGGCTCATCCGTCACGCCGAAGCGCCAACCGGCCCGGGGCGACAAGTTGGTGGTGCCGATCACCGCATGGCCTGGCAAGTCCGATGGGTGTTGCGGCACGCCGTGGCGCGCCAGGTAGTCCGGCGAGGCGCAGAGCATGCGCCGCACCCTGCCCACCCGCAGCGCCTTCAGGCCGGAGTCTGGCAGCGGGCCGATGCGCACAGCCACGTCCATGCCCTCCTCGACCATGTTCACCACCCGGTCGAGGAAGTACGCAGACACGTCGACCTCGGGGTATTGCTGCAGGTAACGAACGATGCACGGCATGACGAATTTCTTGCCGAACAGGATCGGCGCGGTAACGGCCAAGTCACCCTTGGGCGTGGCGTTGATGCCGGCCGCGGCTTCATTGGCCTCGTGGATGCTGGCGAGAATATGCCGGGTGTCCTCCAGGTAGCGGCCACCCGCTTCGGTCAGGCGCACGCTACGGGTGGTGCGCAGCAGCAGTTTGACCCCCAACTGGTCCTCCAGGGCACTGACAGCACGGGTTACCGCGGCGGGCGAGATGTCCAACCGGCGGGCGGCAGCGGCGAAGCTTTCCAGCTCGCCAACTGCTACGAACACCTTCATCAGGTGAATCTGATCCATGCCGGCTCCTGGGATGTCGGGGGGGGTGGATTATCGATTATCTGCGGTTTTTTCGCTGCCCTGTGCGCAGGCCACCACAGTCAGCACTACAGTTCCAGCACCAAGGCCTGCGCGCCCTCCTCCACTTTAGCCGGCACGGCACAGCAGATCAGCGCCGTACCGCTTTCCGGCATCTCGGCAGGCGGGTTCGGGTAATGCACCTGCCCACTCACCACCTTGGTCTTGCAGGTGCCGCATGAACCACCCCGACAGCTGAAATCCGGCGACAACCCACGCGCCTCGGCAAGTTCCAGCAAGGTACCGCTGCCCGGCGCCCAGCGCGCCTCCTTGGCCGAGCTGGCGAAATACACCGGCACCGCTTCGCTGGCAGCCGGGGGCTGCTGCAGCACCGGCTGGTCGTCGTCGGTGTGCCGCCTGAGCGTCGATGGCCCAAAGGCTTCGGCATGGATACGTGCGTCGGGTACATGCACGGCACGCAGCCCTTCGTACAGGTCCTGGGTAAAACTCGCTGGGCCACACACATAGAAATCGTAGTCATCCAGCGCCAGCTGGGCTTTCACCTGCTCAATGCCCAGCCGGCCAGCATGCTCGTAGTCGCGCCCCCTGACCGCCTCGGCCTCAGGCTGGCTCAGGCAACGGTGTACACGCAACCATTCGCCCGCTTGCTGGCGCAGCGCCGCCAGTTCTTGCTGGAAGGGCAAGTCCGCCAGGCTTCGCGCACCGTGAAACAGGTGAATAGGCCGCGCCTGACGCCGGGCCAATTGTGCTCGTAGCATGGCGATCAATGGCGTGATACCCACGCCCGCGCCAATCAGTACAATCGGCCGTGCGCTTTGCTCATCCAGGGTAAAACTGCCCATGGGCAGGCGCACATCGAGCAGGTCCCCCACCGCAATGCGCTCATGCAGATAGCGCGATGCCGGGCCCTGGGCCTTGACGCTGATGCGCAGGTAACCGTCCGACGGGGCGCTGGAAACGCTGTAGGTACGAATCAGCGGGGCATCCCTGCCCAGCGCGATACGCACAGGAATATGCTGCCCTGGCGCAAACTGCACGGGTGCATCTGCCGCCAGGTAGAACGAGCGAATATCACGGCTCTCCTGCTCTAGGCGCACCACCCGCCACGCCTGCCATTGACGCTGACGCTCACGCTGTTGCAGGCGTTCGCCGGCCTCGGCCCAGGTACCGGTCATCAGGCTGGTCGGCGCGTATTCTTTAAAGGCCCAGCGCAGCGACACGGCTGCCGGGCGCCATACCACGTGCTCGACGTCCAGCGTCCACAGCCGCTCGGCGCCCTCGAACGCATTGATGGCAGGGCTCTCCAGTACCACTTCGGCATGCCCGCAAAGCTGCAGTACATTGCCGGTGGCGAAGTCGATGAACAGCAACCCTGCCACCGGGTTCACCAACAGGTTGCCCAGCGTGTTGAAGTGCAAATTACCGGCGTAGTCGGGAATGGTCAGGCGGTTGCCCTCGACCTTGACGAACCCAGGCCGACCGCCGCGGTGGGACACATCGACCGAACGCGGGCCATCGTCTTGCGCGACGTAGCTTGCGACAAAAAAGGTATCGGCCGCTTCGATCATGGCAACCGCGCGGGCATCCAGTGCAGTGGCATCGACGCGCCCTTTTGCCGGCTCATCGCTACGCGTGTACTCGCGCAGCTGGATGTACTGAGGGCAGTTGCCGAACGACTGCTCCACCGTCACTTCCAGTTGCCCGTTACGTGCCTGGCCGATCAGGCCGTTGATTCGGTTGCGCCGGCGCGTATGCAACTCGATGCCCAGCAGCCCGATTGCCTGCCCGCTCGCCAGCCCTGGTGTGGCGGGGTCATCCGCTTTCAGGTCCACGTTGATCAGCAACTGGCGTGGGTCGGGCGAGCTGACGAAGCCTTGCGGGCCTTCGAGGAAGGTCGCCCACGGCCTGCCGTGGGCATCCACACTGCCCGCCACCATGAACGGCAACTGCTGATAGAACGCGCGATGCTGGTCTGGCATGAAGTCGCGAATGACCTTCTGCCCGAACACCTCCATGCGCTCCGACACACCGACCTTTTCCTGCAGGATCTTCTCACCGCTGTGCCAAGGTGACGCGCGATGGCCTGGAAGCTGGTGCATGGTGGCATTCCTCGAAGGGGGGTTGAGCTCAATCGCCGGCTTGCAGGCCCGTGGCGGTACGCGGCATCGGCACGAAACCTGGCAGCGCCTCGATCCGTGCCAGCCAGCTGCGCACGTTGGCGTAGGGCTCCAGCGAGACATTGCCCTCTGGTGCGTGGGCGATGTAGGAGTAGTTGGCAACGTCGGCGATGGTGGGCTCACTGCCTGTCAGGAAGGGGGCCTTGGCCAGTTCGGCGTCGATCACCTTGAGCAGGGTGTGGGCACGGCCGATGACTTCATCGGTGTTGAACGCGGCGCCGAACACGGTCACCAGGCGAGCGGCAGCCGGGCCAAAGGCCAATGGGCCTGCGGCGACCGACAGCCAGCGTTGCACGCGCGCTGCGGCTTCGGGCTCCTCGGGCAACCAGGTGCCGTTGTCGTATTTCTTGGCCAGGTACACCAGGATGGCGTTGGAGTCGGCGATGACGGTGCCGTTGTCGTCGATGACCGGCACCTGGCCGAACGGGTTGAGGGCAAGGAACGCAGGCTGCTTATGCTCACCTTTGGCCAGGTCGACGAAAACCAGCTCGGTCGGCAGCTTCAGCAACGAGAGCATCAGCTCGATACGGTGCGCGTGGCCAGACTTGGGGAAGTTGTAGAGTTTGATCGCGGTCGACATGGGCTTGGCTCCTGGTCAGCGCCGGAATGGGCTGGTGGAGGCCATGTTGGACCGATTCAACTGGCAGCAGAATCAGTGCTGGGGGGAAACCATAATTTCGCGTGGCGGAATAATGCTTGTAGAAGCGGCGCTAGGCCGCTTTTACAGTGGAGTGCATAGGCTGCATCTTCGGCTCAGTGCCGCTGATTATGGAACTTGAACAACTGGCGTGCCGCCTCGATCACCTGAGGCACACAGGCTTGAATGTCCTCTTCACGCATTTGATCGAGCAACTCGAAGTTGTCCTCCAGCCCATGCAGGGAAATGGCCTTGAGCAGTTGATCCTGCTCCGGCGGCAACGCGTCCCAGCTGGCGACCTGGGTACCGCGCATATAGCCGAAGCACCACTCTTCCATGATGATCACAGCGCCATCGTCGGTTTCATTTTCCTCGAACAGCGGTTCGAACTGATCGATGTTGTCACCCAGTTCGTCCGCCACTTGGCTGGCGTAACGCAACATCAACGCCGTGTACGCCTCTTCATGCGCGGGCTTCTTGAATTTCGGCACTTTGCCACCCGCCACGGCTGGCAACCATTGTTCGGGGTGGACGGTGATCGGGGAACTGGCCAGGGCGGTAAAAAAGCCATTGAGCTCGGCCAGGTTGAGTACCGAATAATCGTTGCCGTAAGTGATCAGCAGGTCTTCGAGGCGGTCGAGTTCTTTTTCGCTGAGCGCGGGGAGCATGGGGGTTGTCCTGAAAAGCAAAAGTGCACGCACCCTAGCACAGCACGCACCAGAAGGCTGCCCGCAGCGACGAGGCTACGGGCAGTTTCGCTAGCGTGGCAACCACATGGGCAGCAGGGCCTGCCTGCCTGACCCGATCAGCAGCCAGAGCAGGACTCGGCACTTGCGCGGGCAAAGTTGCCCAGCCATGTGCAGCCCTTTTTTCTGCAGGTCGATCTCGCCGCCGACAAACCCATAGGTCGCCAGCGCCGTAGGCCCCCTGCCTGTGCGGGTAGCCATGATCACGGGCAAGCCGGGCGTGAGTTGGCCCAGCATCTCGGACCAGGCGCCCGAGACGTGCCCGGCACCAAACCCCGCAATCACCAGCCCCTCGTAACCCAGCGCCGGCAAGGCCTGCAACAGGGCAGTGTCCGCATCCAGGCAGGCCTCCAACAGGGCAACGCGATGATCCAGACGATGCGGCAGTGGCAGTACCTCCCGTGGTGAAGGCTGGTGGTGATAGCGCGCAACACCTTCGACCACTTCGCCCACGGGGCCACTGCCTGGTGACTCGAAAGCGGACATCGCCAGGCTGGCGACCTTACGAACCTTCGCGGCGCTGTGGATCTGGTCGTTGATCACAACCAGCACGCCACGCCCCTGACTGGCCTGGGCTAACGCCACTTGCGCGGCCGCCAGTAGATTGGCCGGCCCGTCACAGCCCGGTTGGCTGGCCGAACGCATGGCACCGGTCAGCACCAAGGGGGCATCGAATGGCCAGAGCAGGTCGAAGAAGTAAGCCGTCTCCTCTAGCGTATCGGTCCCTTGAGTGAGCATCACGGCCTGCGCACCGCGCTCTACCTGACCACGCGCCCACGCCAGCACTTCAAGCAGCGTCACAAACCCGAGCGAGGCGCTGGGCAGCATGCCCAGCGTCGCCACTTCGAGGTGCGCCATTTGCCTGAGCGCTGGCAGCAAGGACAGTTGCTTCTCACAATCGAGCGTTGGCGTTACCCCCCCTTCAACCGTATCGACCTGCATGCTGACGGTGCCGCCCAGGCTGGCGATCGACAGCCGAGGCAACTGTGGAGACTCAGTCATGCCGCACCTCCTATCAGCCCCACCAGCGGCACGATCGCCAATGTACTGAAGGCCATGGACAAGACATTTCCGATGTAGCCATGCATATAGCTTGGCAACCGGCCACTGATGGCCACCGCCAATGGCGGCGCTACCAGCGCACCCAGCACCGCGCTGGCTACCACAACCTGCCAGTCACCACCGTGAATCAGCACGGCAGCCGGAACGATCGACACAATGGGAATGTAAGTGGGGTACCAGCCGCGCGCCTGCCATTGACGACGCCACACCAGCACCCCCACCAATGACGCCAGCGCCTGGCCTGCCACCATCTGCACGACCAGTTGCGAACCGTAGGCTGGTGCGGCAGGCGCAATCACATAGGCCAACAGCAGGCCCAGCAACAACCCGAGGCTGGCAAGCTCATTGCCGAAAAATGGCGCTTCACTGAAGTCAGCCAACACACGTCGAAAGGTCCAGACCACACCGTAATCAGGTTGACGAGTGACGGGCTGCAACCCCGCGGGCCTTTTGCCTTGGTGCACCCATGACGGGAAACGCTTGCACAGCAGGAAAGCCACTACGCTCGCCACGGCCATGCCGCCAACGTTGCCGATGACCACCGGCAACTGCAAAGGAATGCACAGGTAATTGACCAGGAGCAGGCTGGCAGGCGTTACCAGCAGCGCACCGAGTAGCGCCCCGGTAATCGTCACCTGCCAGCCTCCGCCAAACAGCAATACCATGGCAGCCGGCAGCGACACGAAAGCAACGAAGGTCGGTTGCCACCCTCCCCCAGCCAGCGTCCACCCCCACAAGACGTGGCTGAGCAACAGGCCGAGCAGCGAGCTGGTGAACACCCACGGCCACAGCCCAGTGCCATAACAAATGGCAAAACCTTGCCAGCGGTAGCCACGAAGACCGGCCCAATGCGCCAGACAAGCCCCCAGCAGCAGGCCCAGAGCCGGCAACTCGTGCTTGTAGAAAGCGACTTCGCTGATGTCGCCGACTATCCAGCGCAAACGGCTCAGGGGTTGATCAAGTGTGGCGGTGAGCTGTGCGTAGTCCGGCCATTGGCCGAAAACCAGGCTAACTATCAGCAATACGGTCAGGCAGGCCAATATCACCAGCGGTGGCCTTTGCCTGTTCGGGATGCTTATCTCGTTCATGTTCTGCCTCCTCAGCGCGGCATCGGGGCATGCAGGCGATAACCGAGGGTGTGGTCATAAAGATCGGTACGCCGATCTCGCGGCAGATCATTGAGGCTGTTCCAGATCGGCGCAGACCGAGCCGCACTGAGGTCTACATCGGCATAGAGGATGCTTTCCTCTTCCGCGCTTGCCACTTCTCCGATCGGCCAGCCGTTGGTGCCGGCAATCAGCGAACAGCCCAGAAAACGACCGCCACGCTCGCTGCCAATTCGGTTGGCAGCGGCGATATAGACGTTGTTGACGTGCGCTGCGGTCATGGTCAGGTAAGAAGCCATGCAGCGCCCGGCCTCATCGAACAGCGGCGGCGGCGTCCACACCCAGTTGTTGAGGCTGCAGAGGATGTCGGCGCCTTGTGCAGCCATCAGGCGGGGGACTTCGGGGAACCAGATATCCCAGCAGATCAGCAGGCCGATACGCCCAATGGGGGTTTCGAACACCGGGAAGCCGAGGTTACCGGGCGTGAACCACAGCTTCTCCTGGTTCCATAGGTGCGCTTTGCGGTAGTGCCCAAGCATTCCCTCGGGGCCGAAAAGTACGGCGCTGTCATACAGCTTCATCCCATCCCGTTCGGCGAACCCCGCCGCCAGATAGATGTGATGATCCCGCGCAAAGTCCGCCCAGGCTTGGACACTGCGCCCGTCGTGCAGGGTCTGCGCATGGGCATAGGCTTCTGCCCGCGAGTGGAACGTATAACCGGAGTTGGCAAGCTCTGGCAGCACAATCAGGTTGGCACCTTCGCGCACGGCGCGCCGGGCCAATGCCAGGCCCCTGCTCACATTGCTATCACCGTGCTCGACCCCCACTTGAGGGTCATACTGGATGACTGCGATGCGCACGGGGCTGACAGGGGTGCAGTGTTCAGACATGGCGGCTTCCTTTTATGTTTGTTGTGGAAGGGCGCCAGTAAAGCGGGGTTGAGCCTGGGAGCGACAGTCAGGACGCTCCCACAAGATCGTAGGGAAAAGGAAGAATTATTGAGGGAAGGATCCTACATATTGATTGCCGACGCCCTGATTACCGCACTTGATAATGCGGGTAATGATCCAAGGTGAAGCCTCCATTGAACGTGGCTTTCGTGCGATTGCAGAGGTTGATCACGGTATCGATTGCAGTGCGCAGGCACGGCTCGGTCCAACCCGCGTCAACAGAGAAGGACTCTCCCGCCAGATAGAGTCCGGAGGCAGCGCTGAGGTCGCGGTTGTATTTCATCAGGCTGACTGCGTCGTAATAGGTACCTGCCCTGTACAGCTTTGCGCAGCCGAGAGCATTTCTATCTGTCATCCAGCGCTGTATGCGGATGTTTCGAGTATCGATGTAAGGCGATATGGCTTCCCCCATATTGGTACAGCGCATCAGAATACGGTCGAGTTCCTGGATGCATTTGTTGCCCAACGCCTGATCTGATATCGCCCCCAATTTAGTGGCGTCATCTTCCCAGGTATAACTGAGCAGGATGCAGTCATCGGAGTAGCTGTCGTTGTAGCGGTAGACATAAACATCGTGCACGAAGCTGTCAGTGACGAGGATTTGAGGGATGGCCACTTTGCGGTCGAGAAAGCTTTTTTTGAGTGGTGCATAGACCTTGCAACTGGTTTCCCAGTGAGCATGCTTCCAGGCATCGATGATCCGTTGCGGCAGAATCTCTCGATTGAAGCCATTGATCTGTATCTGGGTTTCAATCAGCCATGAAGGCGTGGTGAGGATTACGCTGTCGAAATCCTCGTGCAAAACCTGGCTATGTGCCGGGTCACTGTGCTGCCAGCGATACTCCACCCGGACATGCCCATCAGACTGCTTGTGCAATGCGCAGACTGAACTGTCGGTCAGCAGACCGTCGTCTCGTTGAATGAAGTGATCATAAAGCGATGTGCCTTGCATCCCAACGTCCATGAACAGCAGACAATCATCCATCGCCGCAAGGCCCAAATAGGCAGGCGCCTGAAACATGAGCCCTTTGCTATCGGGTAACTGGCCCGCTCCCAAATACGGTGCGACGTAGGGTATGCCGCCCTCATCAACACGCCCATGCACCAACTGCAAATGGCTGCTGAAGCCAAAGATCGCAGTACGCAGCGGGTACAAGCAGCAGACATCATAGAATGCGCCCCAGCTGCCATCTCCAATGCCGATTGCATAGAAAATTGCCGACTCATCGCTGTTCATCCCCAATCCGCCGAAGTCTCCGGGGTTTTCAGCGTTCCAGGCGTCAAGGGCAGGCAACTGCACCAGGTCCCGGAAAGACAAGCGGTGATAACGTTCGACGATTGCCGACCACATCGCCTCCCAATCCACCGTCCCATAATGAGCAGCGACCCGCTCGGCGAAATGCTCCGCAAAGCGCCGCCATTTGTTGTAGACATTCTGCAGCGTGAGGGTGGGAGGTAGTGTGTCTCCCTCCGGGTTAAGCCAAATCAGTAGCGTTGGATCCCCCTTCCCATCCAGCTGACCCTCTCGCAGATAAATACCGGTGGCATTCACCCAGGGCGTTCCGGGATTGGGAAAGTCAGTCAGGCGCAGCTCGAACACATTGGCGTAATAGGCCATAAGCGAGCGACCGTCCTTGGGTGGCTCTCCTGTCCTATTGAACAACGGCATGCGCATAGCCCCCATTTCGAATGGGGTGGTGGGGTGCTTGTGATCCCCAAGCGTGTTCACCACAGTCAAATGACGCCCGCCCACACGCTTCGATTGCTCAATCAGGGTGATATGGGTAAAACCGCAACGCAACAGCTCCCGTGCAGCGGTCAAACCCGTTACACCAGCACCGATAATGCATATTCGGTGATGCGGCTGAGTAGCACGGGCTATACCTCCCGCTTGTTCGAGCAACCGGCGGTAATCAAAACAGAGATCGGGTGGATTGGGGTAACGTGCAGCCCATGGCTGGGCTGGGGATGACGGCTCAATGGCCAAGTGTGCGGGGTGGTTATGAGTCGATCCGATCGTCATGTTCTCGTGTTCGCCAAGGGTTGGGGAACGTGAGAATGGAGAATCGTAGAGTGACAGGCGCGGTGTTTATTTAATACCACTTGGTGTCTGGCGCAAAGCATTCGCGGGGGCGTGCCTACTCCCAAGGTAAGCACAGTCCTCAGGAACTGTGCAGTACTTGTGGGAGCGGGCTTGCCCCGCGAATAGGCCGTTAAGCCTTACACCGCCAGCGCGCGCTCACGCAGCTCGCTGTTGAGGATGCGGTCGTTCTCGCTGTAGTCGACCGGGCAGTCGATCACGTGTACGCCAGGGGTCTTGATGCAGTGCTCGAGCAGCGGCAGCAAGCCTTCGGCGCTTTCCACACGGTGGCCATTGGCACCGTAGGCTTCGGCGTATTTGACGAAGTCCGGGTTGCCGTAGTCCAGGCCGAAATCGGTGAAGCCCATGTTGGCCTGCTTCCAGCGGATCATGCCGTAGCCGTCATCACGCAAGATCACCACGGTGACGTGCATGCCCAGACGAACTGCAGTTTCCAGCTCTTGGCTGTTCATCATGAAGCCGCCGTCGCCACATACCGAGATTACCGGGCGGTCCGGGTACACCAGGTGCGCTGCCATCGCCGACGGCAGGCCGGCGCCCATGGTCGCCAGGGCGTTGTCGAGCAGCACGGTGTTCGGCTTGTGGGCCTTGTAGTTACGGGCGAACCAGATCTTGTAGATGCCGTTGTCGAGGGCAACGATGCCTTCAGACGGCAGCACACGACGGATGTCGGCGACCAAGCGCTGCGGGTAGACCGGGAAGCGGTCGTCGTCGGCACCTTCGGCGATTTGCGCTTCGTTGGCTTCACGGATGGTCATGAGGCGGGTGAAGTCCCAGTGCGAGGTGTCGCCCAGGCCTTCAGCGATTTGCCAGACGGCGTTGGCGATGTCGCCGATCACTTCGACCTGTGGGAAGTACACGGCATCGACTTCGGCGGAGCGGAAGCTGATGTGGATGACTTCGGTGCCGCCACGGACCATGAAGAACGGCGGCTTTTCGATCACATCGTGGCCAATGTTGATGATCAGGTCGGCCGCTTCGATTGCGCGGTGGACGAAGTCACCGGACGACAGCGCGGCGTTGCCCAGGAAGCGCGGGCTACGCTCGTCGACCACACCCTTGCCCAACTGGGTGGTGACAAACGGAATGCCGGTCTTGTCGATCAGTTGCTTGAGGACCTTGGCGGTCATCTTGCGGTTGGCGCCGGCACCGATCACCAGGATCGGGCTGCGAGCGGTGCGCAGTTTTTCGATGGCGGCTTCGATGGCCACGTGCTCGGCCAGCGGGCGGCGGTGCAGGCTGCGCGGGATCGGCATGGCATCGGTCTGCTCGGCAGCGATGTCTTCCGGCAGTTCCAGGTGCACGGCGCCTGGTTTTTCTTCTTCAGCCAGGCGGAACGCTTCACGCATGCGCGAAGGAATGTTGTCGGCCGAGGCGAACTGATGGGTGTACTTGGTGATGGGGGCCATCATGCCGCACACATCGATGATCTGGAAGCGGCCCTGTTTGGACTTCTTGATCGGCTTTTGGCCGGTGATCATCATCATCGGCATACCGCCGAGGTAGGCGTATGCACTGGCGGTGACCAGGTTGGTCGCGCCAGGGCCGAGGGTCGACAGGCTGACGCCGGTCTTGCCGGTCAGGCGGCCATAGGTGGCGGCCATGAAGCCCGCAGATTGTTCGTGGCGGGTCAGGACCAGTTTGATCTTCGACTTGCGCAGGGATTCCAGCAGGTCGAGGTTTTCCTCACCAGGGATGCCGAACACATACTCGACACCTTCGTTTTCCAGGCATTGCACAACGACATCGGCGGCCTTAGCCATCTTGCTCTCTACCTCAAGTGATAGGACGGTGAAAGTCCATAAATGCGCAGCACGGCACGCTGGCATCGCTCTATTCGGGCGCGAGGGTGCCCCGAACCTAAGTCTTGACGCAGGTTAGGCAGGGCAAAGTCACGTGCGCGAACAGGATTAATTGTCGCACCCTTGAGCGCGTTTGAAGAGGTACAGGACGGACAAAACATCTTTGCCTGGAGACAGCGGATCTGCGGTTATAAACGGCAG